>NZ_JACJSF010000041.1 GCF_014698035.1 Desmonostoc muscorum FACHB-395
CAATTACTTGCTGATAATTAGATAATACGGCTGCTAAAACAAAGCCGAATGCCAGAGGTCGTAGTCCAGAGATTATACTTACAGGCTTGTTTAATATTTGTTGCTTATAAATAGAGTTCTCAATAATAACTTGTTTCACCAACACCATTCTCCTTAAATTTACAAAAAAGAATTCAGGAATCACGAGCAAAGCCGGAGACGCTCCGCTAAGGGGTCAGAATTCAGTTGGTTATTCCGACCGAATAAGCGGTGCTTCTTAGCGGTAGTGAGTCAGTAAATATCTGAATAAAGGGGTTTAACTATCTTGTGTCACTTTAGGAGAATTCAATCAATGAAAGGATTACAAGGTTTTGAATTCTATTTTTTGTCTACAAATCTTAGTTTTTATTAGAAAATAAAGCCTTAGTACTTTACGGAATCAAATTCTCCGAATCTGGCTTCGATTATTATTTTCTGAAAGTGACAAACTAGAGTTAACACTGACACTAAGTAGGATCATTTAGTAGTATTAGTTTTGACTTATGAATTCTAAATCTTGAATTCTTATTCAATGATTATTTATGTTTATCTAGTTAATCCCCGATAGCGTGGTGTACCAAGTAATATCTTGCTAATTAATGATGACTATCTTTTTTACCGCTATCATCAGGGTAAATACTGTTTTTGCCCCAATTTTTAAAGCTAAAAGATTATTTAATTTGAGGGCGGCTATTTTATAGAAGACGGATTTTATTTGGGTATAAAGCCATCTTGTTCTGCCGGAGAACCAGTAAGTATAGTTGCGCTTACAGTGGTAAAGATAAGCTGTTGCACTCTATAAGATAGTTCAGTCAGGAAATTAACAAGCCAGCCTGACAAAAGCTTCTTAAAAGTGATTTAAGCTATCAATTTACTTAATGAAAAATTTATTTGGTCATATTTTCTAAGATTAACTTTGAATACAAAAAAATCAAATTAGGAAAATCCTTAAATATTGTAAGGATTTTCCTTATTAGCTTTTTAACTGTATCCTCCAGCGAATCGGAATACACTCGACAGATGCGATCGCTTGAGCATTTGCACTGATTGAAGCAATCATTCTACCGCGTGGCTTATGTGCCATCGACTGGTACTGGGAGTGGTGTTGATCGATCTAATGGCTGGGGTTGAGATTAAAGGCGACGAGGGGATGATTCTGGTTTCGGCGGAATTCTCCAAGCATAATGTATCTCACATTAAGGGGATTCTCAAACTGACCATCCTACTTGATGAATTTTCTCTGTGGATTTTGGGAAAATATCTCACTCAATTCAGACTGTCTAATAATTCGCGGCAACCACTGGAGGATAGTCAGAGGGTCAAGTACTATCGATTGAATACTGAGGATATCGCGTTTGCCAACCCGTATCACCAATGATTTCGGAATCTCTTGTCTAACGTTGAGTTTTTTGTTGATAAATTTGCGGCGCAAGAATCACTTGAATTTGCTTTTCTTGGCATCTTTGAGAAAAAACGCTAATTTCTTCAGACTCGTCTCCCTCAATTGATAAAGATCGTAAAAATCCTTGAAATCCTAAAAAAGCTAATTCGTAAATGGCTTTTTGAGTAAAATCACCTCCAAAATAGCCTGTGTGGGTATCAATACCTTGAGGATCTCTATTGTTAATAGACTTCCGAATAAATGCCAAGGTTAGGAGAATATAATTCCCAAAATTTATCGCTGGCTTTTGGATGGCAGAACTAACAATTCCGATCTTATCCATCCGGTCATCTTTATAATCTGTACAGTCAAAATATGTAAATAAATCTGCGGGTTGTACCCACTCTTCTGACATTTTAGTTATCTCTTCAAGTTTTCTATGTTCGCTACTAGAAGAACGGATTTCTAAATATTTATAAGGGTTGTCAAGTCTATAACCTTTGCCATAGTCTTGCTTTTGCAAATTAACAACTCCATATCTGGGTGCGTGACCCACTAAATCATTTTTATTGTTGAAATGCTTAACTGTTATATTACCAAGCCTGTATCCACTAATACGAGTTCGCGCTGGGAAGCTAAAATAATTTGCAGCAGTAGAGGTAAATCGTAACGCTAAGTCTCCCTCATTACAAAATATATAAGCTTCTTCGCAGCGACGTAAAGAAGAACGAAGAAAATTAGCACGTCCTGGAAAGATACTTTCTACAGGAATATCAGGTGCAACTAGCACAAGTCTCCCTAATCTAAATACATTGCCAATATCCGAATCCGGTTTTTTATTAATAGATTTTACATCAAAAACATCAGAGAGAATACGAATTACATTTGTAACTACAAAACATCCCATACTATGACCAATAAAAGATAATTTAATCCGTTTATTTCGAGGCAGCTTTACCGTATAATCAAGCTGTCTAATCAATTCAACTAAATCTGTAACTCCGTAATTAGTCGCTCTATAAGTATCACGAAAATAAGTAGATAACCTAAGAATAATTAATGTAAAAATAATCGCAGATACAATGCCAGATAAAATTAACATTGCTGTGAAAAAATGGACAGCGCCATTACTCAAAATATTTAAGAATAATAAAGCTATAGCAGACCATATACTAATTGTTAGTCCCAGAGCTAAATTAATAGCTAGTAAAGTTGGTAGAGAAGAAAGTGCGTTGATTAGCTTTTGCCCAAAAGAACCAGACTCATCCGTTTTTGTGGGATTTTCCGATGGCCATCTATATCCAATAAAAATATACTTATTTGGTTGCTGAATAGACGTATTAATATATTCATAAATCTTTTTGCAGCCTGTCTCTGTATCCGATGGTGTAGAACTATATCCATGAATATTTATAATAATTTCTGGTTCGGGGCTTGATTCCAAAGTTTTAGCAATTTTCTCAATCATGTCTTGGGTTGAAGGTTCAGCTTGTCCATCATTGATATTAAAAAGCTTTTTATTAGCAACTAATGATAAATATTTATTAGAATTATGTTCTTCTGTTTCAACGTTCAGTTTGGCAGTACTAACTACTAAATAGCCAGGAATTTTTTCCTGATTAGTTTTTTTAAATTCATAAATTTTATACGGTTGATTGTCTGGCAGATTTTGATTATCACAATAGTTCATCAGGTATATTTCCTTTTACAATTTAGGTTCAGATATCGTAATCGCTTTTTGTTGATTTGAGTGGTGTGCAATCACTAAACACTCATTTTTTACCCTAGAAAGCATATCGTTAAAAGCAGGAGTATAACAACCATCTTTATCAACAACCTTACGGAGAGTATACTCACCAGCCCTAGAAATTCCACCGAACCAAACGTTTTTCCTGTGCCAAATATCTCCATTAAGAGAATTTTTGTCTTGGGACATTGTACAACTTACAATCAATGTTGAAATTGGTATTCCCAGCAAAATAGGGATAATTTGAGCTTGTTGCAACGTTTCATCTTCAAATTGAATTTTATAAGTTACTTTAAACCATTGAATTAAACGTAGTAATATCCAACCCGCAATCGAGTTATGAAAAGTCCACTGGAACGGTGAAAAAATTGGTAAAACCAAAGTTCTATTCTGTGTGTTCCATTCCAAATTGTACATAGTAATGCAAGTATCTGGTAGGGGATTACCATCCATAAAGAACACACCATTCAGGATAGATGGTAAGTTTGTTTCTTTGATTGGAATCATCCAGGTTGCAATATTATCGAGTTGATTTTTTTCAATTAATTCAGCCATAGTTATTTTTAATTCATAATGGGCTACGCCCCACTACGCTAACGTAATTCGTAATTAATACACATTCAAAAAACACTTTACAAACATCCCTTAACTCAAAACTGCCAACTCCTAACTTTATTACTCACAGTAGTTGAGTAAAACCTTGTAGCACTAAATTATTAGGAGTAACGGCAGTCACTTTTTCAAAATCCCATTTGACTTCTGTAATTGAGTCCCATTGATAGTTCTGGAACAGATGTAAACAGAAAATCTTGATAAAGCCAATTGATAAGGATTTACCAGGACAGGCTCGCTCATGCCCTTCACCATTCCAAGATAAAATATCTGAAAAATTCCGTGTTAGGTCAAAATCATCTGGATTTTGGTATCTGTTGGCATCTCGATTAGCCGTAAGAATAGAGCCAAGCAAACGAGTACCTTTTTGGAATGGACATTTTTGTTCTCCAATCTCAACTTCACCCCCTTCAGTGGTAAGTTGGCTAACAAACCGCACAGGTGGATAGAGACGAGCCGTTTCTAGAATCACTTGATTGAGAAGTGTTAACTGTTCTAGAGCGTCTGGGTCTAAAGTTTTCTTACCATTCCAGACTGCATTAATTTCTGACACTACATCATTTCTGAGAGTATTATTCAAGCAGAGAACACCAATAACTGATCCTAAAAGCGCACTAGTGCCGGCAGTACCAGCGATATGAATCATATCGAAAAGGGTATTAGCAATTTGGTGTTCGTTCAATTGATACTGAGCGCCTGTTTCAAAGTAAGATGCCCATTTAGCTGATTGTTTATATCGCTTAGTTAAATATTGACGATGCCGAATTTTTGGCGCTGTTAATATTGCCAGCAGATACTTGTTAATAAAATTAGGCAAGGATGCGAGAGCCAAACCTTTAATGTAACTATCGGATGCTGTGATTTCTTCCTCAGATAAAGATATCTGAAAAACCAGTTGATGCAAAACTGATAGCATAATCTTTGGCAAATCGTTGCCGATGTGTAATTTGCCTTTTTTAGCAGCTTCTAACAAGCTTTGCTCAACTAGATTCCCTAAAAAGTCTATCTTTTGAGAGGGTTCTGGTAAGGCTTGTAAGATTACACTACGTAGTCCTGTGTGTTCGTTACCGTTCGTTCCCAAGCTCAGAGGATTATCAAGCAGGTAGCTAGGAGCTAATATTCTGATGATGCCTAAATCATTTCCCCGCAGTTGTGGTTGAGTTTGCATTAGTTCCCTTACCTGGGAGTAAGAGGAATGCATAATTGCTTGGTCTACCGCAAAATATTTGTCTCCAATATTGTCCTTACGGATGTAGAGAAAGTCCCGCCACGCTTTGAGTATGATTGAGGCATCTGTATAATAGAAAATCAAACGCAGAAACTTGCCGATCGCAGTGTCATAACCTACTTTGTCTAGTATAGGTGCAAGCCATAGCTGGCGATCGTGACCTTTGAGAACTTTATCTTTAAGTGTCATAATATTTACTGTTATTTGTCATTTGTCATTGGTCATTTGTTATTTGTCCCTAATTCAGATATTGATGCTCTGAGGAATTTTAGAAGGAAGTAGATACTCATAGGGTGGACGGTGCAAATTACGTTGCTTGATGGTATCTTCTACCTGCTGAAGATTACTTTGGAATGCCTGCAACAATGGTTTTATTTTTTGGTCTGTAAAATATCCTTGCTGATATTCGCCCAGCTTGTTGTAATACACAGATCCCAATAAGCTGAGTAGGTTGTATTGCCGTTGCGCTTGATCTAAAGGGGGGAGCAAATTAAGGTAGTCTTGTTCAGTAACTTCTCTTTTAAGAGTTGAGGCTGGTAAATAACCTGCCATTGGTATAGCTGCGGCGTAGCCCATCAAATCTTTTTGCGGAAAGTTAACGGCTGCATGTTGGGCACTGGCAGTAAAAATAATCAGTGTAGTGGCATCAATTAGGTAATTTAGGGTTTTTATGCCCCCATCTTCGCCAAAATCGGGGATACGGCCACCATCGTAAGCTGAGATTTCGGCTGCCCACGCTTGCAGGGCTGTGTCTTGATGAATGTCTTCATCGGTGGTGTAGTAAAGGTTTAGGTAGTCCCAAACCCATTGATGAATAGCATCCCATACTAATAATGCGTCATCCCGGTAAGGATAAATAGGTAAGAGATTAGGATCATCCACACCGCGCTGTTGGAATTGCTTAGGTAAGATGGCACTATTGAAACTATAGCTTTGCAACCCTAGCACCGCTAAAACGCGAGAATTATCGATTGATGCTGAGAGTAATCTATCGACACCACCGCCTGGAGCAATGAGAGTACGTTGGGCAGCATCGTTAATTGCTAATGTGCTGTCAAAATGCGGGTGCAGCAGGATTTTGAGGGGATGTGTAAGTGGCAATTGTCGAGCAGTTGCGATCGCAAAAACACCAATCAAAAGATGAGTTCTTGCTAGGTGAGTAACAGCTTCGTGGATGTTAGCATCTGCTATTTGGACAACTGTTTTGGCAAAAAGCCAAGCGTATTTACCGGAGTTAGGGGTAACGATCGGATAATCTGGGTCTGGGGTTTGACCGCATTGAATGGCTATTGGACGCAATAGACGGGCGGGGTCTGAACCTTTGGGTAAGGCAAACAGTGCTAAGGGAGCATAGAGATATTTTTGCTCGTGTGGGAATGTACCGTTGATCGCACCATCTAAAATTTTATAGTCAGCTAAGTAGAGCCTGCCCTCAAGTCCTGCTGCTGCTAATGAATCGTCAGTTCCCATCACTGCTTGGTAATCTTCGTCTGTGACTGGGAAGCGATCGCTTAGAGTAGTTACTCGCTCAATCATTACGGGATTGTAGCCAGCCACTCTCATGTACGCAAATACTTGATCTTCCTGGTAAGTTTTAGCGATGGCTGGTAGACTAATCACCGGAAACAAATTTTCGTAGTCCTTGAGACTAGTTGCATGTCCTGTAGGCTGTCCTTCATATAGAAGGTTAATTATCCTATTTAGAGCATCTCTGAGGATCACAAGTCCGTTTTCTTTCAGAATAGAATGAAAAAGCTCGTCAAGTTCTCTAAAATCCTTAGATATCCCTTTGAGCAAAAGCTGAGGGATAATTTGCAGGATTCTTGCCAGAATGCTTATTCGGGCTGGTACTGCTCCCTTAAGCAAGGCTTCTAAAATAAATCTTTCGACATCATCACGAATCGATTTAGAATCTTGATTGCCTCTGTTGACAATCAAGGTATTGATAAAAAGAACTCGTAACTGCTGGGCTAATAAAAAATACCAGTTAGTGGTGAACTCTTCCGTAATAGAAAGCTGATCCACCATCGCAATAGATGGAATATGGTTGTAGTTATATTGATACTCTTGCCTAGCTATATCTAAAGTATGAGTACTTGATGAACTGATTGAATGATCTGGTGATAAAGCAGTCATTGGCTCTACTCATGTGTAGTACTGAAAAATTTAACACTTGAGGATAAACAGGTTTGAGTTACTAACTTTCGGCCAAAGGAACAGGCAACAGTGAAGATTTTTGGTTAGATGCGGATCTTGTTCGCTCGACCTTTCATCGGGTCAGAAGCCCCGTCCCAATGACACAATTGTGTTGGACGGGTTAACAGTCCCCTTCCAACTCCTGCCCTATTCCCTATTGCCTTTACCTAAACTTATTATCGCAATCAAGTTTGAAATTTTGATTTTTCTAAAGAAATTTTCTGGAATTTCTCAACTCCTGAGCCACACGCTAAATGTTTCGAAATTTTGCAAGGAATATTGAGCGCTACAAATGATACTTGCCAAGATTTAGAAACAATTCCTCAATAACACTTTTGGACTAAAGTACTGTGTTTAAGTTGACATTTTAACTACTGAAACAACATCAGGAAGACGATTATTAGATTCTTCTGCTTCCTATGTCTCCAATTTTTCCTTTACTTACACAGTGATGGAATATTCTTTTCTCTTACCCTCTCTTATCAAAAATCTATCTCTACTTGACAGCTTTTCTCCTTCAACAGTTAGAAGCAGCGAATTTTGCTCCCATGCAAAGCTAGCTATCAGGGCAAGTTCTCATACTGTGGCAAAAGGATTAATTTGTGGATATTAACAGACGAGATTTACTGAAGCTAGTTTCTGCTTCTGGTTTAGGTGGAGCTGGGGTATTTGCTTTACAAGGTTTCACTAAACAGGTTTTAGCGCAAAATCAGCCTACCCCACTCCAGATAAAAAAAGGTGAAATGCTCTACAGGCAACTAGGACGCACCGGAGAACAAGTATCTGTAATTGGTCTAGGTGGTCATCATATTGGTAGACCAAAAGATGAGCAAGAGGGTATTAATCTGGTCCATACTGCCCTCGATCGCGGGATTAATTTTATGGACAATAGCTGGGATTACCATAACGGAGGTAGCGAAATTCGCATGGGTAAAGCTCTGCAAAATGGTTATCGTCAAAAAGCTTTTCTGATGACTAAAATTGACGGTCGCACAAAGGCGGCCGCTACTAAACAAATTGATGAATCTTTAAAACGTTTGCAAACAGACCGCATTGATTTATTGCAGCATCATGAAGTCATTCGTATGGAAGACCCAGACCGGATTTTTGCCCCTGGTGGTGCGATGGAAGCAGTTGTGGAAGCACAAAAAGCTGGCAAGATTCGCTACATAGGCTTTACTGGACACAAAGATCCTTTAGTACACCTGAGAATGTTGGAAGTTGCCAATCAGAACAACTTCCGTTTTGATGCAGTGCAGATGCCGTTAAATGTTATGGATGCCCATTTCCGCAGTTTTGAGAGGCAAGTTTTACCCAAACTGGTTAAGGACGGAATTGCTGTATTGGGGATGAAATCAATGGGCGACCAAAACATCCTCAAAAGCAATGTGGTCAAACCTATCGAATGTCTGCATTACGCGATGAATCTGCCAACTTCAACGGTGATTACAGGCATTGAAAGTATGCCCATCTTAAACCAGGCTTTCGAGGCAGTACGTACTTTTACACCCATGAGCCAGGAACAAGTTAAAGCATTACTGAATCGGACTCGCCAAGCTGCTCTTAAAGGTCAGTATGAACTGTTTAAAACCACTAGCCAATTTGATAGTACAGCCAAAAATCCTGAGTGGTTAGGATGAGTTTTAACCAAACGGATCTTGGGTTTAAGACCCCGACTCAATCAAACACGGGCTTTGGTAATACGACTATTTAAAAAAGCCGCAGCAGATTGTTGTACCCAATTGGTTAAGACATGAATGGCACGTTTGTTAATCGCAAAACCCTGATATAACTTGCTTTTTGAGTGTGGGGAGTGTGGGGAGTGTGGGGGTAAGACTTCTTCCCCGTCCTCCCACACCTCCCACACCCTGCCCTGACGAGCTTTCAGCTTTTCTTAGTGCCATTCGGTTAAGACATCTAAGCATTCATACCGCCATCAACATCAAGTGTTGCACCGGTGATGAAAGCCGCATCAGGACTAGCGAGAAAAGCGACCGCAGCTGCAACTTCCTCTGGCTTACCGTAGCGGTTGAGCGCTGTGGCTGCTTTTTGGATTACCGCAAAATCACTATCAGATGGGTTCATATCAGTTTCAATTGGGCCTGGCTGTACAACGTTAACTGTGATCGCCCTCGATCCCAGGTCACGTGCCCATCCGCGCGTGTAGCCAGCGATCGCAGATTTAGTTGCTGAATAATCGGAGATTCCTGGCCAAAGCGAATGGGTTCCAACACAGGAGCCGATGGAGATGATCCGTCCACCTTCAGTCATGAGTGGTGCAGCCGCGCGGACGGCAGCCACTACGCCACCAACATTGATCGCAAACTGCCGTTCTAAGGATGCAATATCGCTTGCAGGATCGCCAACTACACCAAGGACAAATACACCAGCGTTGTTCACGAGAATATCGAGACGACCAAAGCGTTCGGCGACCATCTTAACCAAATTCCCCACCTGGAGAGGATCGGCTTGGTCGGCTTTGAAGGCGGCGGCCCTAACGCCTTTTTCTTCGAGTTCCCGGACAACGATCGCGGCCGTTTCAGATGAGTTGGCGTAACTGATGGCAATGTCTGCGCCGTCTTCAGCCAAACGTTTAGCGATCGCAGCACCAATACCCCGTGAACCACCTGTAATGAGGGCAACTTTACCTGTGAGTTTCTTAATATTGCTATTCATGATTTTTGCTCCTTTGTCGTTGAACCTGTCACCTCAGTTATTTGACAATCGGGTAATTTTGTCAAGATTTTGACAAAGCTATCAATAAATCAGCAATAATAACCAAGCCTGATGTGTTTTACCCAAATTTGAAAAATCGCAATGCGTATTTGCTGATGATCGTTCACTTCAGTACAAATCTGTATTTGTAGTTCTTAGATTGATGCAAGTAGGTAAATTCGCCAGTTATTTAGCATAACTAGACTTAGACTATTACGTAAATAAACGAACTGTACACACTGTCAGAGAAAGTTTATAGTCATTGCGTGGTGCTAAAGATTAGCGAGGCTAATCTTTATTTAATTAGCATTTGAAGAGTTAACTTGACTTGAATTCTGGGAACTATCATAGTAACTACCAAAATTTATTAAAAAACAACATTCAGACAAGTATTAATGTTTAAATTAATTGCTCACATCCCTGACTATAGTATTACAAGTTTAATTTATGAAGCTGCTGCCACAGTAATTTATCGAGCATACTCCAAGGCTAACGGACACTCAGTTGTTATCAAACTGCTCAAAGCAGAGTATCCCAGTATCAAAGAGATTGCCCAACTCAAGCACGAATACGAAATCATCCAAAATCTGAATATTGCAGGTGTAATTAGAGCTTATGAATTAATCAGTTATGACAACGGCTACAATAATGGTCTAGCACTGGTTTTAGAAGACTTTGGTGGAGAAACCTTAAAACATCAGATATCTACGACAGGGATTGAACTTACAAAATTTCTTAATATTGCCAATCAAATTACTGAAACATTGGGAGAGTTACATACCCATCACATTATCCATAAGGATATTAAGCCCGAAAACATTCTTTATAACCCCAATACCGAAAAAATAAAACTGATTGATTTCAGCATCGCTTCGCTGTTATCCAAAGAAAGTCCAGAAATTACTAGCCTCAACCTTCTAGAAGGAACACTGGCTTATATGTCGCCAGAGCAGACCGGACGTATCAACCGAACCTTAGATTATCGGACAGATTTTTACTCATTAGGTGTCAGTTTCTACGAAATGCTGACTGGTCAGCTTCCCTTCCCCAATGCTCAAGACTCAATGGAGTTGGTGCATTGTCACATTGCGAAAATTCCTGTAGCTCCGCACGAGATTAATCCTAATGTACCACTGGCAATCTCTGCGATCGCTATGAAACTTCTAAGCAAAACTGCTGAAGACCGTTACCAGAGTGCTTATGGGTTAAAGGCTGACCTAGAGCAAGCAGCAATACAACTACAAACAAAAGGCAGCATTGACCTTTTTAGCTTAGGTCAACAGGATTTTTCGCATCAATTCCAAATAGCTCAAAAACTTTATGGTCGGGAAGTAGAAGTAGCAGCTTTAATGGCTGCCTTTGAAAAAGTTAGTCTTGGTTCCAGCGAAGTTGTGTTGGTAGGAGGATACTCAGGTATCGGCAAATCCTCACTAGTTAACGAAGTTCACAAACCGATTGTGCGGCAACGAGGTTACTTCATCGGTGGCAAATTTGACCAACTCAAGCGAGATATTCCTTATGCTTCTTTGATTCAAGCATTTCGAGAATTGATGCGACAACTATTAGCTGAAAGCCAAGCCAGAGTTGAGGTTTGGAAAAATAAATTACTACAAGCATTGGGAGCTAATGGTCAAGTTATTATTGATGTCATCCCGGAAGTAGAATTGATTATCGGACAGCAAGCGCCTGTACCGCAGTTAGGCGTTGCTGAGTCTCAAAACCGTTTTAATCGGGTGTTTAAGCAATTTATCCATGCGTTTACTGCTGCGGAACATCCCTTAGTACTGTTTTTAGATGACCTCCAATGGGCAGATGCCGCCTCTGTGAACCTGGTCGAGAATATGATGACTGACCCAGAAAGTCAGTATCTTTTGCTGATTGGGGCTTACCGAGATAACGAAGTTAGTCCCACCCATCCACTGATGCTAATGCTAGAGACAATTCAAGCATTTGGGGCAACCGTTGAAGAGTTACTTTTGAAGCCATTAGCAGCACCTCATATTACTCAACTGGTTACTGACACGTTCAATTGCGAATCATCTCAGGCAGAACCTTTAGCTGATTTGCTATTTCAAAAAACCCAAGGTAATCCCTTCTTCTTGACTCAGTTACTAAAAGTACTGCATCAAGATAATCTTTTGACATTTGATTATCGTTCGGGTTTCTGGAAGTGGGATCTCAACAAAATTCAGGAACAAGCCATTACCGATAATGTGGTCGATTTAATGGTGAATAAAATTCAAAGGCTCTCAGAATCAACGCAGCAAGTTTTACAATTAGCTGCTTGTGTTGGGAACCGTTTTAATTTAGAAATTCTAGCTGTAGTAAATGAAAAATCTCCATCAGCAACAGCAGTTGATTTATGGGAAGCTTTGCGGGCGGGATTAATTCTACCCTTAAGCGATACTTACAAAATTCCTCAATTGTTGAATCAGTCGGAATTGGCAACTTACTGCGATACTGCGATACAAGTTGACTATAAATTCTTGCACGATCGCGTTCAGCAAGCTGCCTATTCTTTAATTCCAACCGATCAGCAACAAGAAGTGCATCTGAAAATTGGAAAACTACTATTACATAATACTGAAAAAGCCCAGTTAGAAGAACATCTTTTTGATATCGTCAACCATCTCAATGCTGGTAGTTCATTGATTGTGGAAATAGCAGAAAGATATGAACTGGCAGAATTAAATCTGAAAGCAGGACAGCGAGCAAAATCATCTTCGGCGTTTGTAACTGCACTCAAATTGCTGAAAATAGGGATGAGTTATCTACCTGATAAAACCTGGCAGGATAATTATTTACTCACGTTAAGTTTATATTTACAATCTGGAGAAGCAGAATTTTTAAATGGAAAATATGAGGAAGCTTTGCTGATTTTCGAGCAGACTTTCAGCCAGGTTAAAACTACTCTTGATATGTGTCGGGTGAATGAATATCGGATTATGTGTTATCGCATGGAGAATGATTTAAACTCCGCATATAAAATTGGGCTAAACACCTTGGAACTTTTAGGCTTGGAGTTTACAGCTTATCCCGATGATGCATATCTGTTAGAAAAACTTAATCATACCAAAAAAGTTATTGGCGATCGCTCAACCTTTAGTCTCGCAGAACTACCGCCAATGCAAGACGAAGAGAAGTTAATGGCTCAACGCATCTTAAAAGAAGTCTGGCCTATTGCCTACTTTTTAGGATCTAAAGCGTTGCATATCACATCAATGAATATAACTCAACTTTCAGTTCAGTATGGCAACTCACCGATTTCTGTATTTGGTTACATGCTGTATTCCTTCAACTTAGTATTTGAATATGGTGAGGTAGATTCAGGTTATGAGTTTGGTGAGCTATCTCTGCGTTTGCATGAAATTTTAAGAACGAAAGAATTAGAAGCGAATATTTTGAATATGTGGGGAGGTTTAATCTGTCACTATAAAGACCATATTAGCCAGGCAAAACCTTATTTATTGAAGGGATTTAATAGTGGTTTAGAAACAGGTTCTTATCAATGGTCTGGTTATTGTTCAGTTAATTTTTTATGGCAATGCTTATTTGGCAATGAATCTTTAGAAAAAACCGCAGAAGTAGCCAAAGATTTTATTCCTAGCCTCCGCAAGATTGACAAAAATATGTTGAACTACCATCTGCTGGCTATGGAAGCGATCGCTAACTTGACTAAGCCAGCAGGCAAGATTGACGAACTTGTTGGCACTTGGGCAGATGAACGGCAAGTGCTAGAGTTTGCGTTAGCATCTTCGGATATGTTGAGTGCATTTGTGGTTTACATCTATAAACTGGCACTCTGTAACTGGTATGGAGAGTATACCAAAGCTGTTGAGTATGCAGAGAATGCCGAAAAATTTGTTGCGGGAGCGCGAGGAATTTTTATTAATCCTGTTTTCTATTTTCACCAAAGTATTGCCTTAGCAGAGGCTTATGCGGAGGTAGATATCGCAACTCAAGTCATTTATCTGCATAAACTAAATACCAACTTAGAAAAATTCCAGCAATGGGCAATGCACTGCCCAACCAATTATCAACACAAGTTTCTGCTGATTCAAGCTGAAATTGCTCGGATTTCTAAACAAGATTATCAGGCAATGGAGCTGTACGATCTAGCGATCGCTTCTGCTGCCGAAAACGGTTATTTACAAAATGAAGCCTTAGCAAACGAACTCGCATTTCGATTTTACTTGGACAAGGATAGAATAAACTTTGCCAAAGTTTATTTTAAAGAAGCCCGCTATCGCTATCTCAAATGGGAAGCTACGGGTAAAGTTCGGCAACTGGATGAACAATACTCCCAACTTTTTAGAGATCCAGCCGGGGAGGTAAATGGGCGTAGTACGGCTACAAAGCAGATTCGGGATATTTCTGAAGCTAAAACCCAAACTCTAGATTTAAGCACAGCAATTAAAGCGTCTCAAGCACTCTCAAGCGAGATGGAGTTAAATCCTCTGCTAGAGAAAATGATGACGATTGCGATCGAGAATGCTGGTGCCCAAATGGGTTATCTACTTGTAAAACGAGAGAACCAGTGGGTGATTGAAGCCGAAGGAAGCATTGATCGAGATGAGGTGACAGTGCGATCGTCTAGTCTGTTTCAAGTAAAGCATAAGCTACCAGTTTTGCTGATTAACTATGTTGAAAGAACAAAAGAAAATTTGGTTTTAGACGATGCTAGCCACACAGAGCGTTTTGTAAGTGACAATTATATTGTTGCCAATCAACCCAAATCAATTTTGTGTTTGCCTTTCTCTCATCAGGGTAAGCTGACTGGAGTTCTTTACCTGGAAAATAACCTCACTACCGGAGTCTTTACCGCAGATCGATTAGAAGTACTGAACTTATTAACTTCACAAGTTTCCATCTCTATAGAAAATGCTCGGCTCTACACAAATTTGCACATATACTCCCAGGAGTTAGAAATTTCAGAAACACAAGCGCGTGAGAAAGCAAAGCAGCTAGAACACACGCTCGATGAATTGAAGCTTACCCAGTCTCAGATGGTGCAAAGCGAAAAAATGTCTAGCCTAGGGCAGTTGGTGGCAGGTGTTGCTCACGAAATTAATAATCCAGTCAGCTTTATCTACGGCAACCTGACCTACGTAAATAATTATGTCAAAGACTTGATGAGTGTAGTACAACTTTATCAGCAGCAAAACCAGAATTTACCACCTCAAGTTCAAAATGAAATAGATGAAATTGACTTAGATTTTTTGATGGAAGACTTACCGAAGCTGTTAGCTTCCATGCAAGTGGGAACCGATCGCATTCGTCAAATTGTATTATCTTTACGAAACTTTTCCCGCCTAGACGAAGCTGATGTTAAAGCCGTTAATATCCATGAGGGCATTGATAGTACCCTAATGATTTTGCAAAATCGGCTCAAACCGCAACCAGATTCTCCCGGAATTCAGGTAATACAGGAGTATGGCAACCTGCCACCTGTAGAGTGCTACCCTGGACAACTGAATCAGGTATTTATGAACCTGCTCGCAAATGCGATCGACTCTTTAGAGGAATTTAACGAACATCGGACTTATGCCGATATCGCACTTCAGCCAAGTATCATTACAATTCGTACTACTGTTGAAGGCGATTTCGCCGTCATTCGCATTGCTGACAACGGTTCTGGTATCAGTGAAAATGTGCGATCGCAACTCTTCACACCCTTTTTTACTACCAAAGCTGTTGGTAAAGGCACTGGTTTAGGGCTATCTATTAGTTACCAAATTGTGACTAAAAAGCATCGAGGACAGTTAGAATGTGTATCCCTTTTAGGACAAGGGGCTGAATTTATTGTTTCTATCCCCCTTCAGGCAAGGCTAGTACCGCAAGGCGGAATTAAAAATTAAAAATGAATACAGCGTAAGCATTTCATTGATTTAGAATGGGTGGTTTATTTCCGCCGTGTTGTACTTGAAGCAAGAAGGCTTATTTAATCGTTCGATTGAACATCTATTCTAGTTTCAACTCCTACTGGCTCTATCAGGTTTTCTTCAGGTGTAAACTCATCAATAAGCGTAATTATGACTGCTGCCGCAGGCACTGCAAGCAGCACACCAATAAATCCAAATAGCTTACCCATTACCAAAAATGTCACAATCACCATTACTGGATGGATATTAACTTGCTGACCCATCACCAAAGGCTGAACAACATGGGCATCTATTTGATTCATTAAAAAGAAAAGTATCAACACAAATACTAGTTTTAGCGGTGAAATACTCAATGCTACTAATGCTGGTAAAAAAGCACCAATGATCGAACCAAAGTAAGGAATTATTTCAAATAATCCTGCAATAATACCAAATGGTAGAGCTGACGGAATCCCCAAAATAAAAAGTCCAAATGTTGCTCCAGCACCCAGAAATATCATCGCTATTCCTGTCCCAAAAATCCAGCCTCGCAATCTTGTCTCGCAAGCCTTAAGGATTCGTTTAAACCGTTGATGATGTCGCCTTGGTACTAATCTTAAAATCCCTTTCACTAAGGAATTAGGATCGTAAGCCATGTAAAGCGCTAAAATTAACGTCGCTACCAACTCAACGGTTAAATTTAAAGCTTCACCTAAGAAAACGGGTACTCCTCCTAGTAACTGGTTGGTTAAATTTTGTAATTGTATTAGTGCTTGGGAAATGTCAGGAATAAAAGTGAATTTCTGACGCAGTTGCTCAACATCTCCTGTCAATCTATTGAGATAAGTTGGTAATGTTTTGATTAATTTCTGAGATTCAAATGTCACACTAGGTAGAACTACAGTAGCTAATACCACAACAAATCCGATGATTAATCCAATTAGTAGCAAAACAGCAATATCCTGTGATTTGACTAACTTTTGCAAAAACCTTAATAGCGTTCTTAAAATTAAAGCAATCAATGCTGCAACAACTAAAAGTTCTAATACTGGTAAAAGTTGATATAAAATGTAGAGTGCTGCTGCTAACATTACTGCCAATGGCGCACCACGAGTTAACTGCGACCATCCATTCTCTGTATCTCTGAGATTTGTCATTACTATCACTTATTCTTCTGTTTTAATTTTCCAAATTTAGTGCCTGGGATAGCACAGAATTTTTCTTTTTAAAGGTAGCTGGAAGCCTGATCGCCACAAGTATAGTTTTTCTCTCCTGTTTGTGACCATATAGTCAAGTCAGTTTTAATTCGCTCAGATATTTTACTCCCTAGCTTTACTTTTATTCTATTTATCCTCAGAGAGGTCTAGACATTCAAGTCATCTTTCTTGAGGAGGAAGTTTAACTATTTTGTGCGTCTGTATGAAAAAGATGATTTCTCAATTTACCTAATAGTAGTTTGTTCCTTTGACGAATCCAACGGGCTGAATCTCAAAATTATCGCCTCTAGGAAAGGCGACTTTTTAACACAGCAAAATCCGGTGGCAGATGCGATCGCTTTCATACAACGAGTTAATTGTTGCTTTGTGCCTTTTGCAGCAAACATTGACGCTTCTTCTATTGTCAAGGCAGTGAGTGCGATCGCTCTTTAGACAACTTGCTTAGGTATCAACCAAGGGTGTTGCATAAATGCAGAGTGAATCAGTTACTTTTGGGGGTAAGACTTCTTCCCCATCCTCCCACACCTCCCACACTCCTTGGATTTCTCACTTGTGAGAAATCCAGGGTAACGGCAATACTTGTCGGGTTTTGGGGAAAAGGGGAAAGAAAAAACCTTTAACCTTTTTCCCAAACCCAATTCCGAAATTTTGGGTTTTTGAGACGCGATAAATCGTCGTCTCTACAAGTGTTTTGGTCTTATCTGAACTGTATTGAGTTAAAATCGACTAAAATTGAGCAGTTAATACTTTGTAATGAATCCCTACGCTATCCTTAATCAGACCAAACTTCAGCGTGTTAGTGATGGCATAACCCGACCTCTACTAGAAAATTGCGAGACTGCCTCACATATCCTTATTTTAGTCTGGCCACAACTTGGGGATTTTGATAGTCTTGAATATGCGTGGTGGTTACAGCGCGAAGCTAAAAAATTGCCTCCTGAAAAACTCGCTATTCGTGCAGTCGGAATTGGCGATCGCGCTTCTGGAACAAAATTCTGCGAATATACAGGATTTCCACCTGAAAATTTATTTGTTGAACCTAATGCAGAACTACATCAACAACTCAAACTTTATTCAGGTCTGAATCTCCCTATCCCTGGAATTTCCCCTACTCAGAAAGCTTGGCTAAATCTACTGTTCATGTGTGCAGGGTTTGGAAGTCCTGGAACCCTAAGAGAAGTTTTTCGAGGATACAGGGGCGATCGTCAAGCCCCTCAACTCATTGAAGATGATGAAATTATTCAAGGTACTCCTCTACCTGCGTTTCAAGGCTCGTTTTTCCAATTAGCTGGTGGAATTGGGTTTCAACGTCCCTTTGAATTAGCTACTCTACGGCTACGGAATATGGTGGAAGTTCTGAGCAATTGGCATACTTATGTACCTAATTCTGCCTACTTAACTCAGCGTGGTGGAACTTTTCTGTTTGATACCCAAGGTCAGTTAGTTTACGAACATCGAGATCCAGGAATTTTGGGCTTTGCTGCTAATATGAGTCAGCCCCTATCATTTTTATCCCTTATCGAAACAGATAGCTTTACCTCAATTCATAATTCATAATTCATAATTGCTATTTCAATAATATCTAACCTAACAAAGTTGTGAAATTGAACGATTTTGTGTGCATTTGCCCCATAACAGATGTACATCATCTGGTTGCCTGTTGTAGTTAACTATCTTCATATTTAATACCAGTACTTTTATTACTTTTGCTCTCTTCAAGTTTGTGAAGTATGAACTATATGGTTACTCAATTTAAGTATTAAATAAAATCATTACCAATAGTTTAGGAAAAGCAAAGACGTGAACCGTTTCAAAAAGCTATCCTCAATTGTGTTCTTGCTATTAGCTTTTATTTATCCACCTGGTTTGGCTGAAGCCAAGGATAACACTCTCAATAATGTTCTCAATGAACAGGCTCTTGACGCACAGACAAAATTAGTTGGAGAGCAAAGTGAAGAGCTTTTGTTAGCTCACCGACGGACTCGACGACGTTATCATAGACGGCAACGAACTGGAAAATATTATTATCAACGCCAGAGGAATCGACGACATTATTATAGACGACGCTATCGCTCTGTAAATTATCACGGACAGCCATATCGTCATGGAGAATGGGAACTTGTGCGCGATCGTCATGGACGATTAATATATGATTGGCAGCGTTAATAGTAAACTTTACAGCCAATTTTGCCAGAGAATCTTTATGTGTAAATCCTAACTTAAGCAGACTTGTTCGAGACAAAATAGTGGGTATTGTCCATGTATATTTTTAGTCATTAATTGTTCCATCAGGCATGACTGCACCACGCAGATTTGCACCCGTCAGATTTGTACTACTCATTTCTGCTCTGATCAAATTTGCCTTACTTAAATTAGCACCAGTCAAGTCTGTCCTGGCAAGATAGGCATCAACCAAGTCTGTTTCTGTGAGGTTAGCCTGACGCAGGTTAGCCCGACTTAAATCAACTCTATTTAGCCTTGCAAAACTTAGGTTTACTCCACTCATCTGACATCTAGTCAGTTTAGCATCTGCCATAATTGCACCATACAAATTAACACCTGTAAGTTCGGCATCAATGAGATTTGAACGTTCCAATCTAGCGTTCATCAGGTTAGCACCTTTCAAATTAGCACCCCCGATGTTAGTATCTGCTAGAGATGCATTATGCAAAATTGCTTCACTCAAATTGGCATCACTCAAATCGGCATAACGTAGCGTTGCCTCACTCAAGTTAGCACCACTCAAATCAACTTTAGATAAGTCTACACCAGTTAAATCAGCGCCCCGCAGATCAGCCTTATGAAGATTAGCACCCCGTAGACTAGCAGAGTACATTCTCTTTTCTTCTCGCAGGTTAGCCCCACGCAGGCACGCACCAGTTAAATTTGCACCACTCAAATCTGCACCACGTAAATCGGCATTCATCAAGTTAGTATCTAGCATATATGCCAAAGTTAAATTTGCATTACGCAAATCAGCTCCCTGTAAAGTTGCACCATGTAAATTAGCATCATGCAAGTTGGCGCTGATTAAACTTGCCTGATTTAGGTTCGCACCACTTAGCTTTGTACAAACTAGGTTTGCGTGATTCAGAATTCCCCGACTTAGATAGCTAAAAATTAGGATAGCATTACCCAAATCTGCTTTATTCAAAGCTATGCCAATCAAGTCTGCACCAAACAAATTTATTCCATTTAAGTTGGCCTCAATAAATTTTGTTTCTCCATTTTCATAGCGCTTTAGAAGTTCATTGGCATCCATATTTTTTCCTATCAATTACCACAAATATTTAAATTTTGCTTAGATTAGCAATAATCAAAAATCACCATTATTATTTGGGAGGAGGTGCTATAAATTGACAGGTATTACCATCATCATTGAGTCCAATTTTCTGATAAGGATTAACTGGTGTTTTCGTTTCTGGAGATGGATCGTTGTTAAACGGGTTATATCCGGCACTGGGTGATATATCGCCATATAAAGCTCGCATAGATTGGATAATTGCACTAGCTGCTTGAATATTTTCATCCGGCTTCCCTAGAGAGATAACAGCACTATTTAATTTAGATTCAAGCTCTCTAAGAGTTGGACAGATATTAAATAATTTCAGCAATAAATCATCAAGTTTTTGAGTCTTGAGTTTCAACCAGTCTTCTTCATTGAAAGTAAATTTTTTGTCAAGTGCGGAAAATAGAACTATTTTAGCCCTAAGTGGGTTAGTATATTTCATAATATTTTGTCGTAAATCAAACTGATTATATTGATATTTGATTTGACTGTTTGGAGATTTATCTATAGAATTTAATGATATTGGTTCCTGTTGATTTAAAAATATTCCTGTTGATTCTTCTTGATGAGGTTTATTTAAAAATATTCCTGTTGGTTCTTCAGGCGTTATATATAGCTTCTGCATCTGATGAAAAATCACATTGGCGATTATGGCGTATTCAGCTTGTTTGTTAAGAGTTTTTACAACTTCAGATAAACTATAATTTAAGTTATTGGTAGTAGGATTTAATCTAAATAATTCTTGAATTAATTCTTGTAATTTAAACCTATCTAGCGTCTCTTCATCATTCTCCCAAATATTTTTACAAGCTGAGTATATTAATTTTTTAATCCGTTTGGAGTTTTCATGCTGTTCTAAATGTTTAGTTACTGCATCGAGACTAGATATAGTTTTCATCGGCAAATCTCCAGCACAAGTATTAAATAGGAACAAATGATAAAGCTAACCTTTTCAACGTAACTCGTAAAATCTTTTTCTCGGAACATTCTCTGTGTCGAAAGTGGCTTATAAGTTATTTATTTAACCGCAGAGGCACAGCAGAAAGCCTGAGACCAGGCATCAGATTTTCTCAAATAGAGAAGTTATAGAAAAGAGGTTTAGAGAGGAATTCACTTTCGATAATTTATACTCGCTTTGAAAGGGCTGGTCTTATGTTATACCCTTTTTATCTAGCTTGTGTAGTCATGTCGAAGCACTTTGCCTAGAGTTGGCACAAGGTAATGATGCCTACAGTTTCAAGGTAATCTCAAGTACTACCGCATCCATTGACGACATCCGCAATTGCCGAAAGCCCTGCTGATGTGGGCTATTGGAGTTATGAGTGGCGTGTTGGTGGTAAATCTGGTGCGAAGTCGCAGAAATTGCCTGAAAAAAAGCGAATCATCTAGCTCAAACTCTAAATTAGCTGTTTTAGTAGGTAGCTGCTGATATTGTCGCTATTTTAACCACAAGCTCCGGTTGTATAAATATTCTAATTATTTGAGCCAGGTTCCCATCGCTTACACTGACTTGTTATATTACATTTATTAGCTATGTATTACTTGTATTAGTATTGGTTGACAAGTTGTTGGACATATTGCTTGGACGAGCCATAGCTTACGATCGCTATATCAAGATCAGCATACTTGTAAAGGTTCAAGGCACGTTCGATTGCTCCAATAATCCAATCGGTTTCGTTGCCAAATGCTCCACCACCGAGAAGCGTAAGAAACAATCTGTTGTTTCCATTTCTGATCGAATTCAAGATTGCAGTACAAATAGTTGCCTCATAAGATGCCTCTAAAACGAGGCGTGCAAATTCTGTCCAAAGATTTGAGGAATGACGAGAGTAGCTAACTGGCAAGGCAGAGCAATAGGCTTGTGAGACTGTATGCTTGCAATCATTGAGCGTTACTTGCGTACTCCATTGAATGCCGATTCGTAACAACTCTCGCAATCCATCAAGTTCACTCTCGCTTGCGGCTCGAAGTCGATTTGAAATCTCAACCAAACCGTTATGTGATGCCAAAGCATAGCCGTTTCTCATTTCCCAAAGACGGCTTTTGGAATTTCCCAATGCTACTCCCATATCTGCAAGACAATCGATTTGGCTTGTTGTTGATTGTCCGGTTTGCCCATTTACGGTTGCAAAGTAGTTTCGATAAATCGTTCCTGCACCAGCCGCGATCGCACAGGCTGGCCCCTGGGTAGGATCATTCTCATAAATCCCCACGCCACCCTCAGGTGTTACATTTGGAGATACCATTTCAAGCAGATTGAACTGGGAAGCTACTTGAAAAAGCGCATCAGCATTCGATTCATTTATGTGCAAATGCTGGACGTTGGCAACTATTTCGCGTACCGATATTTTTCCAACCTCATATCCACTCGCATGGACACGTTCTCTGAGTTCGGCTAAAGACGGTGTTTCCAACTGACCGCAAACCATTACTTTCCCATTCACATGAGATTTCAATACCTTACCGTCAACAGTGATATTCTGCCAAACCTGTTGTGGGGACTCTTCAGGAAAACCGGTCAATGTTTCAAACCACGTCATTGGATAAAATCAAACGACATACATAACTATTTATTGTACGGAAAGTTTTCGTATAATTTTTTTCTTTTTGAAGGACTTGTTGACTTTCGAGTAGCCGTACTAGGTGTTTGAGGAACTGGCTTGATTAAGAAGGTCAATAGCATCTTGGTCGAGCTTTATATTGACAGCTTTGATGATATCGTTGAGTTGCTCAACCTTTGTTGCACTAACAATAGGAGCAGTAATGCTGGGATTAGCAATGAGCCATGCCAGAGAAACTTGGGTGGGAGTAGAATTATAAGTCGTTGCCACCCGATCAATTGCCTCTAGAATTCGCAAGCCACGAGGGTTTAAATATCTTTTTACAGAATTACCACGAAGACTAATAGACAAATCTTTTTCTGAGCGATATTTACCAGAGAGAAAACCACTGCACAGAGAGGAATAGTTAATCACGCCAATTTCCTGTTCTTGGCAAATTTTTTGTAAATCCTGCTCATAACCATCTCGATCATACAAGTTATAACGGGGCTGAAGGCTTTCGTAGCGAGGATAGCCATGCTGACGGCTAATTTCTAACGCCTGTGCCAAACGCTCTGCACTATAGTTTGAAGCACCAATCGCACGTACTTTTCCCTGACGAATCAATTCTGCGTAGGTTTCAAGAGTTTCTTCAAGTGGAGTGTTTTCATCGTCGATATGCGATTGATATAGATCGATATAATCGGTTTGTAACCTCTGCAACGAGTCTTCAACAGCTTGTTGAATGTGTTTACAAGAAAGCCCTTGGCCTCTAACACCCATATCGTTGCCAACCTTAGTTGCAATCACCACTTGATCACGATGACCGCGCTGCTTGAGCCATTTTCCTAAAATTGTCTCAGACTCTCCACCTTGATTTCCTGGAACCCACTTGGAATAGACATCAGCTGTGTCAATAAAATTACCTCCAGCCTCTATGAAACTATCTAAAATCTCAAATGAACTATTTTCATCAATAGTCCAGCCAAACACGTTGCCACCAAAAGATATTGGTGATACTTCTAGTTCTGAACGTCCAAGTTTACGCCTTTGTGTAATGACCATGAGTTTTTTCTTCAGACAGTTTTAGAATTACTTGTGCTAACTCAAATTAAAAATACAGTATGCTATTAAAACTACTATAAAACTATTGATAAACCGTATTTTCAAGAGATAGACGTAGGTTATCACGGAAAATCATGTCAAATCAAGCCTTTTTATCGTTGAGCGTTCTTAAGCATACTTGTTATGGATGTTACCACCTACTTAGTCTGCGTTAACAGTATTGGCAATATAGCAATCCTACTCAATACTTGTCGGGTTTTGGGGAAAGGGGAAAAACCTTATATATCAGGTCTTCCACTTCTTTTTCCCTTACGCTTTTCCCTTTAACCGAGCAGCATTGCAATCCTACTTATTAAACATCTAAGGAATGGGGATTCACTCCAACCCTGGACAGTAGCCCATCGTAGACATCGCTCAATCACGTTACAATAACTAATTGTTACTAATTAAACGGTAATTTACTTATGAGTCAACTTGAAAAGATTCAAGCTGAGTATGAAAAGTTTACTGAAGAATTTGAGAGTGTAATCATTAGCACCGTGAACGCCCAAGCAATACCAAATGCTAGTTATGCTCCCTTTGTAATGGATAATTCCAAAAACATCTATATTTATGTCAGTGGTCTTTCAACTCATACCAAAAATATCTATACCAATCCTCATGTAAGTGTCTTATTTATCGAGGATGAAGCCAAGAGTAATCTAATTTTTGCCCGTCGTCGTTTGAGTTTTGATTGTACGGCAACTTTGATAGAGCGTGAAACTGACAAGTGGAATCAAATTGTTGAGCAATTTCAAGGGCGATTTGGTGAAATTATCGAGGTTTTGCGCGGCTTGTCTGACTTTCGGATTTTTCAGCTAACTCCTAGTGAAGGGCGTTTTGTAGTTGGTTTTGGGGCAGCCTATCATATTAGTGGCGATAACCTCCATCAACTTGTTCAGATCACAGGAGATAGTAATCAAAAATAAAAAATGAATTATGAATTAGTTTGAC
This sequence comes from Desmonostoc muscorum FACHB-395, assembly GCF_014698035.1. GTDB lineage: Bacteria > Cyanobacteriota > Cyanobacteriia > Cyanobacteriales > Nostocaceae > Nostoc > Nostoc muscorum_A. The sequence continues at coordinate 24,863 of NZ_JACJSF010000041.1, forward strand.
TGTATAAAAATTAAATATGAAATAGCTTAGGACAGAAAAATTTTACTTACTCTGATATTTATCGGTAAGCTTAAATTTATACCTTGTGATTTTGCCTTCGGGTAAAGTGCCATTAAACTATACTTTTTAATTTTATGCTTCAGTTTCAACCTCCTGGCTTTGGACATAAACTTATCCATACATCCTTGGGGGCAATGGTTTACTATACCCAAACTAATACACCTTGGGCGTTCGGTGATACTGAAGATTTACCTCCACTACTGTTTCTCCATAACTTTGGTGGTGGGGCATCTGCGTATGAATGGTCTAAAGTTTACCCGGCTTTTGCCTCTAATTACCACATTTTAGCTCCCGATCTAATCGGCTGGGGAGAATCGGCTCATCCAGTTCGGGATTATAAAATTAGGGATTATCTCAGCACGATCGCAGAGTTTATCATCGAAACTTGTCGTCAGCCAGTGACAGTGGTGGCCTCTTCTCTAACAGCCGCTTTTGCTATCCGCCTAGCTATTGTTCAACCCAATTTATTCAAAGCACTGTTTTTGGTGTCCCCATCTGGGTTTGATGATTTTGGGCAGGGTGCTGGACGCAGACTTCCGCTTTCGGTAATCAATACGCCTCTATTGGACAATTTTATTTATATGCTTGGTGCTGAAAATGAAATTGCAGTCAGAAATTTTTTACAAAGTTTTCTGTTCGCTAAGTCAGAACGAGTATCTCAAGAAATAGTGGATGCTTATTTAACCTCTGCACAACAACCTAATGCCAAATTTTCCGCCTTGGCATTTTTACGGGGCGATCTTTACTTTGATCTGAGTTTATATATTCAACAACTGACAATTCCCACTGTGATGTTTTGGGGAGAGAAGGCACAATTTACCAATATCAAACTAGGACAACGCTTGGCCAATTTAAATCAAAGGGCAATTCAAGATTTTTATGCGATCGCAGATGCAGGAATATTACCTCATTTAGAAATACCTGAAGTTGTCATTGGTCTATTGCAACGATATCTTCGGTAACTGGGGATTGGGGAAGACGAGGGGGATGAGGGAAACAAATGACAAATGACAAATGACTACTTAGAGAGTAAATGTGCATTTAATGCTTTGGTGATGCGATCGCCAGAAGCTTCTAAATGGGCTAGGGTGTAAATATCAAGGCTTTCACTCAGTTGTTTGAGTCTGACATCAATGGCTTTTTGCAGTTGGCGCAATTCATACCAAGCCAATGTCCGACCATCTTCAGGTGTATCGGTAGTACCCAACATCATCTCTAGCAAAATATTCAGATATTCCCGTTGCAATGAACGACGGATGCTAGAAATTGGCTTTGGTTCTCCTGGGGTTAAAACTTCTGCCCAGATGCCTGTTTGCAGGGTATCGAACAGTTCCGGGATAGAAAGTGCTTCCCCAGGCAGAGTTTTTAATTCTATATCTTGTAAACGATTGAGGCGATCGCTGTCTAATAGCGATCGCAGCACCGCACTTTGAAACTTCAAAATATTTTCGTGAATTGGATAATCAAGGCGGTTGTTAGGTACAGAACTACCCCAATGTTCCCAGCGTGATGGTGCTAGTTGATTGAGTAATTGTGGTGAAAAACTGAAAGCATTTTCGGCAAATACATACTCTTGCAATTTTGTCAATGCTTGGCGTTGTTTTAAAAGTGAAACAGGTACAAATGTCCAAGAAGCATTATCACTATTATGGAGACGCAGAAACGATTGTCCACCAATATATTTGGAAAGCAAGGTGGCGTTCCGAAAATAATATTTAAGCACTCTATTGAATGAGACGCGCAGGTTACTATAGCTTTCTCCTTTTGATAGATAACCCTTATCAAGGCGCTGCCACATAACGCGGGCATTATCCATTTGCCACTGCGAATAAAGTAGCACATCACTACTCATATCCCAGACATTCGCCAAAGGATTAATGTCCCAAATATCCTCATCAGTTGCATAAGACAATTCTGGTTGAGGCGACGCTAGTGCAATCTGCTCTAAAAAACTTTTTTCTGATTCTGGAATTATCCCCTCAAGCGTTGCTGATGGGCTTGTTTTATAACCATACTCAATTGCCCATTCGTCATAAGGCCCAACAACTCCTGGAAAATAGTCACCTTGCTGTACTCCCTGCGGTGCTATATTCACCGGTAGATAGTCCATCACCGAACCCACTAAGCCTTTAGTATGAGTGATTTCAGTATTATTTAATTCTTCAGGTGCTAACATTGTGCTGCCATGAAAGTTGTGGCGCAAACCGAGAGTATGCCCAACTTCGTGAGCTATGAGAGAACGCAAATATTGATGCACATACTCCTTCATCGTTTCACTACTGGCTGTAGTATTTGGCAAAATTGACAACGCCAGCGCTCCCATCGCGGCTTGATTTGAAGACTCCATACCATAGCAAGACTCAGAGTCCGGTAGAAGAGAATTATTAACTCCTGGCTTTTGGCTTCCCCAAAGGGCTTGACATGGATTTTTGCCCACTAAAGATGGATTTACTTCCATCAATGCGTGATATTCTTGCTGAATTGATAGCACCATATTGGCATCTACCATAATGTCTGCATCCAATATTTCCCCAGTGAATGGGTTGACGCGCATTGGCCCTCTAGCAAAACCTGCATCTAAAGAGTTGAACCAGCGAATAGTATTGTAATGTACATCTGCGGGTTGCCAATCAGCATCATCTGGCATTTGCTGTACTTCAATAGCATTTTGAAATCCAGCTTTTTCAAATGCTTTGTTCCACATCAAAACGCCTTCACGAATCGCATCGCGGTACTCTAGTGGCACAGCATTTTCAATCCAATACACAATTGGCTTTTTAGGCGGAGATAAGGGAGAATTCGGATCGGATGGCTCTAAATGCCAACGATTGATATAACGTACAAATGATTCATGAGGATTCTTATTAGATAAATCTTGAAAAGCAGTAATAAAATATCCCACTCTATCATCAGCAAGTCTGGGAATATAATCATTATTTTCTCTAAGTTGAGAAAAACTGTAGTGTACTTTAAGAGTGAGTGCCCTACTATCAGGTACGGTAACTAAATTTGCTCCTTCTAATGATGAAAAACCGTAAATAGAATCAATCTCTATATTTTCTGAGAAGCTGTTAACATCAGCAAAATATGACTTGTGTGCATCCAAGTGGTAATCAGCCTGCAAAGAGTATTTCAAAATGGTAGTTAATCCAGGTAAATCCTGCATTAGCAGTTCATTCAGGTTGATCAGAATATTTTCATTCTGTGGATCGATATTAGCTATTTCGAGTGAATAAAGAACGGAGTCGCTAAATGAACGAGCAAGCGATCGCTGTTCTGGTCTACTTTCTGCACGAAATTTCACATTACGCACCACAAAGTGCAATCTATTATTTACTCGTTGGAAGTAAAAGATAAAATCAGAAAGAGGTAATCCACTATAAATTCCACTTTCCCCAACACCAGATTCTAATGTCACTATAGCTAGATAGTTTTTATTTAGCTGTTCTGGTTTAATTTCTAAGTAAATTTTTCCCGAATTATCAGTGCAATAAAGTGTGAAGAGTCCTTCTACTTTATTTATCCCTTTGACAACCTCATTAAATCGGCAAAAATTTTCCTTTCTATTCTTAGCAAGATCGTTGTCAGTATTTGCTAAGTTTTCAACTGCTGGGAGTGCATTTACTTGCTGTGCATCAATATTTGAAAGTTGATTTGCTCCTGCATAATCACTACAGATGAACAAGTTATACAGTAATACTATAAAGATTGCTAATTTCCTGATCCAGTATTTCATCCTTTGGCTTTCCAGGTGAAGCAGTTCTTGTATTGAGGAAAAAATGTGGATTAATTTGTCCTCTGTAAGCCCTGCAAATATCTAGGGATTACGGTATAAATCCACTCAGTCAGACAATATCTCTAACCTAAAAGTCCTGTGACTATTGATTGTTATTGGTAGCTATTTAGGAATTTTCCGTCAATTATCTGTATCTTTAGATAGATAATTTTTATAACTACAGATATATGTTTTTTTAAACTATATCTGTATTAAAAACCAAATGTAGCATTAAAAATGTATTTAGTGCTACATTTGGCAGCCGAAGGAATCTTAAGCATGATTTATAAACAAAGAGTAAGAATCCTAAAAAAGCTGTTATTGAGCATTTAAATACTTTTTTAGGATGAATTATGGAGATTTATGGTAATCCCAACTGTTTTCTCACGCAGTCAATTGCTTCTTCCCAATGGTCTTCAAAACGTTAGCCCAAAAAAATCAGCTTTGTTACCTAGTTCTCACCCTTTCGCCAGGTTGACGAAAATCGCTTTGGTTTGTTGAGGAGCCAGGATGGGATAGAGCAATCTAGCCAACCACAAACCGATTTGGAGTGATTTGCCGTAATTTTGTGTAGCAGCAAAAGAAAGTACGCCAATCTCTCCCGCATAACTAGTGTCAAAATCGAGCAAATAGATTAGTTTAGCAATGTCTTCTAGTTCAGGGCTGATATTTAAAGGTTTTAGTTGATTTTCACCATATAAACCTCGTCTACCTTGAGAACCGTAGTTTTGTAAGTTGGGTGCAGCGATCGCGTAACTCAACATAAATAAGGTGGTAATGTTGGGTTGCATTTCACTCCACCCAACCTACATAAATATATCTTTTAAAAAACTCTATATTTCAACATGGATGAGGTTTGATTGACATATTATCCTCCGAATTAGCCTTGAGGATATTGGCTTAATTGGTTCAAACAATATCCCACTATTAGTTGTAATTTTGAGGTAATTTTCAATAAAATTAAATACCAAAATAATCAGATTCCAGAATGGCAATATCAACCAACTTCACTGAGTTTCTGTAAGCTGTAATCACTTGGAATTGTGGGAGTTTTTTAGCATCATGATTTTACTGAGTAGATTGATAAGACTTGATAATAGTGAAGTGTAGCCCTTTATCTTATTTCTCATAAAAATTTAATTTATTCAGCAGTGGCTCTCTCTTGCTTATTATGTAAACTATCTAGGGAAAGGCAGCATTGCTCGTTGCTCTTGCACATAAATGAATGCAAATATCTATTTATCTCGCAAACCACCTCCTCCCCAAGGTTTAAAAAGTATTTCTTTTTTATAACTGAGATATGCCTTTTGTTAGAAGGATAATTACCCTTTTATAGTTAATGTTTATTTGTACTCAAAAAACAAGCTAATTGGCATGATAAATTTGATTTCTAGAAAAATTGGTCACATCAGTTCCGTGCTTAAAGGACTTCAGGTAACACGTTTTTTGGCTGTTGTCCTAGTTGGTTTTCTAGTGCTGACAACCAATGTTAATTATGAGCAGGGGCAGAATGATAAAGGCTTAAAGGAGAGAGTCCGCGAACAGGTAGAGCAAAATGATGCTGAAAGACCGAAAACAGTAGGGCAGTGGTTTAAGGATGCTCGTGAAACCGAAGATTCTCCTGGTGAACGACTTCAGAAGATTGGGCAACAGTCAGGAGAAGCCTTTAAAGAGTTTGGAGGTGGATACGTAAAGGGCGCTAAAGACACTGCTAATGATGTAGGAAACAGTGCAGCACAGACAGGCAAAAATATCTCTAACCAAGTTCGACGCTAAGAAGTTGTTTTAAAAGTGTTTCACTGTAACTTTAGGCACTTCTAATTCTCCCTAATGCCCTTAAATAACGAATTCTAATACTTGGATAACGCCTTTACCCTTGCTGGTAAAAGATTGTAGCGTTTTATCAGGTACATAAAATATAGGCCTTTGGTAGGGGCGTACAGCTAGCTGTACGCCCCTACTGTGTGTTACATCTAAAAAAATTGCTAATTTTGAGAAGCGTAGGTGGCGTAGCAATACTTCTCGCTTTGTGCATTTTTAACTCGGAATCGGGTTTGGGTTAAAGGTTTTTTCTTTCCCTTTTCCCCAAAACCCGAGAAGTATTGCACTCCAAAATCCAGATCAATACCAGATAAGAAATAACTTTAAGTAATATTTAGGCACTTTGCATAAATAAAGTGAACTATTAAGGCAAGTCATTTATTATTTGCAACTAGTAAAAAACACTTGATGTGTAAGCATCGCAGCTTACCGTAGTGGAAAGAAAAGAGTTATGTTTGTTTATACCCACTTATCTAAATCTTATAAGATAATTAAGTATCTTTTTTTACCAAGAATTGAACATTTTAATAACAGTTAAGTAACTGTTGAATAACTGTTTTAAAACATGAAACAATGGGGAGATAGTTAAGGCAGTAAAGAAAAAAACAGATAGATGATTAGCAATATGAAGCAATCTAAGAGTACGCGAAAGCGAGGAATTGTCCTAACGATCGCTGGATTGAAGCGTTTACAAGCTGCGATTCTGGCTATGGAAAAGGTTCAAAACAATGGCAATCACTTCACTCTAGAAGATTTAGGCGATCGCATGAATGTTTCAACCAAAACTCTGAACCGATTATGGTCGTTGAATACAGGCGTGGATCAAAAAACCTTAAAATTGTGCTTTACCGCCTTTAACCTAGAATTACACAGGGAAGACTACACAATTTTGAGTGAACCGAATACTACTGTAGTCTCTCCAACTCGATTGTTGAGTTTAGATACAGGAGAAAAGAAATTATCTACGCCTTTCTCCTTAGAATCCTTTGTTCCTCAGCACCATAACCAACTCGAAAATCTTTGGTCATACCCAGATGGCCCTGTAGCTCTAGATTCCCCCTTCTATGTCGAACGTCCTCCCATTGAAGAACTAGTTTATCGAGAAATAATTCAACCAGGCTGTGTGATCCGAATTCGAGCGCCAAGAGAGATGGGAAAAACTTCTCTTGTGTTGCGGCTATTGGCTTTTGCCCAGATGCAAGGTTATCGCGCTGTGAACCTGAATTGCAAGCAAATGGATGCAACCTGTCTGACAGACTTAAACAAGTTTTTGCGTTCTTTTTGCTGGCAAATTGCAACAGAATTAGGCATAGACCCCAAGCTAGATGAAAACTGGGATGAGGAAATAGGCTGTAAGTTAAGTTGCAGTTTATACTTACAATCCTACTTACTGAAGCAGAGTAAAAGTCCAGTAGTTTTAGTGTTAAATGAGGTTGACCACTTTTTTGAATATCCTCAAATTGCTCAGGAGTTCTTTGGTTTGTTACGCTCTTGGTATGAAGAAGCGCGACAAGATGCTAACTTGCAGAAGCTTAGGCTACTGGTGGTTTATTCCACAGAAGTTTACGTCTCTCTAGATATCAACCGTTCCCCATTTAATATTGGACTACCGATCCGTCTGCCAGAATTTACTAAGCATCAAGTAGAGTATTTGGCCCAACGGCATGGGCTAGACTGGACTTCTCAGAACGAGGTTACGCAACTGATGTCTCTAGTGGGGGGACATCCAGCGCTAATTCGGATTGCTCTGTATTATATATGCTGTCAAGGAATCACCTTAGAGGAAGTAATACATGAGGCGATCACTAACGGCGGTATCTACCGTTATCATTTATGGCGACACTGGGCAATTCTGCAAGAAAATTCCAGTTTGGTAAAGGCATATATTGAAGTTGTTAGCTCAAAGCAAAGCGTTTCTTTGAATCCCATTGATGCTCATAAACTCGAAAGCTTGGGATTAATCACTTATGAAGGCGATAGCATCCTACCGCGTTGCCAACTCTACCGCGCTTACTTTAAAAAACAACTAGGTGTTGCTGAATTTGAATATAACTCATTGCAAAAACGTGCTTGAAAAACTATCAGGTACATTTTCTCTCACGCTTCGATGCTTACCGAAATTATGGGCGGAGTTCTTCTTTGCTCAAATTTATCTGAAGCGTGAGTTTTTTTATCTTGAAATAGCAACACCAAGAACTATCTACATTTTTAAATGATGGTGGCTGGAAAAGATTTTAAACTAATTAACTAGCTGACCAATAAAGTTGATAATCCTCGATAAAAAATATTCCATTATTAGAAGACATTTTGAAAAAGAAGTAATAATCTCCTGGCTCCCAAATACCAAATTCTTGTTCTTGTTCTTGAACAGTAGCTGTCGAGCCACCGTTGGGAATAGTCATGCTAGCAGTTTGTGTTCTGTTCTGTGCTTTGAGCAGAAAAACTTCCAGTAGGCAAAAACCCTGTAGTTCGGCAGAATAACGAATTTTGAAGCGGATTTTCCCTCCATCTCGGAGAGTATTTTGAATAAAAAATTTTTCAGTTTGAATAGGATTACCAGACAGTTTAATATCTTTATCTTGTGTTAAGATATAGGTATATTTTTGCTCTAACGAACTCACTAATTTTTCTCCTTAAAAAGAATCAACTCTATTGGGATAATTGCATTTTTGACAAATAATTTTTGCTGTCACGTTGTATTCTGCCGTCATCGCCAACAAAATGCAATGACAGATAAGACAGTTAAGAAAATAGTTAAAAAATTGATTGCAACAAACAAAAATAATTGAAATTGGCAACAAATTTTAAATGTATAGACTACATCTAGGGCAAGGAGCAAGGTGTGGTATAGTCTCTTAATTTGAAAACTACTGTAAGTGTGAACTAAATAGTTGCGATCTGACCAAGATTGCCAAAACTCCATGTTGCCAGTCCTACCACTTGCGGTATCGACAGATTTGGCATTTTCTCTGACACTATTCTTGTCCACTGCTTGAGGTACTCATTTTTTACCATTTGAGCCTCTGCTCCCTTGCCTCTTTATTTCCATTCGCCTTGTAGAGTGAAAGATGCCCAGTAATAGGGTGCGGCATATTTTGGAGTGCGCCATATTTCTATTTGTGCTGTCCGCAAAGCTGCTGCTGGCTTTAATCCTTCTTGCAGCATCTTTTTGTAAAATACCTTCATAAGTTCGGATGTTGCCTGGTCATCTACACTCCACAGGCTAACTACGACTCGCGGACTGCCTGCATACATAAACCCTCTGGTTAACCCTACTAATCCTTCTCCCTTAACTTCTTCTCCCAGTCCGGTTTTACAGGCGCTGAGTACTACCAGTTCTGCTTGCAGGTTGAGGTTGAAGATATCGTGCAAGCGCAAAAAGCCATTTTGTGGCATTCCCTTGTCGTCAAATAGCGATAACACCACTCCTGATAATTCTGGATGCTTGCTGTTGAGAATGCCATGCGTGGCGAAATGGATGATGCGATATTGACTCAAATTTTCGCTGCTAGCAGTGGTACGACTGGCAGTAAAATCAAAGGCTTGTTTGCGATCGCTAACAGGTACAAGAGAAAGAATTTGCTCGGCTTCTTGACGTGTAAAGCGCAGACGTTCAAATCTAATGTCTGAGTCTTGGGCGGATCTGGTTAAAGCCAGGTTGTCTAAATTGCTCTCTGGCGCAGGTAGGCGAGATACTTGTGCTTTATTTTGGAGACGCTCATCATCACTATTAAAAATCGGATCTGCCAATACAACTAGGGTTTTAGGAGCAGATTTACGTCCTTTGTGTTCGCTTCTGAGGATAGCTAATGTAGACGCTGAAGGGAGAGTAATGATTTCGTGGTTGAGCAGTAATGGTTCATAATTGCGACTGCTACCTGTTGTGAGGGCGGCAAATGGCACATATTGCAAAGCACCATCGCTGGCGATCGCTAAACGTTTCTTTTGCAGTTGCTGGGCTACTGGTGCAAGTATTTGTTGAGATAGAGCATCTAGAGACGGACTATGCTTTAGATACGGGGTAGTGATTTCTTGACGGAACTTTTGCACTGTAGCTTCAATATCTGCACGCTTGGGTAGTTCGTAACTGGTAATACTCTTATTAGTAACTGCCCAAAGATAACTGCGCTTTTCCCCCAAAGAATATTCTAAAAGCAGAGTGTTTTCATCAAGTACTTGCTGTTGAATTTGCACAAGTGAGAGAGGCTGAGGTTGAGTCAGCGCTGCATAACGCGGACTAGTGGCACGGATTTGTGTCTGGACTTGTTTATACTGTTCTAGAAGTACCTCGGTGTCTTCTTCTAAAGCTTGCACCTGCGCTTCGGTATGCTTACCGCCTAATACTTGTATCCGACGTTTTTCTAAAACATCGAGTTGTTGCTGCAAGTTACGTTCTTGAGCAAGTAACTTTGGCTCTACACCTTGGCGAATATCAGCGTTGGCTTCTGCAAGTAGTTCCAAAAGACTGCGGGCGCGGGCGCGTTCGCTGGCTTGCAGTGCCAAAGCATCATATCCTTGAGATGGTTGCTGTTTGTGTAACTGCATCAGCAAATCGACATAAAACTCATAATAATTCTGCACTGTGGCAAAATAGGAAGTGCGGAGTTCCTGAGAGTCAATTTTGATACGAAGGTCTTCAACAATTTTGATGACTCTCTCTATCTGAGTCAGGGCAGACTGAAAATTGCCTGCGTCGTGTTGAACAAAAGCGATGTTATAGAGTGTACGTGCTTCCCTTGCTTTGTTCCCTGTCTGTTGATATAGCAGCAAAGATTGGCTGTAATAATCTAGCGCCTTTTGGTGTTCTCCTAAATTTGAGTAAGCTTTGCCAATATTGTTTAGAGCAGTTGCTATCCCTCCTTTGTCTCCCGCCTGTCGGTATAAAATCAGGGCTTGGCTAAAGTATGAAAGTGCTTTTTGCTGTTCTGCTAACTCTAAATAAACTGTGCCAATATTGCTCAGAGCAGTTGGTATTCCTTCTTTCTCTGCGTCTTTAGCCTGTTGGTATAAAGACAGGGCTTGGCTAAAGTATGAGAGTGCTTTTTGCTTCTCTCCTAAATCTAAATAGACTTTGCCAATGTTGTTCAGAGTAGTCGCTATCCCTGCCTTGTTTCCCACCTGTCGTTTGAGAGACAGCGATTGGTTATAGTAATCCAACGCCTTTTGCTTTTCTCCGAGGAAATGGTAGACAGAGCCGATATTATTGAGACTAATAGCTTCACCATTTTTGTCTCCCACTTGTCGCCTTAAGGATATGGATTGGTTGTAGTAATCCAGCGCCTTTTGCTTTTCTGCTAACTCTGAGTAGATTTTGCCAATGTTATTCAGCGTAGTACCTTGGGCTTGTTTGTCCCCCACTTGTTCAAATAGAGGTAAGGATTGCTTGTAATAATCCAGTGCCTTCTGCTTTTCTCCTAAATTTGAGTAGATTTTGCCAATATAAACGAGGGTGTCAGCTTCTAAAGAGCGTAGGTTTTGCCCATTGGAGCGATCGCTCGCTTGACGATATAGTAAAAGTGCTTGCTCAAATTTTGCGATCGCTTTTAACAGAGATTCTGCTGTTCCTTGCTGATATAGTTGCTTCCCTTCTTGATATGCAAGTTTAGCAACAGCCAGAGTCGCATCTGGCGAACTTGTCTGCGTCATCTGTGCAACATTTATCGGCTGCTGTCTAGCAATCGCCACATTTGATTCTGAAAATAACAAAATGCTGCTAAAAATAACAATAGTGCGACCCATTACCAAGGGCAGAAATTGCCATTGTCTTGAGTCATGTATATTAAATTGAGTCATATACATCTGCGGTTTCTATAGCTGATTAGATTTAGAATTCCCAAAATCAAGCAAAAAAACCGTAGATTAACTAATTGTATGTAATAGGCTTATACACGGCGAGCTGGCAGAGGTTTTCCATATAATTATCTAATCAACCCGCTTAACTTCAAATCCTCGTAACCCTTCCGGTACTTCATACTCAACCACAACATCTTTAACTACAGCAGCAGGCGGCCCAGAGTGACACCAGCGAACCATATCATCTACAACCTCTCGCGCTCCCTCAAAAACTGCCTCTACTCGATTATCAGGGAGATTTCGCACCCAACCGGTTAATCCCAACTGCCTAGCTGTATCGACAGTGGAATAGCGATAACCCACTCCTTGGACTCGGCCAGAAATGAATACATGGGCGCGGATGATCTTTGGCAGTGCTGTAGAATTCTGCATAAACTGGTCTAATCTTTACGATTCCAGTTTACCTAGTTTGTGTATACACAATCTGTTTTTACCTCTAAGCGTTATGCCCTGAAGGTGCGATCGCAATTATCCCTATCTTTGGGAGTGTAGCAGAGTAATGATAAAGTATTTTTCACTACTCTGCTAATTGTTGTGAATTTAATTAATTAGTAGTCCGTTTTTCAACCTGGAATTTTGAATTGCTTATGTCTAACCTGCCACCACTCAATACAGCAACAATTTGGGCAATTCTTGACGATAAACTTGATGATGCCACAGTCAATCAGTTGCTATGGCATTATTTAGGCTATCGCTATGATTCTTCAACTGCACAATGGGACATTAGCCAAGTTGCACCAGAATGGCAAGATGAGTACCCACAACCACCAAATTTTATAGAATCTCGCCCTGCAACAGTGAAGTTAACTCGTTCCATCCCTGCTGAAAACAAACAAATGCTAAAAGAAAAGCTGGGTTTCAAAGGGTACAAAATTGGTGAATTTGGGCCACGGCAAACTCGCAGAGCAACGGCAGCTAATTGGTTTTTAAGTTATCTACAACAAACTAACGGCAAAATTGAATAATCTGATGCAGCAGATATTTAGACAAAAACATATTATTTTTACTAAATATCTGCTATTTTAAAAAAATCATAAGAAAGTCATTAACTTATTTATATAAATTTTGTAACTTGATTAATAGCATTTTAGCTTTAGTAGTTTTATCGGTAAAAAGTAAATGCGATAAACAGTCAAAAATTGCCAAAAAATAGTAATTTTTACGAAATATTTATAAATTCATCCTCAAGAGAGAAGCGCTGGTTAAATAATTATTTCTCTAGACCGATTTGTAAATTCAATTAAGCATCAGAGAATACGTCTATCAACCCTTGATATTACAAACACTTCTATGGCAAAGCCAATTGAATTTAATTTATTTGCACCATACAATAAGGGAGCCGCATTAATTGGTTCTTTTTCTGATTGGCAAGAAATACCAATGGAAAAAGGTGATGATGGTTATTTTCGCACAAGTGTTGAATTAGAAGACGGCGCTTATCAATATAAATTTCGCATCCAGTCAAATTCATGGTTTTTTGAACCAGAACAATGGGTTGATGTTACAGACCCTTATGCAACTGATATAGATGAACTGAGTGGAAAAGATGATAGTGTTATCCATGTAAAAGATGGTGAAAGAATTACTGATACTTATGTCTGGCAACATGATAATAAACCTTTACCTGCTGACCACGAATTAGTAATTTATGAATTGCACGTTGGTGACTTTTCTGGCGGCGAGGATGATCCTTATGCACGAGGCAAGTATAAACACGTCATTGAAAAGTTAGATTATTTGTGTGAACTAGGAGTCAATGCTATTGAGTTGATGCCACTTAAAGAATATCCTGGTGATTATAGTTGGGGTTATAATCCTCGCCACTTCTTTGCAACAGAATCAAGCTATGGTTCTACTGCTGAGTTAAAAAAATTGATTGATGAGTGTCATGCCAGAGGAATTCGTGTAATTCTTGACGGTATTTATAACCACTCAGAAGCATCTGCTCCTCTAACACAAATTGACCACGATTATTGGTATCATCACGAACCTCGTGACCCTGATAATAACTGGGGTCCTGAGTTTAATTATGAACATTATGACGAAAAATTAGATATTAAGCCAGCCTGGAAATTTACTGGTGAGGCAATCCGTTTTTGGATATCAGAATATCATCTTGATGGTATTCGCTATGATGCAGCACGGCAAATTGCAAATTATGACTTCATGCACTGGATTGTTCAAGAAGCCAAAAAAACTGCTGGTGCAAAGCCTTTTTACAACGTTGCTGAACACATTCCTGAAACTACCAGCATTACCAATGTAGATGGGCCAATGGATGGTTGCTGGCATGATAGTTTCTATCACTGCATTCTAGAACATATCTGCGGTGATACATTTGATTTAGAGCGCCTCAAAGATGTTATTGACTGCAAACGCCAAGGCTTCTTGGGTGCTACGAATGTAGTAAATTACCTCACCAACCATGACCATAACCACATTATGGTTGAATTGGGGAACCGTGAGATTTTTGACGAAGAAGCCTTTAGACGGGCTAAATTAGGAGTAGCCATCCTAATGACTGCTGTTGGCGTACCTTTGATTTGGATGGGAGAGGAATTTGGTGAGTACAAACCCAAACAACCTGAATCATCAAAAATTGATTGGACTCTATTAGGTAACGATCTCAATCGTAGTTTATTTGAATCATACAAAGGTTTAACTAACCTGCGTAAAAGTAATCACGCTCTCTACACAGAAAATATTGACTTTATCCACGAAAATCCAGAGGCAAAAGTATTAGCTTATACTCGTTGGAATGATGAAGGTTCTCGTGTAGTCGTAATCGCAAATTTCTCAGAAAACTTCCTAGCTGGATATCATGTTCCTAACTTTCCTAGTGCTGGTACATGGCACGAATGGACAGGCAATTATGATGTCGAATCTGGTGATGATGGTATACTAACTGACTTAGGGCCATACGAAGCCAAAGTGTTTGTATGGCAGTAATTATATACACTAAAACTGAGTCAGTAATCCAATAGCAAAAAGAAAGGGGGGAAATATTCTCCCCTTTTTAAGTTATTACATTTCCCGAATACAGTGTAATTAGAAATTTGTCAAGCACAAAATAAGCTATTTTAAAATTTCATTGGTTTGTGTTACACTTTTGAGTTGAAGTGCGTATATAAAATTGCCAAAGCATCCCCATGCACAACAAATTATTTAATACTAATATCGACAACGCTAACATTGAGAACGATCGCATTTTATTAACTCCCAATGAAATAAAATCAAAATTACCTTTAACACAATTAGCCGAACAAAGAGTTTTAGCATACAGACAGGAAATAGAAGATATCCTGGATTTTCAGGATCGGAGAAAGTTTATAGTAGTTGGCCCATGCTCAATCCACGATCCAAAAGCAGCGCTCGAATATTCTGAAAGGTTGAAAGCGTTGTCTGAGCAAGTTAAGGATAAGCTGCTACTAATAATGCGTGTATACTTTGAAAAGCCAAGAACAACCGTCGGTTGGAAAGGATTAATTAACGATCCAGATATGGATGATTCTTTCCATGTAGAGAATGGTTTATTAATTGCACGCGATCTGTTATTAAAAATTACAGAATTGGGATTACCTGCGGGTACAGAAGCATTAGATCCAATCATACCTCAATACATTAGTGAACTGATTACATGGTCTGCTATTGGGGCACGCACGACCGAATCACAAACTCACCGTGAAATGGCAAGTGGACTTTCGATGCCTGTGGGTTTTAAAAACGGAACTGATGGCAATATTCAAGTAGCTTTGAATGCCCTACAATCAGCTAGAAACCCGCATAATTTTCTGGGAATTAATCAAAACGGACAAGTCAGCGTCTTTCAAACTAAAGGGAATGGCTATGGTCACGTAATTTTAAGAGGTGGTAGTCAACCCAACTTTGATGCAGCAAATGTCAAATTAGTAGAAGATAAATTAAAACAGGCGAATTTACCACCAAGAATTGTTATCGACTGTAGCCACGGAAATACTAATAAAGATTACAAATTACAAGGTGCTGTTTTAGAAAATATTATTCAGCAAATAGTAGATGGCAATACATCAATAGTTGGCATGATGCTGGAATCACATTTGTATGAAGGTAGTCAACCAATTACTGGTAAAGAAGAATTAAAATATGGAGTTTCTGTAACTGATAAATGTATTAGTTGGGAAGAAACCGAAAAAATTATTTTGGCTGCTTACGAAAAACTTAAGTAAATACCATAATTGGGATTTCCAGAGGGTTTGAATCTTAATCACCAACGCTTGTAGTAATAACGTGTAAAATTTTACACGTTATTTAGTATTTATCAGAAACGACTATGAACACAATAACTTTTTTGCTTTCCTCTTTTTTCCTATAGATGCTGTTTCATATCTATTGGTATTGTGATATCAGTCTATTATTATTTGCTGTAAGAATAAATCTCGGTTTTCCAGCCAGGTATAACCCAATACGGTTCAGTTAATAAAAATAGTAGGTTGCCTTGAGGAATAGCGAAACCCAAGCTACACCACTTTTGGTTTTTACCCTTAACTAAACCGTATTTAGGTATAATCTGGCTTATCTAATCTTTTAGAACTCAAAAATATTGCTAACTGCTTCACCTACTATTATCTGAAAACTACTTGTAGATAAAATCATTTTTCAGACTATTGATAGACCCTCATATCAGTATAAAGATAGAAAGAATACTTTCAGTCAATCAGGTAATATCAATTTTAATCCTAATAATTGCTGTGTTTCTTAAAATTTTATTTAAGTGATGTTACACAACAAATGTAGGTAGCGGTAAATATTACCCCGTTTCTCCTGCGGGGTTTTTCTTTGAGTTACCGATGTCTACAGAGAGTTACCTTAGCCAAGCAAATCTACTAAGCCTGTAATACCTTAAACCACTTATTCAAAACTGTGCTGATGGTTTTCTTAATCTGATGATTACGGCTCCACTTCTGGAATGCTATTTCATACTCTTCGCCTTTGATTTGAAAAGTATTCCATACATCCAGTCCTACAGGTAATCCGCAGAATAGCAAAATGTACAGCGACCAAGAAATTCCGCCACCAGTTAGTAAATTTAGCAGTATAAAAAAGCCATTAAAAATTGCATAATTCCCTAGGCGCTTCTGAAATCTTCTAATCCGGTAAGCGTCAAAAGCTTTTCGCTGTTGGACTTGACCTTGTTGTACTAACCAGTCGCGCTCGGCTAATTTTAAAGAATCAGGTGAAATTTCTAACTCAGCAGCAATTTCTAATATCTGCTCATAAGAAAATTCTGTATTTTTGTCATTAGCTTGACGAGCGATCGCTAAGTGTAGAATTTGTTGGACATCTTCTTGGCTATAAGAGCGGATGCTGTGAGGTTCAAACGCCGTCATAATTCTTTCTCTTATTATTACTTTTAATAGAAATTTGCTGCCCGATAGATTGTAAGTAGCTATGCCAGTACTATTTACATTATCTCTACATTAGCAAATCTAGATGTTGTCGTGCGTCTAATGTGTTGATATACTACTCAGGACTCATGACTAGTAGTCTGCCAACCCAAAAATGCGCTTGTGAGGTCTGGGGAAAGGGGAAAGGGTAAGGGATTTAAAACCTTTCCCCCTTCCCCCTTACCCTTTACCCCGCTTTCGTCACGAAAGCGAACTACTAGTAGACTGTGATTGTCGATAGGCTTGGCACTCTCCAGGCTGGAGCGTCTTTGTGAGGAGCAGGGTAGCCACGAACGATTCTTTAATCTTAAGACATAAGTTGCTCAAATCTTGCTGGCGCTAAGTTGAGTAGATGACTCATCTCCTCCACTTTCCCCTCAATATAAAGACTCTCCAAATATCCGAATCCGATCGGATGCAGCAGAGCATAATATCGAAAGAACAAGCACTAACAAGGATGTAACTCAATGGTTGAAGAAAATGGATCGATTCGTACCCTATCGGTTGATATTGGTGGTAGTGGCGTTAAGGCTATGGTTTTAGATATTACGGGAAGTCCTGTAACAGAAAGAGCGCGTTTAGATACACCTCAACCTGCTACACCAGATGTTGTAATTAATGCAATTGTTGTGTTAGCTGCGGCTCAAGGTGAATTTCATCGTGTTTCGGTGGGTTTTCCTGGCGTGGTTCGATGCGGAGTCACGGAAACGGCGGTAAACTTACATCCAGATTGGATTGGATTTGATTTGGAAACAGCGTTATTAAAACACTTAAACAAGCCTGTACGGGTGATTAATGATGCAGATATGCAGGGGTTTGGTGCGATCGCAGGTAAAGGTGTAGAACTGGTGATTACTCTCGGTACAGGGTTTGGTTCAGCTTTATTTGTAGACGGTAAGCTAGTACCAAATATGGAAATGGGACATCATCCGTTTCGCAAAGGAGAGACTTTTGAGCAGCAGTTAGGGCGTGCAGAGTTAGAAAAAATTGGTGAGAAAAGATGGAATAGGCGTTTAGAAAAGGCGATCGCATCCTTACAACATCTGTTCAATTATGATTACCTTTACATTGGCGGTGGTGAAGCTGTAAGAGTGAATTTCCAGCTACCTTTAAATGTAAAACTCATCCCTAATATTACTGGTTTATTAGGTGGTATTGCTTTGTGGCGAGATGAAAAAAGGTAAAAAGTTTTTCAACATCCACAACTAAGCGTACTAAGCAATGTCTAAGGGCGAGCTACACCTACGCGCTCATAAGGTGCATCCTTTCTTAACATTTAAAAATGTTATAAAAATTAACACAGGTTAAGCAGAGAATTGTATACACATTATTTACATTGCTACCATCTAACTTTGTCATGCAGTAGTCTCAACTCTAGTTTAAATTCAAGACCGTACAACAACGTTGTGCGGTTTCATCTTCTTGAGGTCGAAGTATGTGTTTTCTGAGAATAGGGCGAAGGAGCCATATAAATTCAATTACAAAGCAAATATTTAGGAAACATAGCTGAATATTTCCAGATTAAAGTTGACAAAATTAGATAATGGTGTGACGACCAGCATGTATCCTGCGATATAAAAGTGAATGATAAAAAGTTGATAACCCCCTCTAAAGGAGGACAAATTGTTTAAAATCAAGAGTTTATCATTATTGTCAAATCTTGCATTGATAAATGCTTAAAAAACAGACTCAGAGAATTCACAGGATTTTTGCTGGTAGTATCAAATATGCTAAAAGTAGCATCAGCATATCAAGCATAAGCCAAAGGTAACGAGAAAAATTTCTTTGATGGCATTCCCAGAGAATCATATAGTATGTTATTGTCTAAACCGTTGATTTAAATAGCATATCTTAGAAGTTAGTGGCTTGATTGAAGATAAAAAAGGCACAAAACTAATAATATTAGTCTCATTAGATGGAATCGGAGGTGAGCAAATATGAGCATGATAATATTATCTGAAAAATTAGTACATGACTTTTTTATTTAGTCAGTATGTATTATCCTGAACAGCAGCAATGTTGTTAGTTAAAAGAAATATTGGTTAAAGTAAAATGAACTACAATGACTGAAATTGGCCTGATGATGACGGGCGTATTAACAATAAGACAAGCATTTGGAACCAATTTGCCACAACAGCAATTAGTTCAGATGGAAAATGACGAAAAGCAGTCAAAACAGAATGAGTCGGAGATAACTGCTCAAGTCACACCACCTGAATTTATGCAGACAAATGAGATTTCCCAAGCTTCTCCCTCAGCGATCGCACTAGAGAAAGGACACATACTTCAGAAAATCAGCAAAAATAATCAGTTCCTAGCTTCTTCTAACTTAGGTAAGTCTAAAAAGCATTCTCAGTCTGTAGGTAAAGTCCGCATAAAGGTTACAGGACGTTTCCAGAGGTTTAGTAGCCAACCTATGCCGACTCTTTATTTCGGTAGCTCTGGTCTTGCTGTCAGAGTCTTACAACGGCTGTTAGTGGCTAATGGCTATGCCGTAAGAGTGGATGGGATTTATGGCGCACTGACAGAAACTGCTGTCAAAGCCTTTCAAAACCAGCAGAATTTAGGAACGGATGGAATAGTTGGTCAGCGAACTTGGCGGGCGTTGACAACTTAGTCATTTGTCCTTGGCCATAACAAATGACTAATGACAAATGGCAAATTACCGATATTTATGCTGCTCTAATAGTTGTTGCGCTCTTGGCTTATAAATTAAATAGAACAAAGCCTCAAGATAACGTAACAAATCTTCCCGATTCTCCTTCGAGGTAAAGTTCCAGAAGCCATAAATTCGTGCTAATGATAACAACTTGCTAGTGTGAATTTTCCAAGTATAGGTGCTATAAACTCGGTCAATGCCTCGCTGCGAAATTTCATTCCAATAGTTAGGATTCTGTTCGCATTTAGTAATGAAGTCCACAATTTTTGTGGCTGTCTCATCTAAATTTGTTGGGTTAATCAAAAAGCCATTAACCTTATCTTGAATAATCTCTAGTGGCCCACCAAACTGTGTGGCAAAAGTCGGTAATCCTGAAACCATCGACTCTAAAATTGTCAAACCAAAAGCTTCAAATAAAGCTGGTTGTACAAAAATTCCCTGATGATCGGCAATGACTCGGTAAATTTCACCAGAATCGGTTTTAGTTAGGCGCACACCCAGCCAACGAATCTTTCCGTGGAGATTGTACTCCTCAATGATTTGATAGAGTTTGATAATTTCGTCACGTTCTTCGTTGTCGCCTGATTCCTCTACACGTAACTTACCCGCTACCAAAATTAAGTTGTAATGCTCCTGTAATTCTTTACTTTGACCATAACATTCAGCTAAACCTGTGAGGTTTTTGATGTGGTCAAGTCGCGCCATTGAGAAGAGAGGGCGCTTGTTAGGATCATCGAGTTTGCCAAATATTTGCGCGGGGTCTTCCAGAGTAAAGAGTGTTTCTGCAAGGCGTTGGCGATCGCTCTCGACTCTATCTTTAGTCCGGGTGTAGGGGAAGTAATTATTTTCGTTTACTCCAGGCGGTACGACATTAAATTTGGGACTAAATAATTCAATGCCATTGGTAACATGGTACAACTCCGGCATGGTGAAGCACTTATAAGACTCGTACTGTCCGACACTATCCGGTGTTCCCACAATTTCTTGATAAGTGCTGCTGACAACAAAATTGGCAGCATTCATCGCAATCAAGTCAGCTGTGAATTGCAATGAAAAATGATATTTCTCCTCTAATTCTTGCCAGTAGAGGTTACTGAATAAGTATTTAGATTTTTCCAAAGCATGGGCAACATTGCATTGGGTAACTTTCAGCCGTCGCGCCAGCAAGAATGCTATTAAATTCCCATCAGTATAGTTTCCAACTATTAAATCAGGTGTGCCGTGGAATTCTGCCCGTAGTTCTCTTTCTGAGTCAATGGCGAAAGTTTCTAAATAAGGCCAAAACTCAAACCGGGAAATCCAGTTTTGAGTCATGTTAGGATTAAATTCCCGCAAAGGCACTCGCAAAATCCAGGCATTTTCGGTACCGTGGACTTTTTCTAGCCGTTGATTACAAAGAGTGCCATCACTATTGGGAATCAAGCGGGTGAGAATAATTACCTTTGGCTCGACATTCAATTTCTCTAAACCAGCTAGCAGGACATCTTCTTGTAGCTGCTTCTCTAGGCTCTTAGCCTGGTCAAGGACGTAAACAACCTGACCGCCAGTATCGGGACGACCCAACACTCCCTCTTGCCCAAACCAGCCGTGAGCCGACACTAAGACGATTCTAAAAATCATCGGGATACGAGAAATGAAGGCTTCTAGGGTCTGGGGATCGGCAGAATCAATCAATTCATCGAGAATATTTAAAGTTTCCCGCACGCGTGCTGCGGTGTTACCCCAACCCGGCTCAAAACCCATTGACTGCAATTGGAACCGGAATTGTTCGTAGGGTTCATCTTCGGGGCGATTATTAACAAAGCCGATCGCTTTCTTAACTTGCTCTGAAAGTTGCTGCTGCGATTGAATGCGATCGTTGACTAGCAGTTGGACACCGTTGTAATGGTGCAGGCGCAAGAAATTCAATAAGCTGTCCAGCAATTGCTTGGAGTCTTGAAAGATTTTGCTGGATAGATAGCGGTTGAGAAATTGTACCCCTTTACCAATATTTTTGGGGTCGCGGATGATTGGGGTGTAGTCGTAAAATGGTCCGAAGTCCAATTCTAGCAGGTCGCCGTCGTTGGGATGAAATTTGTTCACCAAGCGATCGCGCAAATCCAGCAAATCCTGTACGGTCATCGGCTCAATGCTCAAGTCTGATGTCAACCAATAAACTTCTTGGCTAGCAATCTTCGAACGGATGATGAAACAGAAGTTGGAATCTTCCTGAATAATTTCCTGAGTATAGTAAATCAGTTTGCCTAACTCAGAGGTAGTGTAATAAGCCTCTGGTTTCTGGGACTTTGAGCAATACTCACTATATACATTGAGTATATCGTTCCGCAGCAAGTACTTCTTTTCTTGTTGGCGTAATTCACTAAGAAAGGAACGCAAATCACTTCTTTCTTCACTATCTAAGACTGCTTGAAGCAATTCAGACATGGCAACTCCACTAGATGACGATGTTTGCATTGTTGATTTTCAAGGCGAGACGAAATAAGCCTCTACCTTTTGTTAGACCAGATATAAACATGAAATAATAGAGATAAATATGATTTATCTGTGTACCTAAAAGTATCAATTTTTCAATAGGTACTTAAATCATGTTCTACTTTACTTAAAGTATCTATGACTCAGTATTTTTGGCTCTAACTAAAGGAATACAATTTTTATTTCTTTTGACAGATGTTATTAAAAAAGCTCATAGTAATTTAGGCGCGATCTATTGTGCCTTAAAATTATTGATTTAATCTTTACTATATAATTTATTCGCGTATATCGGATGATTATCATACCGAGATATCAAGATTTAGCTAAAAACTTCTGTAATGCTTGTAAGTCAATACTTTTTTCGGTTTCCCCAGGATGCTAATATTCATTTTTTTAGTGGTGTAGATGATATATTATGCAATTTTGATCGTTGCCAACATTCTGAGAATTCAGATATAGATTATTCTATTGCTATTATCTATATCTAAATACATGAAACAAAAGTTAATAATTTATTTTTAACATAAACTATAATAAATTAAAATCAATTTTTGTTTAAATATAGACTAATCATTATTTGCATTAGTTATAGTTTAAGCAAAAGTTGTTTAAGTAGGGTCTGTTTATATGGCTACTAATACACCTAAGTTAATAGCTTCTGACCACAGTATAGGCAACATTTTGATTATCTCCTTGCTGGCCTTTTGTGGGCTGACTTTTATCATCCTTCTAGGAATTTTCTAACGGCTAAATGTGCGTTCAAAAACTTCTGAGGCTTAGATTCCTGATTTTTCTAAAAAGTCAGGAATCTTATTAATATAAATAGTTAATTTATCCGAGATTGACGAAAAAGGATTATCAAGCTTTCTGCACTATCGAGGTTGCTTAGATATGTACTTCTGCAAAAAAACAACATTTTGTAAAAGAGAAGTGAACATTGCACACTTAATTTTCTTTTAGCAAGTAGATTTGCTTATATACATTAAAACCTTTATAATATATTCTTATGAATTATGGCAGATTTGCGATCCTTCCAAGTTCATTAACTTGTAGGTGACAGTTACTTGCTAAAGTAATGGTTATGAATTATCACAACCGCAACCCATCTTTTATAAGAACTTATGGATCATTATGAAATTATATAGGGCGAACGACGGGACTCGAACCCGCGAATGGTGGTACCACAAACCACTGCCTTAACCACTTGGCTACGCTCGCCATTCAACAATTTGAATTATAGCAATAATTTGGCAAACGATCAAGAGTTTATGTTCAAGGAACGGACTCAGCTGATTTAGAGTCTCTGAAATCTAACGATTACAATGTATTTTACTTGGCAAACATGAAACCCCTAACCATCATTGCATATACTGGAGCAGCAGCAGGACTCGCCGCCTTGGGTGTGACAATGGCAAAGACTAATCCCAGTCAGGTTGAATATGAAGAATATGCAGTGCAACGGTTGACAGAATACTTAAAAACCGATGTATGCAAAAAAACTACGAATATTATAGAAAATTTAATCCATTTTAATTGTGATAAGTTGGTTGACTCAGCTAACCCACAAATCCAAGGAATTATTGCCAGGACTACAGAAAGACAAAATTTTATGATTTTTAGCATTTACCGTACAGATTTAAAAATAAATTCTTGGATACCTTCATACAAATTTGAAACGGTGGGAGCTTTTGATCAATTTTATACATACACTGCCGAAGAACAATAGCGCAATCAGAAGTGGAAGAATATAACAGTGATTTAGAATACTTGTATTTAGTAATTTATAATAGTTTCAATAATCACCAGAGTAATTATTACCACCAGCTTAATATTAAGTAAAATATGAACATTAGTCACTGAGAGTTCAAGCTTTGCCGATGTCATCTGCCTATTTGCTAGTATCTCACGGAAGTCGCGATCCGCGCCCAGAAGTTGCTATGCAGCAATTAGCAAAGCTGGTATGCAACAAATTACCAAACAACTACAACCCATCAAGTAGTGAACATTTGGTTGGCATAGCTGCTTTAGAAATGAGTCCTCAGCCTTTACATGAGCAGATTCAAAAATTTGCCAAGAGTGCTTTTGGTGATGCCGGGGTTGGGCTACACCAACTATCTCAAAACGAGAATCGCCTCAAAATTGTACCGCTATTTCTGTTGCCGGGAGTCCATGTGATGACAGATATTCCCGCCGAAGTAGCACTAGCACAACAGGCTATTGGTCAAGATATCATCATTGAGTTGCAGCCACATTTAGGCTCTCACCCCAATTTAGAGAAATTACTGGCCAAGCAAATATCTACTATAAAAGCAGAAGCATGGATTCTCTTAGCTCATGGTAGCCGTCGCCCAGGTTCCAAAGAAACTGTGGAAGCAATGGCGGCGAGTTTGTCAGCAGTTGCTGCTTATTGGGCTGGACCTCCTAGTTTAGAATCACGGGTGAAAGAGTTAGTAGCCGCTGGTTATAGCGAAATTGCAATTTTGCCATACTTTTTATTCACGGGTGGAATAACTGATGCGATCGCGGCCTCCATAGAGGAGCTAAAATTACAATTTTCTGCGGTGAATTTCCGGTTGGCGCAGCCACTGGGAGCAAGTGCAGAATTAGCCGAGCTAATTTGGGATTTAACGGATAGATGAACCGCACAGAAAAACAGGAGAACGAGTATTTGGGAAAGGTTTATTTAGTAGGTGCGGGGCCAGGAGATCCAGGATTAATAACCCTGAAGGCGAAAGGTTTGTTGGAATGTGCAGATGTAGTTATCTATGATGCCTTAGTGAGTCCGGCAATTCTGGCAATGATTAATCCCCAAGCTGAACAAATTAACGCTGGTAAGCGCCGGGGGAAACATTCGCTGTTCCAGGAAGAAACAACTCAATTAATGATTGAGAAAGCGCAGGATCATGCAATTGTAGTGCGGTTAAAGGGTGGCGATCCGTTTATCTTTGGTCGCGGTGGCGAAGAGATGGAAGAATTAGTCAACGCTGGTATATCAACTGAAGTTGTGCCCGGTATCACATCGGGGATTGCTGCGGCGGCTTATGCCGGTATTCCATTGACTCATCGGCTGTATAGCTCATCAGTGACATTTGTAACTGGTCATGAAGCGGCGGGTAAGTATAGACCGAAAGTGAATTGGAATGCGATCGCGAACGGTTCCGAAACCATTGTAATTTATATGGGAATTCACAATCTCCCTTATATTGTGGAACAGTTAAGTGTAGCTGGGTTGGATGTAGAAACGCCCATTGCCTTAGTGCGCTGGGGTACGCGCCCAGAACAAGAAGAATTGATTGGAACCTTAAAGACAATTGTAGAACAGGTAGAGCAAACTGGATTTGGTGCGCCTGCGATCGCAGTTATTGGACAAGTAGTAAATATGCACAGCATTTTGTCTAGTTGTCGTCCAGTTTGATGGCTGGCGCAAATGTGAAATGAAGTGTTTTTAAGTTTCTCGAATCCAAAATGCCAATCCTCCTCCACGGCCACGAGCTGCAATGAAATCTTCTGTCACTAAAAAGAAGGCAAAGAAGGGTAATTGAGCTATGGGCTGGTTGTAGAAATCTTCTGTTTGAACTTTACCAGAACGAATTGGTCTGTTATAAACAACACGACCAAACAGACTGATAAGCATCTGGTTAAAATCAAACGCCAATAAATTTTTCTTACCTGTATATTTCACTGGCCCCGTGAGCTTCAATAAAAGTTGCCCCAATTCAACCTGATTACAAATTTCGCCTCTATGTGAATCCTGTTCTAAAGTGGCATCAAAGGAAACATGGATTTTTATAAACTTGGGTACATACAAACCCTTGCCTAATACAATTCCTCCATGTTCTCTGGCTTTCTTAGTGCCAGTGGCAAAGCAAAGTTGCCATTTACCTAGAAGAGACTCAAAGGGGTAAGTTAACCGTTCCTGCTTGGCAGATTTTTCTGCTTGTAGCAACGCATTTACTAATATTTCAGTATTAGGGCGTATATTTTTCTGTTGTCGATATGCAACCGCAGCCTGTGATAGCACGGTAACAAAGTCAAATTTGGCTACAGGTGTCAAATTAGCTGTCATAATTTAACTATTTCTTTGCTTTTTTGATAAATTGTAACCTTATGAAGAGTAGAGAGTGCAGAATCGAGAAGGGGTATTTTTATAATCGGTTGTTAGATTTTTCGCGATTGAGAGTCTTCCATAGGGTAGGTTAATTATTAGTCTCCTAGGTGTAACTGGTTTTTGAGTAGGGTTACGGCCAAATGTGCCTACCGCTACCTTCCTTACGAAAGCTCTTGTTAATGACCAAATTCTGTGACAATGGTTAACAATCTGACAATTCATGCAATATGGAAAAGTTAATGCGGAACCTAAGGCCCCAACTTTTGTAGGGAATGGGGAAAATTCAAAGTCTCTCAAAATGAGGAGAGAGGAATGAAATTCAGAAGGCAGAAGTACGAAGGCAGAGGGCAGAAGGAACCCACGTTTAAAAACGTGGGATTGAAGCAAGGACGCTTTGTATCTCGCGCTATGCGTCTCGATACAATTCTTTTTTTAAACTGGGCTTTATACCAGAACTAAAGTTTTTATTAATACTTCTTTCCTTCTGCCTTCTGCCCTCTGCCCTCTGCCCTCTGCCTTTCTTTGTAAGGTTTTCCAAATTTTGTGAAAAGTCAGAGTTAACAATAAGCCGGAATCTGAATCTAAGGTACTCATGAGCCAGAGTTCTCAAAACAGCCCTTTGCCACGCAAACCTGTTCAATCATATTTCCATTGGTTATACGCTTTCTGGAAATTCTCTCGCCCTCACACGATTATTGGTACAAGTCTGAGTGTGTTGAGTTTGTATTTAATTGCTATTGCCATTAGTAATAATACTGCTTCTTTATTCACTACTCCCGGCTCCCTAAGCCCTGTCTTCGGCGCATGGATTGCTTGTCTATGTGGCAATGTTTACATTGTAGGGTTGAATCAATTAGAAGATGTTGATATTGACAAGATTAATAAACCTCATTTACCGTTGGCATCAGGTGAGTTTTCTCAACAGATGGGGCAATTAATTGTCGCGTCTACTGGGATTTTGGCGCTAGTTGTGGCGTGGCTAAATGGGCCATTCTTGTTTGGCATGGTAGCAATTAGTTTGGCCATTGGTACTGCTTACTCTTTACCACCAATTCGTTTAAAACAGTTTCCCTTTTGGGCAGCGCTGTGTATTTTTTCGGTACGGGGTACGATTGTTAATTTAGGATTGTATCTGCACTATAGTTGGGCACTCAAACAAAGCCAAACAATTCCGCCTGTGGTGTGGGTGCTGACATTGTTTATTTTGGTGTTTACCTTTGCGATCGCAATCTTTAAAGATATCCCAGATATAGAAGGCGATCGCCTCTACAATATTACTACTTTCACGATTAAACTAGGACCCCAAGCTGTGTTTAATCTAGCTCTTTGGGTGATAACAGTCTGTTATCTAGGGATGATTCTGGTTGGGGTGCTACACGTGGCCTCAATTAACCCCATCTTTCTGGTAATTGCCCATTTCGGGCTGTTAGTTTGGATGTGGTGGCGGAGTTTGGCGGTAGACTTACAAGATAAAAGTGCGATCGCTCAATTCTACCAATTTATCTGGAAACTCTTTTTTATGGAATATCTGATTTTTCCTATCGCCTGCTTTTTGGCTTAGACAATGCTAGAAACCTTTCCTACCAGTTCTATTATCGCTGCGATCGCAGTTATTTTGAGTTTGTCGATCTTAGGCTATTTCGCTTGGAAAACTTTGATTACTTCAGACTTGTTTCAAAAAGGAATCAATCTTGCTCAAGCAAAAGATTACCAAGGTGCAGAAGCAGCCTTTCGCAAAGTGATTTCCCTCAACTCTACTAATGATGTAGTGCGCTTGTTTTTGGGAGATGTTTTAAACCAGCAAGGCCAAGTAGAGGAAGCAACAGAATTATTCCGGGAAGTGATTCGCCGCAGTCCAAAAAATCCCGATGCTTACTTGCGTCTGGCCAATATTCTTATGCAGCAAGAGCGAGAAGAAGAAGCTAAAACTAACCTGCTACAAGCTAAAGATTTATTGCAAAAACAACGCCAACCCGAAAAAGCTAACAAAATCACTCAAGTGTTAGATAAAATGAGTATTAAGTCAAGTCAATCTTAAGTTGAGTGAGAATTGCAGAAATTCATTTTTCCTGTTGCGTCTCCTAATTTTTTTACCATTCCCATCATTATTATGGTGAGAATGGTTTTATTTTGGAATTATCAGTGTTTACTGTAATTATGTCCACAACTTTCGTAAGTTTGATTGATGCAAAAACCCTTTGCAACTCTCTTATCTTTGCACTCTTCTCTACGAGACGCTACGCGAATGTGTCCTACCCTGCGGGTACTCCTTCGGAGAACTCGTAGAGTAGCCGCTCCGCGTCTATGCGGTTCGTTTACTCATTCTCTTATTCCTATCTTCACGCAAGATAAAAGTAAATTTCAAACGACGTGCAAAAAACTTGTGCTAATTAAAGGCATTTAGTAGTAGATTTTATAGATTAAAAATAATCCAGTATTTATGCCAGACATCATATCAGAATTGTGGGCTATTTTTTTTACATCAGGATCGTTTATTCCACATGGACATTGTTATCTATGGCAAACTAATTTAGTTTGGTTACATATATTATCTGACGCGTTCATTGCACTAGCTTATTACTCGATTCCAGCTACCCTATTTTACTTTGTCCGTAAACGGCAAGATTTACCCTTTGATTGGATATTTTTGCTATTTAGTGGATTTATTGTGGCTTGCGGGACTACTCATTTAATAGAGATTTGGACACTTTGGCATCCCACTTATTGGGTATCAGGGTTTGTCAAAGCATTAACTGCCATGATATCTGTAATTACGGCAGTACAACTTGTGTCTTTAGTTCCGCAAGCATTAGCACTTCCTAGCCCTGCTCAAATAGAACAAGCAAATCAAGAACTTCAAACACAAATAGCCGAACGCTTACGGGTAGAAAAGGAACTACGAAAATACCAGAATCATCTCGAAGAAATGGTTGCTATTCGCACCAATGAAATTACCAAAGCCAACGAGCAATTACAACAAGAAATCCTTGAACGCCAACGAATTTTAGAAGTTCTCCGACAAAGTGAAGAGCGTTATCGTTATCTAGCTGAGGCAATTCCTCAACTTGTATGGACAACCAAGCCTAACGGCGAATGTGATTTTTTTAATCAAAATTGGTGCGAATATACTGGGCTAACATTAGAGCAGTCCTTGGGTTCTGGTTGGTTAGCTGCATTGCATCCAGATGATATCCAAAATGCAGATAAAGTATGGTCTAATGCCGTAAAAAATGGCACCATATATAACAATGAATATCGCTTTAAACGAGCTTTTGATGGTTCCTATCGTTGGCAGCTAGCGCGAGCTTTACCGCTTAAAGATGAGCAAGGTATTGTAGTTAAGTGGTTTGGGACATGTACAGATATCCACGAACAAAAACAAATACTTGAAGAACGGGCGCACTTGCTGGAATTAGAACAAATAGCACGAGCTAAAGCAGAAACAGCCAATCGAATTAAAGATGAATTTCTAGCTGTCCTATCTCACGAACTACGCACTCCACTAAACGCAATTCTCGGTTGGTCAAAATTATTGCAAAGTCGTAGGTTAGACCAAGCAAAGACATCGCACGCACTAGCCACAATTGAGCGGAATGCCACTTTACAAGTTCAACTCATCGAAGACTTGCTGGATATCTCTAGAATTTTACAAGGCAAACTGACGCTAGATATTACGAAAATTAACCTGGAGTCTACGATATTGTCCGCACTAGAAACAATGCGTTTAGCGGCAGAAACAAAGTTGATTCAGGTAAGTACAGTATTTGAACCGGATGTGGGAGAAGTTATGGGCGACTCGACTCGTTTGCAGCAGGTCGTCTGGAATCTCCTTTCTAACGCTCTCAAATTTACACCCAAGGGAGGAAAAATAGAAGTGCGATTAGAGCAAGCCGATGGTTATGCTCAAATTATAGTTAGCGATACAGGTAAGGGAATCAGTCCTGAGTTTTTGCCATTCGTCTTTGATTACTTCCGCCAAGCAGATAGCACGTCTACGAGAAATTTTGGTGGATTAGGATTGGGGTTGGCAATTGTGCGTAATATCGTCGAAATACATGGCGGTATTGTCAAAGCGAAGAGTGAAGGTGAGGATAAAGGGTCAATATTTACTGTTAGTTTGCCGCTTCTGCCAGATGAAAGCCGAAGCCTAACGGATAAACAAAACTCTGCTGTATTATTAACTTCTAACTTCTTAGCGCTCAATGGCATCCGCATTTTAGTTGTAGATGATGATACTGATTCACGAGATTTTATTGCTTTTGTACTAGAGCAAGATGGGGCTTTTGTGATTGCGGTATCTTCCGCTTATGAAGCATTACAAACCCTAGCAGAGATAAAGCCAGATGTGTTGGTTAGCGATATTGGTATGCCTGAGATGGATGGCTATATGTTAATACATCAAGTGAGAACTTTGATACCAGAACAAGGTGGACAAATTCCAGCAATTGCCTTGACTGCTTTTGCTAGAAACGATGACCAGCAAGAAGCGCTAAAAGCTGGGTTTCAAATGCATTTATCCAAGCCTGTTAACCCAGAAGAATTAATTGCAGCCATTACTCGAATTGTCGAAATAAAAGTGTAAATAATTACTTAGTAAACAACTTTTTACTCGTAATAAAGCCTCATGTTTTGTATGTAAATGGGCAATTGGATGAGAATCCACTTGTATCAAGTTAGGCTAATAACTTATAATTCCTGCTATAACTACGCCAAAGCTATACAAGTCAATATTATATATAAACCAAGCAAGTAAGGTAATAAAAATGCTGAAAAACAAGAATGTACTGGTAGCAGCTATTATCTGCTTGTGTTTGAGTAATGCCAATACTGCTTTTGGTAAAGATGTTGGCGTTGTTTTATCAAAAATTCCAGACTCAAATAGAGCAGCACTTCCTGGCAACAAAAACGCAGTTGCTAACTTTGAGCAAGGAACCAATCTATACAAACGAGGAGATTTCAAAGGAGCAGAGGCGGCTTTTCGAAAAGCGATTGAACTTGAACCCAATTTTGTACAAGCTTATATTGCTTTGGCAAATACTCTCGACGATCAAGGCAAACCCCAAGAAGCGATCGCACATTACAAAAAAGCCATCAGCCTCGATCCTCATGACTCTGGGGCCTACTTTAATTTGGGTTTGACTTTAGCAAGGCTAAATCAGTTAGAACCTGCGATCGCGCAATACAAAAAAGCCCTCAGCCTTGAACCCAACTATGCAGACGCTCACTATAACTTAGGAAATGCTCTCTACGCTCAAGGTAAGCTAACCGAAGCAGTCTCCGAATATACAGCAGCTATTCGCCTCAAACCCAGTTATGCGCCAACTTACACGCGTCTGGGAAATGCTCTGTACGATCAAGGTGAGCTAGCAGAAGCAGTGACTCAGTACAAAAAATCCATTAGCTTTGATCCCAACTATGCAGACGCTCACTATTACTTAGGCAATGCTTTGTACGCTCAAGGAAAGTCAGCTGAAGCGATCGCCGAATATACAGCAGCCATTCGCCTCTCTCCAAAAAATCCCGCAGGTTATAATGCCTTGGGAAATACTCTCTATGCTCAAGGCAAACTAGAAGAAGCGATCGCACAATACAAACAAGCCCTCAACCTTGAACCCAACTATGCAGACGCTCACTATAATTTAGCAAGCGCTTTTTACGCTCAAGGCAAGCTAACTGAAGCAATCGCCGACTATACCGAAGCGATTCGCATTGATCCGAAACACGCACAAGCTTACACAGGTTTAGCAAATGCGATGGACGATCAAGGTAAACCCCAAGAAGCGATTGCACATTACAAAAAAGCCATTAGCCTTGTACCCAACGATGCCTTCACTTACTATAATTTGGGCATCACTTTAGGAAGAGAACAACAGCTAGAAGAAGCGATCGTTAATCTCAAAAAAGCCAAAGAGTTATTCCAAGCTGAAGACAACAAGGAAATGGTTGAGCAAGTCGATCAGCTAATCCAAAAAATTAATATCCGAACGAATTGAATTTAGGGAATTGGGCATGGGGCATGGGGCATTGGGAAGTAATAACCAATGACAAATGACAAATGATAAATGACAAATGACAAATGACCAAGATTAAAGAAAAGGGCAAAGTCTACCTCGTAGGTGCTGGGCCTGGAGATGTGGCATACCTGACGGTAAAAGCTTATAATCTCTTAGCTACTGCTCAGGTTTTAGTCTACGATGCCCTGGTAGATGCTCAATTATTGCAGTGTGTACCACCTGATTGCTTGAAGTTGGATGTTGGGAAACGCGGTGGTAAACCTAGTACAACCCAAACTGAGATTAACAAGTTACTAGTAAAATATTGCCAGCAAGGAAAACAAGTTTTAAGGCTCAAATCAGGCGATCCGTTGATTTTTGGGCGTTGCACTTCTGAAATTGAAGCATTGAAAGCATCTGGTTGTGATTTTGAACTGATACCAGGAATTTCTTCTGCCCTTGCAGCACCCTTGTTTGCAGGAATTCCCCTTACAGATCCGGTGTTGAGTCGTTGTTTTGCAGTGCTTACAGCTCATGAACCAGAGGTTTTAGACTGGGAGGCACTCTCACGCTTAGAGACACTGGTAATTTTGATGGGAGGGCAACATCTGCCAGAGATTGTACATCAACTGCTGCAACACGGGCGATCGCACTTAACACCCATTGCAATCATCCGTTGGGCAGGAACTCCTCGTCAAAAAATTTGGACAGCGCAACTGGGCAATATTTTGGAACAAACCACCGGATTATCACTTTCCCCGGCGGTAATTGTTGTTGGCGAAGTTGTTGGGCTACATAAGTACTTACAACCTGAGAAAATAGATTGTCAGGATTCGACTACAGCCCAAACTCCAATGTTAAACAACCTCTCCGCCTCTCCCGAACCCCTCACTGGTAAAACAATCTTGGTGACACGTTCAGTTGGACAGTCGAGTACATTTAGCGATCGCCTCATCACATTAGGTGCAACAGTCATCGAAATGCCTACCTTAGAAATCGGCCCACCCTCAAGTTGGGAAGCTTTGGATGATGCGATCGCTCATTTATCTCAGTTCGACTGGTTAATTCTCACTTCTAGCAATGGCATAGATTACTTTTTTGAAAGGTTAATTGCCCAAGGTAAAGATACCCGTGCTTTAGCAGGTGTAAAAATTGCCGTCGTTGGCGAGAAAACAGCCAATAGTCTCAAACAATACTCTCTCCAAGCAGATTTTATTCCCCCCAACTTTGTTGCCGATTCTTTAATAGAAAATTTTCCAGAGGAACTGAATGGTAAAAAAGTTTTATTTCCCAGAGTTGAAAGCGGCGGAAGAGAAGTTTTGGTTAAGGAATTAACTCTCAAGGGAGCAAAAGTAATTGAAGTTGCTGCATATCAATCTTGTTGTCCTAGTGATATTCCACCTGCGGCAGAGTTAGCTATCCAAAACCGTAAGGTAAATGTAATTACTTTTGCCAGTTCTAAAACTGTGCAATTTTTCTATCAGCTTACTGACAAGATATTGTCCCAAAACTCTAATGTTAGTCAACTCTTAGAGAGCGTTTGTATTGCCTCTATCGGCCCTCAAACCTCTAAAACTTGTCATGCTTTATTCGGACGTGTAGATGTAGAAGCCCAAGAATATACTTTAGATGGTTTAACCCAAGCATTGGTAACATGGGCCATTAATTCTTAATCTTAAATGACAAATGACAAATGACAAATGACAAATGACAAAACGTATAATCGGCTTAACCGGAGGTATTGCCACAGGCAAAACCACTGTCACCAATTATTTAGCTAGCGCTTATAACCTGCCGATTCTGGATGCAGATATTTATGCAAGAGAGGCAGTATCTTTAGGTTCGCCTATTCTTGGTGCGATCGCCGGGCGTTACGGGGAACAAATTTTATTACCAGATGGCAGCCTCAACCGCCAAAAGCTAGGCGAAATTATCTTTAATTGTCAAGATGAACGCAACTGGATAGACAATTTGATTCATCCTGATGTGCGCGATCGCTTCCTCAAAGCAATTGACCAATCTTCCTTACAAACACTGGTGTTAGTAGTGCCTCTATTATTTGAAGCGGGAATGACTGATTTGGTTACAGAAATTTGGGTAGTGTGTTGTTCTCAAGAGCAACAACTAGAAAGATTGATACAACGAAACCATTTAAATAGAGAACAGGCGCAAGCCAGGATCAACAGCCAGTTATCTATCGAAGAAAAAGTGGCTCGTGCAGATATAGTTTTAGATAACTCTTCTACCCTCGAAAGACTACTGAAGCAGATAGATGTCGCTCTAAAAACTACAAGTAGGGACTAGAAGCTATCTATATTAAAAAATATACATAGATTGCATTCTCAAGACATAAAATCTTTATCATTTTAGATGATCTAGTCCAGCAAAAAATCTTATATTTGACAAGCTTTATGTAACAATTCGGTGATTTTACAGTTGAATCTGCGATTGATGGTAATGTAAATTTAAATGATTGTTGATAAAAAGATATCTTAAATAAAATTAAAGACTAATAATTAAGAATTAAGAAAAATTAATTTTAAATTATTGATCTTATTTTAAAATTATTTTGTGAGTCTTTTTTCGACGAATTGCTTGTAATTTAGTTTTGCTAGCTATAGGGTACAGGCACTTAATTGGACATTGGGTGATAAATTCCTTTACTAGCTAAGCTGTTACGCATTTAAGTTGCACATCAACTGGTGAGGTTGTCCTTTGTTAATTTTCCTTTGTCCTTGGTAAACACAAGTGACTAATGACTAATGACGGTCTACACGGAAAATATTGCAGTATGTAGGCGCGTTAGCTTATCAATGCGGTTGATTCCTAACTAGAGTGTCCACCTGTTCGATTCTGGATTGGTGATTTAAAAATGATTGAGATTCACCTAGAGTCCAAAACTCTTCGTTATAGATTTCTTCTTTGGGAGAACTCATTTATGTCTTTGATCAGGACAGGTATGAACTTAAGTTTTAGTTTTTTAAGCAAGTTAGCTTTAGTGAGATTTCCAGGAATTGAATTAAAGAATAAAAATAAAATACACGATTATAGCCAACTATCCTGGGGAAGTGACTACGTATTTGAGCGCCTCAACCAAGGAATGATCGGATATCTGACTGGAGTAGGGAAAGGCGTTAAACCCTGCGATCGCATTATTTTACGAGAAGGTTGTGAATCTTATCAATATCAAGTAGAAGAAGTTGATTATTATTCCGATCCATCTGATATGTGGATAGCTTTGCTTAAGCAAGTACCGATTGACTAAATATTAAAGTCAACCAGTTACTTCAATTCTATCTGTCAAGATTTTCCCTATCTTACTAGACGAATAAGAGAAAGGATATATCTATTTTAAATCGATCAAAAAATGAGCTATTAAAGTATTCCTTTCGTAGGATAGCAAGTAAAGATGCAAAAGATTTGGGTTATCTTTATCAAGGTGCATCACTGAACCATCAACAGCTAAATGGTGATGATCTATCCATCGCTCCTGCGAATCTAGTAAAAAACTGAAGTATGGGCTGACATCTGGATGATTTTTCGTTAATTCATCGTAGCTTTGATAAAAAGGAGGTATGCCAATTCCCATAGGCATATATAAACCTTTAGGATACTCTTCTATAGGCAATTGAGGAAGCTTTTTAAGATTAATGCCACTGATGAGTAATCTATTTTGTTCACTAGTCTTAATATCTGTGAATACTAACTCAATTTCTTGTAAATTTTGTTCAATGCCAATCGGTTTAATGTTCCTTAAAATAGTTTTGTCAAATTTGCCTATTCTCCAGTATTGATTTCCCCAAGGCTTATTTTGATCGTAAAATCCTGGTGGTCGAAAACTGGCAAATTTAATTTCATTTTTAGTGTCGTAAAAGTCTCTCCATGTTGTAATATTTTTCGCTAGTGTAGTTCTAACTTTTCTACTCTGCTCTCCCGACACAATTATCTTTTCATCAAGAGGGAATTGAGTAGCAACTTCTTTTTGATCGATTACCTTTCTCAGAAGATTACTCTTGACTATTGTGCTACTTGGATCTTGCCAGTGTTCTAATTTCCACCAATGCTTCCAATAAGAAATATTATTAATTTTTTCAAAAATATTTTTGTAATGTCCCATCGGGAAGGTAAACCAACTTTGATAATAAAGGGATTTATTACCATCTTCTTTAGTGAAAAGTAAAATTTCCCAAAATCCTGCATTTAAACAATTATTAGCCAAAGCGACTTCTACCAAATTTTGCTTTTCAAAACCGTCTCCGCCGCTAATTTCTATATTTGGTGAGTTAGCAGGAAAACTAACCTGTTGTCTGTTCCACTCCCGGTCGGTAAAAGCGATTATTTCTAAACCTTGATCTTTTTTAACCCATTCTGGTGCTTTAGGGACTAATAGCTCTAAATCAACATTTTTTATAATGATTTGCGCCGTTTTGTTGTCTGTTGGCTCAATCACAAAATCGAAATGTGTATCATCTCTCTTAATAATTGTTAATTTTCGCTGAGAATATCTTTGAAAATTTTTACCCAAGGGTGCGGGATTGACTGGATAATCGACATTAGATAATTCTTGCAGATTTACACTCATCTTATTATCAAATTTATATCTGGATTTAAACCAGAAGCCAGCCAATCCGAGCAAACCAAGACATAGAATAAGGGTGCTAAATAAAATCTGTTTATTCGTGACTCTAAAATTAAGCTTGCCAAATCGTAAAATGCCTGCATTCTTTTCCTTTGCAGAAGTGTTTTTCATGGGATAGATTAATTGTTATGAGAATGGTACTTTACAGCATACCGTTATGTGAAACTGATTTTTAATTCCCATTATCAAAGGTCACATTAATAAACAATTATCTGAAATTAAGGGGTTTAATATCCATTTACTGCTGACTTTTCACGGGTTCTGGAAAACCTCTCTCTAAATCTCTTTCTTTCTAGGCTACGGTATACACATAAGTCTTTTAAAGTTGTCCTACAACCTTTTGATCCACTCCACCCAGTCCTGCGATAAATTGGTGGCAAAAACCTCTCAAAGTCCCCCAATTTATCGGAGGATTTAGGAGGAATTACAACATTTTGGTTTTGTAAAGAGATGTGTATACGCCTTGCCTAGAAGAAGAGAGACTTTGAATTTCCTCCCAGTCAGGATTTTAGTGACGAGTGTAGGAACGCTCAAAGTGAGTTTTGAGTGTCTGAGCCATAGCGGATATTATAATTGCTGTTATAGAAACCGATATTGCTGCTATTCTGATTCTAGAATCATCTGCAAGTATCCCTACAGCAGCTAAAGCGATCGCTACACCGATACAACTTTGTCTGACTTTATTTGTCACTTGATAAGCTTGATTGCAGGAATGACAAATAATTGTATGTTGCGAAAATCGGTCTAATGTTATCAACTTCTCATCGGACTCGCTATTACCGACATTTTTTGAGGTGGAATAACCTTGATAAAAGGGTAAAGATGATCCAAATTTATCTAGCCACTTGCGATACTCAACCACCAAAGTATCAGATGTCTTTAGAGGTAAATACACTTCTTTGAGATTTTTTTTCAAACGCTCAATTTGTGCTTTTTGTTCAACAACTAATTGCAAATCACCTTCCAAGATTTTGTTTCTTATCAAAATGTGATCTAACCAGGGAGGTATCAGCTTGGTTTTTTGGGGAAAAGAGTTACTATAATTTCTGATGAGAATCCGACATCTATTCTTGCCTAGTGGAATTGAATACAAGGCTGTGCCCCCAAATTTCCCTTGCTGTCCATTACTAAATTTGTAGAGAATCAAATTAGGAGCAATGAAATCTAATGAAATCCAAGGCAGATTGGGTTTCCGTGTTCGTCGCCACCTTCCCTTAATTCCCTGAACGTTGCTTTCAATGACTTCTATTTCCAAAGCTTGGGCATCTTCTCGACTGCCCATTATGCCATCATGACTGATTGGAACATGAGCTGGGTCAATAATATTTTCAATAAAATAGCTTTGGTCGTAAGGTAGGTCACGTACATAGTCTAGGTTGAAGCATTCCGGGTTGTTCCAATCTGGTAGTGATGGAATTAGCTCATCAATAGCTGTTTCAGCTTCACCTGCCCACATCCAAATGATACCTTGACGTTCCAAGACCTTAAAGGATGGGACGCAAGCA
The DNA here is from genome assembly GCF_014698035.1 of Desmonostoc muscorum FACHB-395. GTDB lineage: Bacteria > Cyanobacteriota > Cyanobacteriia > Cyanobacteriales > Nostocaceae > Nostoc > Nostoc muscorum_A. Next base: position 63,171 of record NZ_JACJSF010000041.1, read on the forward strand.
TTTACCGGAATTTTTGCATCGCTTGGTAACTGGGGAATGTGTAGACATTGACCATTATTGCCAAACTGCCAACCGTGGTACGAACATTCTATTTTGCCGTCAATAATTTGTCCATCAGAAAGTCTAGCTGCACGGTGAGAACAACGATCTGTTAAACAGACAAGCTGTCCATTTTGGTCTTTGAACAAAACGAAGGGTTCTTCATATAGCGAAAAAGTATAAGGACGATTTGTAGGCAAATCTTGCAGAAAACAGACAGGATACCAAGATTGTCTCCAGTTAAATTCCTGCTGATTCTCAGGTGTTTCAAAGGTAGAATTTAATGATGTCGCCTGTAGTATCTCTGTTTCTAATGTCATCGTTTTCTCCAGGTTTCTGCCATTCTAACTTTTATAGAAAACTCCTATTTAATTTTTGAACATAAAATTACACATAACGCCTAATTTTTACCCAACAAACGATAATTCTGACTTCTTAATTATTCTTCAACAAAAGCTGCTCATAATCATCTGGAGTATCTAAGTCGAATACACCTTCTGGGAAAGGAATGGCTAAAGCTTCTTGAAAATATTTTTTAATTATATGCTTTGCACCATCTGTACCACTTATTGTAGTTAGTTTTGCAAATAAAGTGCGGTTAAATAATGCAGGAACACCTAGAGTGTCTGCATATTGTGACGCAACGATTGGATTAAGAGTAGTTTCGTGAACTTCAACAAGTTGATTGATGAGTTGAGGTGAAATAAAAGGTTGATCACATACCATCAAAACAACAGCTTTTGCTTCTTTACTGATTATATTCAGAGCTTCTATGCCGACACGAATAGAGGTACTTATTCCCTCACTAAAAAGTGGATTTTCTACAATATGTACTTGTTCTGAGTTAATCTCTGGTTTGATGCGTTCAGCGTATGACCCTAATACAACGATAATTGGGTGGCAAACTGAAGCGTTCGCCACTTGAACTACATGCCTAATCAAACTCTGTTCACCGTAACGTAGAAGTTGTTTTGGTGTTCCCATACGAGTGGATGCACCAGCAGCAAGAATAATTAGACCGACATCAGACATTTGATTTTATCTCCATGAATTGAGCCAAGTCGTGACCTCAGCATTCCACCAGCGGATTTGCCAGCACTGCTTGAATTTCTGCTACGATTGACAGTGCGATCGCTTCTGTTGAATCTGCATATCTCAATGCTGATACAGAAGAGGAATAAGCTTTTGTCCATAAGCATTCCAGTGATTTGTGCTATGAAGTAGTGAATAGTTTAGGCGATCGCTATCTCTTGCAGAGATTGTCCAAATATTTCTTGTAGGTAGAAAAAGCTTACTCGTTTATGAAACACTCTTTTTGATCTGAATAAGCTAACACGATAACTCTACTGTGGCAATTCTCAAGTATCAGTTTAGTCAAAGTTTGGGATTAAGGAAGCAAGCTTCTCTCACCAGAGTTAAAACAGTATTAACCTTTCTGGCAAATTTCTGAAATATTACCCAAATGCAATATCATGATCGCCCCAGTGTGACTGGTATTTTATTGCAAGTCCCTAACTTTGCTCTGCTTGCTTGGCAATATACTTCTCAAGCAAGAATTGCTTAAGGTGCGGTTGTTCTAAGTTTAAACCAAGCTCTTGCGCTTTCTGACTAATTTCTTCATAGGTCAGACCTTCGCTAATAGCATTGGAAATCAAGGCAATACCACCAGCCCTTGCTCCAGCCGCGCAGTGAATTAAAATTGGTTTGGGTAAATTTTCAATCTCCTGGATTGCTGCGTCTGTTAGCTCTTGATTTGCTTCTGAAGGCTTTAAAGGGATATTGGCATATTGCAATCCAGCAGCTTGGGCTTGCTGCTGTTCATCACTGAGAAAACCTGGTTCATCGGGAGAACGCAGGTTTAGCACCGACTTAAATCCCTCTTGGGCTGCCTGTTTTAAATCTTCAGGAGTTGGTTGTCCAGCAGCGCTCAAGTCTTCACTAACTTTTTTAGTGTTGCTCATAAAATACACTACTTAGATAGGCTTAATGTAGTATATTAGCAATTTCGTTCAAAAATCTAGGGTTTTCCTTAATTCAAGATTCTGTAATAGTTGGCTCAGATCATTTGCCTATATGAGATAATTTCTTATTAATGATTTTATTCCACACAAAGGAAATTAGCTCAGTATGCGTATGCAGCAAAAAGCATCGGATTTTAACATAGAGCTACCAATTCATCTGTGTGCTAAAACAATTGCTCGACGTTTAATGACCGCAGTTATTTGCCTCACCTTAGCAGGCGCTCTAAGTGCCTACTTCTGGTTCACGGAGTTTTCCTTCCCAGCTAGCAAATGGTTTTACGAACTATTTAGCTTAGATGAAGAATTGAATATTCCTGCCTGGTATTCTGCATTCTCTCTATTATTTTGTTCGGGATTACTTAAAGCAATTACCGCTATTAAGACGGAAGACCGCTATTTCTCTGGCTGGAAAACCTTATATTTTATATTTGTATATTTGAGTTTGGATGAAGCATTTAGTTTTCACGAGCTTTTAATAATTCCGTCAGTGCGAGAATCGCTTAATCTCAATCCTATATTTTTCCAAACCTGGGTGATACCTGGTGCTATTCTAGTGGGAGTTTTTGCATTTAAATATCTAAAATTTTGGCTTCATCTCCCTTACAAAACCCGGTATTTATTTCTGATTGCCGCAGTTGTTTATGTGAGTGGAACTTTAGGTATGGAAATGGTGGGTGGATTTTTGAGAGAAGATTTTGGGCGACGCAGCCTAAGAGGATGTTTGAAAAGTATTTCGCTGTGAATTTAGGCACTTTTAGATCCCCCCTAACCCCCCTTAAAAAGCAGGGTGGATTAATTGTCTAGAGAGAAAAATTAAAACCCTCATTCTTGCGTTCATAAATCCAGTTCCCCTGTTAGCAGGCTGACGAGGTTACGGGGATTACAAATTTTCTCTCCGCACAATTAATCTACCCTGCCTAACCCCCCTTAAAAAGGGGGGAACTGGGAGTCAAAGTCCCCCTTCTTAAGGGCAGGGCTGTTTCATTCCACAAGATGAATGAGTTTGTCAATATCATGAGAGAGAAATCTTTGAGCAATTGTGATGGAATGATAACCATTGCGACGAAGAATATTGA
>NZ_JACJSF010000042.1 GCF_014698035.1 Desmonostoc muscorum FACHB-395
ACTACACCAAAAATGGTTCAGACTGGAGTTTCTATTCCAGAACCGTTGTATGAAGCCGCAAAGCGAGTTCAAGCAATGGAGGGCTGGAATGAGTCAGAAATGCATCGCGTCTTTTGGGAAAAAGGATTTGCGCTTCACCTTCAAGGAACTCTTGCCCGTTACCAGTTGGGTTTGATTCCTGAAGCACAAAGTCCAGCCGAATAACTTGACGGTATTTAGCCAAAAGGGGGATATTGCACCCCTTTTTTTTGTGCCTTCGCTAAAAAGCAAGCAGACCATGAGACTCTGCTCGACCTCAAACACGGTAGCATCAAGGCTTTGGGATACGCGGATGATTTCGATGAGGCTCGAAACCCTAGTAATGCCGTGAAAATAACTGTCTCATGGTCTGCTCAATCCCTTGCCCTGACTGATTCCGCGCCTCTATGAGAAAGAAAAATCATTTTTTTGAATTTTGCAGAAAACCCTGGTTTTTGGCTCTTTTACTTAAAGTGGGTTTTTCTATTTGTTCTGTGGCTATTTTTGAAGCCTGACCCTGTTTAACCAACACTGAACGCAAGTACTGTCGGCAAGCTGCTTCTCCCCGGTGTATCAGAATCCGCAGCGCCTGTACTTCCTGGATTGGAGAAACACAGATTCCAGCGATGTCTGCGACGGGCTACGCCTACGCTGGAATTAAATTCTGTTGCTTCTGCACATAACCCTGTTCTGTCACTCTAGGCAGAGGAAAAGTAGAAATCAGGGTGAGACAGGAAAATAAATATTGAACTGGTGAGGTTATAAATAATAGATTGAAGTTTAGAAAAACCCAAGGACAATTGGGGAATAGGAAAAACTGTCAACCAGGGATATATTAGGTTAAATAAAGTAAAAGGTTGAATTATTAAACGGAGATTGTTAAGAATGTTCTTCCAACCCTTCTCATCATCCCACCAAGGATGAGCAGCCAATTTTGATGGAGACTTTGGTGGAGAAGACTGCATTTGTTCAGAGTGTAGACTCACCATTAAGTAGCTACTACAAACAATCTCCCACCAGCGTTCAATATCCGCATAATGAATCAGCCGATAATCTGCCCAACCTAATTCATTTTTACTTTGCTTCAAGCCATATTCAACCCAAGTTCTTAAACCATAAAAGTTTCCCACATCTCTTGGTGTAAGGTCTGCGTATTTACTCATCACATACCAAGTAGTGTTACCGGGTAATTTCTCAATGTCAGTAGTAATCTGCCAATACCTTTTTTCTTGTCGTTTACCATGAATTATTTCCCTAATAAACCGATTCTCACTACTCAAGTTAGAGAATACTCTTTTAAACTTATGCCACTTTAAATATTGAGTATGTTGTCTAGGAAGTAGCTCTACAGAATGGTTTGAGCGAATCGCCACTAGATAATTTAACCCCAGCTCGTCTAATATAGATATGAAATTAGCACTACTCTCACCATATAAGCTATCTGCGAGTACTAGATTGAAGTTAAAACCCATTAACTCTAGCTTTTTTATGATTATTGCTGCTATTTGAGGCTTAGTAAGATATTTATCCCCTGGCTTTAATCTTTCGCGTGGCTTGTATACTTCAAACAGTAATGGAAAAGTCATCCCACAGAATACACCATACGCCGTGACTGCTACAATTCCATTTTCTACTTTACCCAAATTCCCTATGTACTGTCGTTTCACATAATCTGTCTTATTCCCTTTCTTTTTATCTCCTGTCTCATCAATAATTAGAATGATTGGTCTACCTTTTAGAACTTGTAAAATTAGCTCTAATCGCAACACTCTTAACTTTTCTATATTCCAAGGGGATGTAGTTAAAAAATGATGCAACCCTTGATGGTTATCCAATCCTACAATTTTTGCTATTTCTGGTAGGGTTTTCCGTTTTAGCTCAGAAACACAGCCTACATGAAGATATTTAAAAGCCTCAAAACTCCTAACATCTGGAAACAGGCTTTTATACCACTGGCAATATTCGTCCACAAATTTGACTGTTGGTGCGGCTGGACGGGGCTGTACCATACTCTGTGTCTTGGTTCTAGCGTTTTTACGTTATTATACTACTGCCAGAGTGACAAAACAGGGATAATCTTGATGCTGCTCCTCTAATTCCTGAATTTTGGAGTTTAACTCCTGTATCTGCCGTAATGCTTGCGTCAGGGACGATTCTTTATTTTGAGAGCGATTGTCTAAGGTTAATGTCATTTTATTTACTCCTCTAAAGATTTTTTAAATGTTTGCCAATCGGGGCATTTATCACCTTGCCAGCCTCTGGGGTGAACAGCGCAATTGAGAAGCACGCCGTTGTAGATAACCCCGTGGAAATGCTTGCAACCTCGGCAGGGAGTGGGAACAGGTCTAGGTTTCAGCGATTCTTCAAATTGCACTGCCTCAATCCGACTAGCCAAAAACATGGTCAATCCAGTTCCCATCATGCTGAAACACAAAGCCAGCCTCGCTCCACTTGCAGGTATTGTGATGTTGAAGTAATTGGTTTTCTTTTGTCCGAAAACCACCAGAGAGCCACTTAAAGTAGTGGAAAAGGCGAAAACTGCAATGGCACAATTAAGGATCAACTGTTTTGTGTTCATCTCTGTTTTTTCGGTGGTTCGTGCTTTGATAACAAAGAAGAGAAGTCGTAAATCGTTACTGTTGGTTTTGGTTCTGGTTCAGGTTTTGGTTTCGACTCTATCACAAGTTCAGGACTACCTAAGCCAAGTGCATTTTTAATTTCCTGTTCCATGACTTGATTCTCCTTGTCGATTAAATTGCTCCACGTGATCAATTGCCTCTACTACTTCTCCTAAAACATTGAAAGCATCGTTTAATACCACATCATTTGATGTAGAAAAATGCTCTAACGATTGAAGCCTGCGATAATCCTTACTGCTTCCAACCATTTGCAACGTATATTGACAACCCTGCAATATAGTCCGAATCTCTGCTGTGGTTAATCTGATTTCCATTGTCCGTTTCTCTCCCTAAAATTTATCCCGGTGAATACTAAAACTTGCTCCGACTAAAGAACTGCCCAAGAAGGCAGAAAAACTGACCAACATAGCTCCAAGACTTCTGTTTTTTTGGTACTCCCAACCAGAGATGATTATGTTGGGATTAGTATTAGTCTCAATAATCTCCAGGCCCCAACACCCTATTGCCCCTACTCCTGAAAACCCAGTTAAGAGCAGAGAGACAATTGCAGTTGTTTCTATCGTGCGGTCTATGAATACTTTGGGGTTAAATCTTTTTCGAGTCCGACGAAGAACTAATTTATTACGAGTGTTTGAAGGCAAAGATGATTGATGAGTTACTTTATGGGTTTTCATTTCACTTCGTCCAACTCCACAAAAAATCCTGCACCTGTATTTGTCACTTTTACCAGATTGCGATTAACTAACGTTTGAATTACCCCCAGACTAAAATTTATACTGCTTGACGCTCTGTGGTCTAAAGACACACAGATTCTCTAAGAGCTTTTGCCGTATCTCTTAGATATCCGATTGTCAGCCACTGTATACTGGGTTAAATCAAATAAACTTAACTGAATATTCAATGACTCATAGGCATGGTTCCTGGACTCCCCACCCATCGGCAGCGATATCTTCACAGGCATAACTTTCCGAGAGTCCCCCGGTAGAGTCTTTTTAATGTTTTTGGGGAAGACTAATCCCACACGTTTTGCAATTGTTCGAGAAGCTTTTGTGTCAGCATGTTGTGTGTATCCGCAATTAGTACAGAGAAATTTTTCTCCACTGCGATTACTCTTGTCAGTATGTCTACATTGTGGACATTCCTGACTGCTATGCTTGGGATTAACTAGGATAACTGGTTTACCAGATTTAGCAGCTAACCAAGCAATTTTGGCGAATAAATTACCCCAAGCACAATCAAGGATAGCCTTGTTTAAACCACTCTTGCGACTAGCACCATTTCTCTTATACCCGCCTTTTCCATCATGCTTAGGCTTGGCACGTTTGACCATCGCCTTTATGTTTAGGTCTTCACGCCCAATAGCATCAGCAGTTTTGACAATTTTACTAGCTGCTTGCCAATTGTAGCCGTCTCGATGTTGTGCTAATTTATGTTGTGTTCTGGCAATTCTAGCGTATGCCTTGTTTTTGTTTTGAGAACCCTGACGTTTGCGGCTTATGGCACGTTGACGCATAGTTAAACGTCTAGATGTTTTGATGTTAGTTGTCACTCTAATATTTTCGACAAAACTACCATCTGACAAAGCTACAAGCTTATTCACACCAACATCAATCCCGACTACTGATTTGATTTGAGATATTGGCTTTTCTTTTGGTACTTCTTGGGGTATTTGAACTAACATCGATAAGAACCAGTAACCACCTGTTCTTTTAACAGTACAAGTTCTTACGGTTTGAATACTGGTTAAATCTCGACTATTGTGCATTTTGACATTGCCAATCCCTGGAAGATAGACAATGGCATAATTATCTTTAATTGTCTTAAGCTTAACCTGTCCTGGTGAGTAATTGAAACTATTCAAAGTTCGTAAATAACGTGGAAATCCTTTACCATGCCGCCAAAAATTTGTAAACGCAGTGTCTAATTTTAGGATGTTCCCCTGCAAAACAACAGCACTAATTTCACTAAAATGTTTGAGTTTACGTCTTAACCTCGTTGTTACTTTTATCTGGATATTAGAAGCACTATCCCACTTGATAATAGATGACGATGTTTTCAGGGCAATATTTAGATCAGTTGGAATAACACCATGTTTCAACACAGGGCAAGTTAGGGGACAATACCCACCATATTCGACTCTGGTTTTCAGATCGCAGTAACTACCCCAAGCATAATTAACTGGTTGATCAGCATTCTGATTATTAGTATTGTATCCAATCTCTCGTTCTCTAAGTGCATAGTTTCTATGCTTCTTGAGAGTGATTAACCACTGTGACATTTTTGCTTGTTGAAGCTGACAGGGTTTTAACTTAAAGTTCCATCGGACTAGCACCTTTGTTAACTCCTTTTTAACGTAGAAATGTAGAAATTGACTTTTTCATGTTCTTGAAACTATAGCTGTGACAAAGCCTATGTTTGTTTTAGCTGCTTGTACTTGTCCCAATTCCTGGGATTATGACTTGATGAGATTGACTCTTCAAAGTCCCAGTTCTGAGAATTGGTATCGAAAAACTCAATGGCTGCATCAAAACCACATTCCAAAAATCTGGTGTATGATTCTTCCGAGCAAAGAATCGATTCGACAATTGCAGTCAAGAGTTTGAGATTGGTTTCACTAGCAGCACCTTCTTTGTAAAGCCATTCAATTGTTTCTATTAGCTGTTGTTTAGCAGAAGCCGCAGTAGATGGTGGTAATGCGGCAATGGGAATAAAACCTGTTAGTTGTTTCATGTTTGATTTGCTCAAAAATTATCTATTTCTGCAACACCTTCATCAGTCGCTACTTTGCGTTGAGATTTGGCTTTGGTAATCTGGAATTCGTTCGCTTTAATCACAGGCATTGCAGCCTCTTTCACTGCTGCTTTCGCTTGATGATAAAGGAATTGAACTACACCATCGGCATCTTCTTCATCTTCCACTTGTGCCCAAAGTGAGCAGCCCAATTCGAGAGATTCATAATTGCCCAAGTTAAATTTTCTCGAATAACTAACTGAGACAGTACCGATTTTCATTTACTTGTTTGAACCACTAATTTATATAGTGGCGACTCACGTTTGAATCGCCTTTTTCGTGTCTAATTACCGCTTGTTACCTTGCGGTATTGCTGCCTGATTCTGTCCTTGCAGAGATAGCCGTGCCTCAGTTTCCGAAACCGGGGGTAATGCTGGTGCTGTAACAGCATTACTAGCCCAGCGTTCATACGTCTCATTCGTTACCCAGTGGATTGTTGCCCCAGATTCCGCACCACTACGAATCATCTCTGCTGCCTCTAGCGCATCCTTCTCAAAATCAGATTGAGGATTGCGATAGCTCCACTGAATAAACCAGTACGTTCCTAATGTCCCTTCCACTTTCTGAAACTCGGCGCAGAAAATGTAATTTTTCAGTACCGAAGCGATCGCCTGATAACAGAATTCTTTGGGATCTCCCGGCATCCCTTCTTCGCACCACTGCTGGAAAGCGCGATGGGCAAAGTGGTTGTAGAGTCCGGCGAAATTGTCTTTGCTGCGGCGGTGGATCAGGAAAGAAAGCAGCATGGAGGCTGGCCCCTTGAATTGTTCTTTGAGTCCGCCAGCCACCGGAATCACCCACAGTTCAGTGAATGGCTCGTTGGTGAAGTTTTCGTTGATGGTCAATGCACGGTCAGGACGAGAAATAGCGATCGCAAAATCAGCCTTGCTACCTTTGAGATATCCTCCTGCTTGTGCTTCTAGAATCGTCAGTTTTGGAGGACAATCGAGAAGAAATTGCCCGTACTCTTTAGCGCAATTCGCTTGTAGTTTAGGTTGGCTGGGTGGAATGAGAAAGACGCTGTTGTTGATTTTGATGGTTTCCATAATTGCGTTGTTGTTGTTAAAAATTGCGTTGATACTGGATACTGTTCGACTTAGCTATTTATGACAATTCCAGGAATTGTTTTTAATTCGTATTTCAGCACTTCGATTTGATATAGTCGCTTTTTAATCTCTGCTTCTAGAAGTGTTTTCAATTCCTGGGGTTTGAGCAATTTAATCTCGTTCTCTAAGTGATTCCCTTCTTCAATGGAATTCATATCAGGCATGACTAAATAACGCCAGCTTTCATCGTATTCATAAGCTAAAAGACTATCGCTTGGGTAGTACTTCATGCCGATGATAATTCCCTGTTCTGTACGTTGTCCTAAAGTAAAACGAGGGTATTTCCAACCATGTGGAATGGTGATTGTTGGTTGCATTATTCTGCCTCCTGATTAAACTTGACCTCAACGATTTCTTCCAGACAACCCATTGCCTCAGCCAAGTAGTGCAGAACATCACCCAAATGTGTTGCTGCCTCTGGATCAATCTTCTTTTCAGCAATCAACAAAAGCCAAGCTTCATTTTGTGCAATAGCCTGAATCTTCAGGTAGCACGAGTTGAATTCCTGTAGGATTTCTATGGGTGACATTGGTATATTCGATGAATTGTGTTGTTGCATTCGGATAAACTGATAATTTAGTTTTGCTCCTTGCCACACAGGTGGGTCTATCCTGCCCACCCGTTTCCTTACGCTGCAACCAAATCTTTCACTTGTGGAACATACCTCTTTAACCGTTCCCATTTTTCATCGGTCAGCAAATCAAATTCCTTATCTAGCAACTCTTCTTGCGTGGGTGATTGTTCTGTAGTCGCTTTTGATACCCTTGCCACCTTCATGAAGTCGTCTAGCCCAACTGCTGCATCAACCGACTCGGCGTATCGAATCTTATCTACAGCATTAGACCAGTGCGTAATATGCTGAAATATCACCCCAATCAAGGAATCATCTGTGTAGACTCGATAAGTTCTGGGGCAAGCTCCATTCACGTATACGAGTTTGTATCCAGTGATTTGCGTGACCTCTGCATTAGGGTCTGTTGGAGGTAGGAGAATTTTCTCTGTTGGCTCATCTAACCGGGCTTCTTGAAGAGAAAATGTGGTAATCATATTCTGTGCCATGATTTGAATTGTCATAAATTTCGTTGTAGAGGCGATTGCATTACTCTTGGGCTGCAATCGCTTTTCTTACTTGCAATACTAAGGATTCCTTACACATCTGCATTCGCATCTGTAGCAGATAGGAGAATTTTCTCGTGGCAGTCATCTACTTGAAGTAAGAGGTTACTTGCTGTGCTTTGTGCCATGATTGGTATTTATTAAGCGATTACATTTTGGAGGCGATTGCTTTTTTCTTGGAGGAGCAATCGCCCTTTCTACCTTCAGCAACTTACGCTGCTACTGCCACTCGGACTCCCAACAACGCAATCACATCTTTGGCACTGCCAGCAACCCGATTTACCCCGTACTGTCTTTGTCGAGCGTACCAACCTTGTTGATTGCACCCGACGAAGCCAACAAAATGCCCGTCTTGGTAGAGTTTGGTGCTGAATCCTAACCAATCAACCTCACCGTAGTACAAACCAAAAACAGTGCAGGCTTTTTCTAGTTCATCGCTTAATCGTTCGTTGCGTTCCCTTGGTGTTTCTGGCAGAGTCGCTTTGACCTCTGCAACTCTTGTAGCGAACCAGTCACGCTCGAATGGCAGTCGTCCGCCTTCCACAAACTGCACCCAGACTGTAATCCCGCCTTCAATCCAGATAGTACGCACTGATTCGGGTTGGACTTGAATAATCTCGCCAATGATGCGGCGATCTCTGCTGGTGAGAGGATCTTGGGTTGGGGCTACAGCTTCGGCTTGGGATTCGAGGTGGCTGTACAGTTCTGCTTGGGCTAGGGCTTGTTCATCAACAGAAGAACTAGGAATTGCTTGCTGTGTATGTGTTGTATAAGGCATAATATTGATCTCCATTCAGTTGGATAAAAAGCGATCGCTTACTTCTTGGTCGGAGGGGCGATTGCTTTTGTTATGTGTGCAAAGAACGTTGTGGTTCAGCACAACGCTCTCAAAAAGATTTGGCGTAGCCATCAAAGCTAGTTGCTAAGAGCATTATCAAGACAGTAGACAGCAGCATCAGGGGACGTGTAAGGAAGTGCTGTGTTCGGAAGAGGACACTCTACTAAATTCAGCTTTGCTGTAAAATCTTTGATTTCTAGACAGTTAGGCAATAAATAACCAGTTTTTTAAGACTTGGTAGGTCATCGAGATCATCTTCGCTGGCTTGAGCATTACAAGTTTGGCTTCCGGCTGCTAGTCCCGGTGGCACTTGGTTTTGTGGTTAGGTGAATGAGTGAATGTTTGGTAATTTGGCTTGCGAACCCTTGATTACGTTCGGGTGCAGACGGTTCGTTTTTCTTACCCTCATGTAAATAATGTTAGTACACCTATTAGTAGTAGTCAACAGGGTAGTAGTTACTTTTAGATAGAGATTTGTAATACTACTATTGGTTGCACATAAGCAACTCTAATACCAATAGATGTAAGTCCTATATGTTTACATCCAATAGTAGTACCACTATAATAGGAGTATTATTTGGAGAGGATGATTGTGTTTATCGCATTAAAAAAATTGAGAGAGGCTGCGGGTCTTTCTCAGAATGACCTAGCTAGAAAGACTGGTTATAGTCCTCAGTTCATCCAAAAAATTGAACAAAATAAGGTTAAATCACTCACATTAGATGCAGCAGCAAGATTCTGTGAAGCCCTTAATTGTAAGCCTGGAGACTTGCTTGAGGAAGGTGAGCCACCCAAAAGACTAAGAATAGAAAAAGGTGTCACGCTCAATTCTCAAGCAGAAACAGAGACTTTAGCAAATAAAAGGAAAATTCTGGGCGAAAGTGCAGAAGTTGATCTACTAAAAGCAGCGTAAAAGCTAAAAGCGACCGCCCGCCGACCAAAGCAATGCGATCGCCTGCTCAATCCGTTGATCACAAAGTGAGCTTATTATAATGCTGACACATTTTTGTGCAAACACCCTTCAGTATCTCCTCGGTTCACTTTGGTTAAACTGCAACACCCCAACTTTCAAGCATTTACCATACATAGTGGGCAAGAGATATGCTGACACTAGACAGAGAACAAACAACAGCACTCGATTACAGTGTCGTCAATACCAGCATTCAGGAAACCTTCACCGCCATCGATAGGTTCGAGTGGCAAGCGGTAGATGAAATCCTACTGATGCGGGAACAGCAGCTTTACCTGCAAGCTGGCTATAAAAGCTTTGAAGAATACTGCCAGCGTGAATTATACGCCTGGGGTGGATACCGAAGAATCAACCAACTGCTAGGAGCCAAAAAGGTCATAGACGCAGTTGGCAAGTTGGGCGGACACATCAAAAACGAGCGTCAAGCCCGTCCACTGTTGCGGCTAGTCAAGGAACCAGAGAAACTAAAACAAGCTGTAGCGATCGCTCTGAAAGATAATCCTGACCCAAGTGTTTCAGACTTTGCTGCTGCCGCCCAAAAAGTGGTTCCTCAACTTCCACGCAAAAAACATATTCAGGAACCAATGGTTCCCAAAATTCAAGAACCAGTGGTTCCTCAAAAAGCTATAGTCACAGTTTCACAACAGTCACACCCTCGTTATGGGGATTCGGGAGTGATTGAGGCTTCGGCTCCAAACCATTGGCAACAGATTGTGACCTTTGCTGACGGCAAGAGGTTGTTGATCAATAATGCTGATTTGGATGCCGCCAGCGTTCCATTCCCCAGAGAACGGACTTACCCCGCAGAATATACGGAAGCGATCGCTGCTATTGAAGAACGCCATAAACAGGAGTTAGAGCGACTTTCCCAGGAATTGAGAATCGGACTACAATCAGAAGCCACTGCTAGAGCCGAAGCTCAGGTGCAAGAACAAATCCAATCCTTGCAACAACTCTTTAAACAACAGAAAGAAGAAAATATCCACTTACAGCAACGGCTTTCTGAGATGGAGGGGTTAAGAAAACTGGAGATTGAAAATCAGCAACTCCAGCAACGCATTCAGGAACTAGAACACGCCGTACAACAGCATCCGGTTCAACAGTGGGGAAATACTATGACCCAGCAAGCGACCAAAGCGTTGAACAAGCAGGTTAAACAAGCTCTGGAGAAAACTATTGATCTGCGATCGCTAGCTCAAGAGCCACCCAAGGAGAATGCCCAAGAATGCTTACGTTTAATGGGTATGGCATTGAAGAATCTCGCCAGTGCCATGAACAACACCCAAGCATTGGAGGCGGCAGCACTAATACTAGGGAGTGAGCCGACACCACAGGCTATCGCATATCGAGCCGAGCAATTGGAAATGCTACCCCAGGCGGTTAGTGAGATTCGGGCAGTACTAGCTAAACCTGGGTGTACTTGGCAGGACTATTGGGCAGTGGCGCAAGAGTATGAGGTAATTAAACAGGACTACTGGGCAGAATTGACCAGTGAGGAGACAAATTTAATTACCGCACTCCAAAACGCATCCTCTCAACCGGACACCATTCAAGTTGCTTCTATAGTTGCCCACGCCGATCCATATCGTACTTTGTATGTCGCCAGAGGAGAAGTGATTCAGGATTTGGGAGATGAGGTAATCGTTGCCTGGGATTGTTGGAAGGAGCAGTCGAAAAAGACTGACAGGTATTTCCGAGACGAGTTGCGATTCTGGCAACCGGAAAAAGAGTAGGTGAAGTTGTTGATTAGAGCGATTGCTTAGTTAAAAACTGTGCAATCACCCTATGAAAAGTGTCTCCGCCGCAAACGGTAGACAACAACACGATTATAACAATGTAGCTAGTTGTACTGCCAAATGTACTGATAACTTTTAAGACCGATAAATAGCAAACCAAACCCTGCATCACAGTGGGGGAAATTTCCGTGCGTCAATATAAATAGGAGATTGTACGATGACTGCAACTATTACAAAACCCAAGCTCAAAAAGGCTGCTAGTAAACCACAATCCCCATATAAAAGGCTTCATGTGATTATTCCCATAGAAGATATGCTGTGGGCTTCGCAGCAAAAGCCTTCAGTTACGCAATTGTGGCAGGAGTGTTGGACGGCTGACCCTTATGGCTCTCGCTGGATGCCTTTGACCTCTGCCTTGGGTTACAGTACTTTTATCTCTGCGAAGAAAATTCTTTCCGAAAGTGGGTTGTTCATTTTCAAGCCGGACAAGTCAATTCAGGATGGCCGGGAGACAGCTAGCTGGATGGTAAAAAATTTACATGGTAGCCGGATGAAAGAATTTTGGGAAAAAGCCAATGCTGAAAAACAAGAACCAAATCCTGAAAAACGAGAACTAAATGCTGAGATTTCAGATAAAGATGCTGGCTGGGAAGAAATACGTGCTTTAAATCAAGCATCTATTTTAGGTCAAAGTCATTCAGAGCAAGGGTTTCAAAAACCCTCACGAACTGGTCAGAAACTCCTCACAAACTCTTCAAAAGAGATTGTGAGGAGTGTCTTTGACACGCTTACAGAAAATTCGCGTGAGGAGGAGACGGCTCACGCGCCCTTGAGGGGCGCGTCGCCTCAGTCTGTTCAAAGCGTGTCAGAGAAGGAGGAAGAGTTACCTGCGGTAACGGACTGTACATCACTGACGCTTGTGGATGTTGCACGGAGTCAACCCGCTTCGTTGTTGGCTGAAAACCAGAATTGTGGCGTTGAAGCGATATTCCCTCATGAGGGTATTTGTTCCGCCGCGCCCGTCGCTCAAAATGAATTTTCTTCAAGTTTGGCGATCGCTAATCAAATACAGGAGCAAGCAAAACAAAGTAATTCCGCTTCGTTGTTAGGAGAAAATCAAGTCTCAGGTTTTGAGCCGAAAGACTGTGCTGAAGGCACTGATTCCGCCGCGCCCGTGTCATTAAATCAAAGTGAGATATTTGAATGGTTGGATAGAGCAAACCTTGGAGAATGCCCCCCATTTTGGGTAATTCAATATTTGCTAGACAGCAAGTATTACGCCAGCATGAGGGCAACAATCAGCAAGTTTGAGAAGCAGTGGAATATATCTGTAGTCAATTATCAAGTACAAAAATCTAGTTAGGCGTTGTTTACCACTGAAAACATCGCCATGAGATCCAAAGCTAGACTATTGCGAATGGAGAAACTGAAGATGGCTTCTCTGGTTGGGCAGAATCCGGGTTTTGACTTCTTGCAGGAGTGCTGGAATGATGATCCGGCTTTGCAGATCGTGATCAAGAAATTGCTGGCGAAGTATCCGCAGTGGGGGATTGCTTGTGTAGATGGGGTGTTGGTGGATTGGGAGGAGTAGTGGGTTTGTACAACAGTCTATCAATTAAATTATTCATATTGTCATTTACGTATATTTTTATGGCGTAATACCCGATGACTTTGACCCAAACCCTTCTACATTTTTAATAGGTGAAGAAGGTGTGGGAATACAAAGTTCAGGGCTACCTACTGTTAGCAATACTTATTCCTCACTTATCTCTAACATAACTATTAATAATGTTACCATCGGGCATGGTGGTGTTATAAAGGATGGCACTGTTGAGGTTGGCATCAGTAGCACCCGTCAAATTAGCATTGCTGAAGTTAGCGCCCTCCAAAATGGCAGCTTCCAATTTGGCATAGGAGAGATCAGCACCAATCAAGAGAGCATTCTCCAAAGAGGCGCTATACAGGTCAGCCCTACTGAGGTCAGAACCACTAAGATTAGCTGTACTAAGATCCGCACTCAAATGAGCATCACGGAGATTCGCCAGGCTGATATCAGCATCAATCATCTCAGTAGCCTCGAAGTGAGTCCCTTCCAAACAAGCACCAGAGAGGTTAGCTTCCCTCAGATCAGCACCATCCAAGTAAGCTCTAGTCAGATTAATACCACGCAAGTTGGCTCTACTCAACTTAGCATTAGTCAAATCAACCCTGGTAAAATCCCTCTCCCCAGTAGCATATCTTCTCAACAACTCTTCAGCATCCATATCTTAACTTCCGAATCAATTACTACCATCAACAATAGCGCAATCACTCTCTGGAACACCCTCTTCGACCCCACCTTTGACATCACCTTCCAAATCGAAGACCTCCCCACAGGACAACTAGCCGAAGCCCAAATCACAAACTACGACTCCCTTGGCCGCCCCAACGGTGGCACAATCCTCATTGACTGTACATCGCTAGTGCTTGTGGATAATGCACGGGGTAAATCTGCTTTGTTGTTGGCTGAAAACCAGAATTGTGGCATTGAGCCGAAAGACTGTCATGAAGGTACTGGTTCCGCCGCGCCCGTCGCTGAAAATGAAAAATCTTTAAATTCTGCGATCGCAGACCCAAAAATAGAACTGAGTCGTCCCTCTGCTGAGTTGATGACTGAAAACTTGGTTTCTGGTGATGAGGATAGGGTAGATCATGAAGGTACTGGTTCCGCCGCGCCCGTGTCATTAAATCAAAGTGAGATATTTGAATGGTTGGATAGAGCAAACCTTGGAGAATGCCCCCCATTGTGGGTAATTCAATATTTGCTAGACAGCAAGTATTACGCCAGCATGAGGGCAACAATCAGCAAGTTTGAGAAGCAGTGGAATCTATCTGTAGTCAATTATCAGGTGCAAAAATCTAGTGAGGCGACCGCTGAAGACACCGCCATGAGATCCCAAGCTAGACTATTGCGAATGGAGAAACTGAGAATGGCTTCTCTGGTTAGGGAAAATCCTGGTTTTGACTTCCTCCAACAATGCTGGAATGATGATCAGGCTTTGAAGATTGTGATCAAGAAGCTGCTGGCGAAGTTTCCGCAGTGGGGGATTGCTTGTGTTGATGGGGTGTTGGGGAAGTGGGATAAATAGGAAAAGAGCGGCAAGACCTTCTCTGAACACTATGTCAATATTTCCTCGCCTATAACTCGTCCAAGAGGTTTTTTATAATTGAAAGTGAAAGTGTTACGATTTTTAATCGCTTGTCGCATCTCTTCGCACATTGGATATTCGCCTACACCAGTTAAGCTTACCAAGCCTATGCTTACGCAAGAAACGCACTGTCTTGGTACTTAATCTTAAGCCACTTGCTTAAAATTCAGCCCTTCCAATTGATGCTGCTCTACTAAGTCCTTGAACTTTTGAGATACTAATATTACGAATTTACATTCTGGGATGGCAAAAAAATGCTGATCTTGAATTAACTCTTCTTTAAAAGCATACTTTTCTATGCCCAAAACTCTACCAGTTTCTTCAAATATAAACAAATCCGCCTTTGAACGATCAAGGCAATCAATAATATTAATTACTTTTAAAATATTAAACTCACCTTCATCACATTGCAATGGCAGCAGTTTAACGCTATCACCAATTAAAGGCTCTAAAATTTTCCAAGCCTTATTATTACAAGCAAAAGTCCATGCAACAACTCCAAGGAAATCACCTCGTTTAGTACCGAATGATTCAAATCCCACTGGTAAAGGAATCCATTCACTCTTTTCTTCAATGTCTTGATATATACCAAAATTAAGAAACCTTGATAAAATATCATGTGAATTTTCTTGATTCAGGCGATAGAAGCCATCATAATTATCGCTATCAGGAATAGGAATATAAATATTCATGTAAATCTATCTCCATTAAGTTTTTGAAATAAATATATTATGGTGGGAAAGTTCCAGCCTTAATTCTAGCAGCAATACTTTGAAGTATAGCTTCAGCTTCTGCTTTATTTGTAGCTTTGCTAAGTTCCAAATCAATAGCCTTATAAGTAGTTCCACGATGTAAACCTTGACCATTATGCTGAGTTACTGGTAATTTCACCCCATTGTTAGCATCATTAACATGAATACCAAAACTATTCAAAGTATATCGAGCATCTATTGCTGCTTGAGTTCTGCCATCAGTACTAGGAACAATGTGATGAGCTGCTTCACCTGGATTAAAGGTTACACCAGCATTTTCCATATTCTTTCTTAATTCTGCTGCATTTTTAGCACAATTCGCATTATGAACAAGAATGTCTAAATCAGAAACGAAATAGGTATGAAACCCTTCTACCCTGAAATTATAAACCTGAAACTGTCCCTCACGCTTCTCAATCTTATCAACATCAATAATTCTGCCATCTTCAGTTTGTAGCAATGAACCAACTTCTAGATCCTTTGCCTCAACCCATCCCTTATCAGGAGTCCAAAAAGGATGTTCACCAGTAGTAGAAATCACCTCTCCATCAACATACAAATCAACCAGCCCTGAAGTTTGACGTATAAACGTGTCTGTTACTTGTTTTGCCTCAATCTCCCCAGGAGTATTCGGATCATCAGAAACTACCCAATCACCAACCTGAATATCCTCAATATTCTTTTCACCTTCAGTCGTCAAAATTTTTGTGCCAGCAACAAAGCAATTACTGGCTCCTTTACTATCAGCTTGCTCGAAAAGAGGAATTAATGAAGTAAGGATATCAAAAACTCCAGTAGCAATATTCCCAGCTTCAAGCTCGGCAACACCACTTTTGATCCCTTCATAAGCGAAATATAAGGCAGCTTCAGGGACAAGAGCAAGTAATGGACCAAGTGCAGCTCCTATTTGAACACTCTGCAACAACTCATCAACGTCGAAATCCGTCTTTCTTCCGTCGCCGTGAATCGCACTATCAATTAATTGATAGCCCTGTCGAGCCGTATCGAAAACACCAGCAGCTAATGCACCGCCGATAATAGCTCCTACTGTACGCAAGGCTATGCCAGGAATACTACTAAGAATCCCACTAATTGCTTCAGCAGCATTAACCTCTTCTAAAGAGAAATAACCAGAAGGATCAGTAAAATTAACAGGATTTGCATTGGCATAGGCATAAGGATTTTGAGTAATAGGACTATTCAAACGTCCAGAGTAATCATCCTTTGAGACAAACCTGCCTAGTCCTGGGTCATAATACCTCGCTCTGTGATAATCCAATCCAGTAGCACTATCCCTTTGTTCTCCAGCAAATTGGAAAGAATTATCAGATGTTCCTGATTGATTAATTGTCACCCCAAATGCATCGTAGTTATAACGATTAGTTATCAATCCTACATTATCTGTAATCACTCTAGTAGAACCCAAACCATCAGTATGATAGAAGCTTTCCATACCACTTGTGCGCGATCTGATTAAACCTAACCCTTGGGTGTAATCAGTCGTGATATTTCCATTATTGTCATACTCCATCAATACTTCAGACATACCCCTAATTGGAGCAGTTAAATAATTAGTTCTAACTCCATCCGTAATACTTGCAACGCGATTTCCATCCGCATCGTAGACATACTGAGTCTGAGAAGAACCATTATCATTATTTACCCTAACTAACCGATTCTCACCATCATTAATCCAATCGTAAACAACTGAATTTGTGCCATCGGAAACAGTTAATATCGAACCATTATTGTCATAGGTAAAGTTTGTGACTTTTGCCCCTGCCGTGGTATTTTTCAGCCGATTGTTAGCATCGTAGGAATAAATGGTTGAACCCTCAAGCGTATCCGTTTTACTCAAACGATTTCCCACAAGATCATAGCTATAGTCAATAGTACGATTCCCTGCTGTAGCATCAGTAATCTTTTCTTGCGTCAAACGATTAACGATATCATAGGTATAATCCACTGTATTACCTATATTATCTATTACATTGGTTCGGTTTCCTAAAGGGTCTAGAGTATAGGTAAAGCTTGAAAATACTGTGCCTGTGACATTTTTTGCAGTTATCTGAGTCAATGCATTCCTAGCATCATACTGTCTAGTCTCAACTGAGCCATCTGCAAGCTTAGTTTGAGTGAGATTACCAACCGCGTCATAGTCATAATCTGCGAGAATGCGATTACTTTCTTTGACTGTATCAAGGCGATTTAGCTTGTCATAGCTATAGTTGGTAGTAGCTGCTGATGTAGTAACTGAGGTCAGGTTATCCAATACGTCATAACCGTAGGTGATAGATTGCAAATCGGGCATGATTATAGTTTGGAGCCTGTCCCATTGATCGTAGGTATATTGAGTTACCCCCCTACCATCAGCCACCGTTTTCACCTGCGAAGTCACAGGATCGTAGGTATAACCCACTGTTGCCACACGAGGATCTGAGAAGGATTTAGTTGCCAATCTGCCATAGAGGTCATAGCCATAGGTAATCACATTGCTATTAAAATCCGTCGTATTCGCAACCTGTCCAAAATTATTAAAAATCGTCGTAGAACGCTGACCCAAAGCTAGATTTGTCGCTACCTTCCGATTAAACGCATCATACTCATAGGTCGTTTTATTCCCATTAGCATCCTCAAACAGCGTCTGTCTACCTAAATTGTCATAGCCGTAAATAGTAGTAGCTTGATTAGCTAACTTCACCGCCGTCAGTTCACCCAGATTATCGTATGCATATTCTGTTATATGCAGATTTGCATCCTTAACGGCAATGACCTGTCCAAATTGGTCATAGGTCGTTTCTGTTCTATTGCCGTTCCCGTCAATCACCGCCGTCTGACGATTGTACTGGTCATATTCATACTTAGTTTCATGACCCAAAGCATCAGTGACCTTAACCAGACTGCCGCGACTGTTGTAAGTAAACTCAGTACGTTGGTTGAGCGCATCAATCATGGCTGAGACTTTGCCATAGGCATCATACTCATAGGTTGTAGCTTGTCCCAGTTGATTTGTTTCTGACTTGATACGTCCTAAAGCGTCATAGACAACCTTGGATGTAGTGCCATCAAAGTATGTATTCACACTTGAGCGACCTTGAGCATCAAGCCCGATCTGAGTTGTGCGATTTCGGGCATCAGTGACAGAAGTAACCTGACCACCTGTGTTGTAGGTGTAAGTCGTGTCATTACCAATCGGATTACCAAAGAAATCTCTTTCTCGACTGATTCTTCCTAAATTATCGTAAGTGTATTCTGTACGAGTGCCAAAAATATCAATCTTGGCTTGAATGCGATCGCCTGCGGTGTATTCTATCTTCTCTTTCGGATTGTCATCTGGATTGTCAGGAGTGAGATCGGGCAAGATAGTATCAGTCAATCTGCCTAATTCGTCATAAACATAGCGAGTTTTCAGTCCGGTGGCAGATGTTTGGGAAATAACTCTTCCCGCAGCGTCGTATTCAGTTAAAACTACAGGATTATCATCTGAGTTATTAGGGGTATTGTCGGGCAGGATAACTTTAATCTGCTGCCCTTTGTCGTCATAAAAATACTGAGTCCGATTATGTTTAATATCTGTAGTGGCAATGACATTGCCCTTAGCGTCATATTCGGTTGTAGTAACATTTCCTTGAGGATCTGTTACAGAGGTAGTGCGTCCTTGGTTATCGTAGGTGTAGCTGGTATTTAAAGTTTGGTTCTCTTGGGGGAAAACCATTGATAGGTTTGTGACTTTACCATTGAGGTCATAAGTAGCAATAACTTGGTTGCCGCGACTATCGGTAAAACTAGTGGCATTTCCAAAGTCATCGTAAATATATGTTGAAACTTCACCATCGGGTGCTGTTTGCTTAATTAATTTACCAAAGCCATCGTAGCTAAAGGTTGTAGTTTGTCCGTCTGTGTTGGTTCTAGATGATAAATTACCATGTTTGTCATAGGTTGATGAAACTATTAATCCTGTAGGCGAGATGATGTTAAGGGTTTCGCCATACTGATTGTATGTAATGTGGGTAACATTTCCGTCTTGATCCGTTATTGTTAAAGGATTTCCTTTACTGTCATAGGTGTAAGTTGTGGAAACACCGTCTGGGTCTACTTTTTTGAGCAAATTATTATCTTGGTCGTAGTCACGAGTGATGATGCCACCTAGCGCATCAATCTCAGTGACTACATTCCCCCGCTCGTCATATTCATAAGTGGTAGGATGACCCAGTGCGTCAGTTATCGTTTCAGTGGAGTGACTGGGATCATAAGCTAACTGCACTGATGCACCTGCGGCATCAACCATCTTCTTGAGCCGCCCATCATCACCGTACTCGTTCTTGACACCAGTCCTGCCCAAGGGGTCGATGATTTTGTCAAGGTAGTGCGATCGCTCTTGGTCATACTCCATGCGTGTAGTGTTACCTTCGCGGTCAGTCACCGATACCAAATCACCTTGAGCATTATACTGATACCGAATTTGCTTACCAGCAGGATCAGTCACCGTCGCAATTCTGCCCTGTGCGTCTCTGCCAAAGGTAATCTTTTGACCAGTGGAGCTAGTAATGTCAGCATCCGTATATGTAAGCTTATTCCCGTTAGTGTCCGTAACTGTCAACAAATCGCCTGTGGCTGCATCAATTTCGTAGACAATGCCCTCTTTGGTAGTCAGCGTATAAACACCACCATAATAAACATCAGCAGGATTATAAGCACTGCCAGCTAGACCGTAGTACTGATTAGTCCCAGCACCATGAATAATACGGGTGTTTTGCACCGTAAGCGTATCGGTCACGCCAGCATCAGCAACAAATGAAGGGTGATAAATATTTGGGTCGGAATCAGCACCACCAGCGCCCCTTAAATACTGAGAAAGTGGGTCAATTGTCGGCTTAAAAGTAAACCCTTCCCGTTTTCCACCAGGCAAAGTAATGTATACTTTAGTACCATCCTTAAAGGGATTCTGCCCACCCAGTTCCGCAACTTCTCCAGTGGGTTTACCAACAGAAGTCCGCAGATCCGTGTCCCGGAATTCCATCCGCCACCCATAGCCGAAGTCATCTGTGCTGCCGGATGTTAGGCTATCATACGTGCGAGTTAGGGTAATTGGGATACCAGTAACAGGAATCGACAAATCAGTAAACGACAGCCTAAAGTTACCGAGTTTCAATTCGCCAGATACATTAACCGTGTCTTCAACAAAGCTGACATTCCCGCCTTTATCATGAGCTTCCAGGCGCAAAGTGTACGAATCATTTTCCAGCAAAGATGGGTCGAACTTGCCCAGTACACCATTATTAACAGTGCTTGTGCCTCGGAAAATCTCTCTGAAATCGCTACTGCCAATAGGCGCAACTAGCAGGGTGTAATAATCCAGGTTATCATCGCTGACAGTACCTTTAATATCAACAGGCGCGGTAACTGTACCTTGCGCGATCGCACCCAAGTTCAGACTAACATCGGGAGCGCTGACATCACTGGTATCAATTACAGCCACATCGAATGTCGCTTGCCCAATATTACCAGCCGAATCAGTAGCGATCGCTTTTGCGGTAATCGTCCCAGCAGTAGTGGGTTTGAATGTTGCCATACCATTGCTATCCAGTACTACCGCAGTTCCGCCAATCAGCAATTGCAGCCCAGCAACCTTGGTGTTATCCGTAGCCCTAGCTTGGAAAGTTATCGATTCGCCAAGGTTAACCGAGTCGTAGTTGGCAATCAGCCTGACTTTCGGTGCTACACTGTCAGCCGCCACCGACAGATTATACTGTTGCTGTTGAGTACCACCATTGCCGTCGTTTACTGTAATGACAACTATATGATTGCCAACATTGCCAGCAGTCGGGTTCCAGCGCAGTCTGCCGAGAGTATCCAGCGTCATGCCCAGATTACGGGATGCTTGGTCGAGGGTGTAGGTCAAGCGATCGCTGTCGGCATCACTAGCTATGATGTCGTAGGCATAAGCACTACCAGGGGTTGCTGTTAGCAGTGGATTAGATTTAATAACAGGTGCATGATTCTCTCTTGCGGTTAGAGTAAAACCTTGTGCAGCACCCAAACCAGCAGTGTCCACCGCTCCCACGACTATCTTGTAGTTACCAGCCACAGGATTATTCCAGGTGAGCAACCCAGTTGTTGGGTCAATGCTGATACCTGTTACACCCGCAGGCACAGAAAGCAACTGATAAGTCAAGCGATCGCCAGCATCCGGGTCAGTAGCTTGCACTTGATATTGGTAAGGACTACCAACTGCGGCTAAGTATACGGGAGTAGAGGTGATGCTGGGGGCAGCGTTGATGGCGGTTGTCCCAACCTCAATGGTGTAAGTCTGCGTGGTTACAGCACCTTGAGCGTCGCGTGCAAAGACTTCAACTTGTTGAGAACCGATTTGCGACGCTTGGGGTGTCCAGCGAATGATACCATTGCCATCAATGGTCATCCCCGCAGGTTTGCGACCTAAGCTGAAGGTGAGGGGGTCGTCTTCTGGATCGGTGGCAACGATCGTGTAGGTGTAAAGCTGATTCTGCGCGGCTCTGGTTATGGGATTGGAGACAATTGTAGAAGGAATATTAGTACCAGTGACAGTAAGAGTAAATTCCTGACCAACAAAACTACCCGAAGCATCAGTGAGGCGTACCTTAATATCATGTTCGCCAATTTGATTGCTTAATGGTTGCCAACGCAGAGTTCCCCGTTGAGCATCAATCACCATACCCTCTGGTGCTGCATCCAAACTCCACAGCAGCAAATCGCCATCAGGGTCGCTACCTGTGAGATTATACTCATAAGTCCGCTCTATATTTGTAATCAAATTTGGAGCAGAAGTAATACTCGGTGCATAGTTAGCGGCAATATTACTAACGTTAAGGTTAAAACTTTGAGTTTTGGTAACAATCCCATCACTGACACTGATAACTATAGGCTGAGAACCAAACTGAGATGCAGTAGGAGTCCAGGTGATTACACCATCTAAACCAATAGTCATGCCAGTTGGAGCAGTCTGTAAACTGTAAGTTAAGATATCACCGTCAGGATCAGTGGCTTCAATTTTGTAGTAGTAACTATTACCCAGCCGCGTTTGGGTACGAGGTGTGGAAGTGATGACAGGGGCAAGATTCGGTGCAGCAGTGTTAACAACTAGGCTTACCTTCTGTAGTGCTTCTCCACCTTTACCATCAATAACTTTAATGGAGAATTCCTGGGAGCCAAGTTGAGCAGCAGTAGGAGTCCAAGTGACTAAGCCAGTGGTGGAGTTAATGCTAACACCAGTAGGTGCGTCTGTAGTAAGTAAGTAAGTTAGAGTATCACCTTCAGCATCGAGAGCGCTCGCTTGGTAACGGAAAGTTTTACCTACTTGGGGATTAGCTGTTGGTGTAGTGGAGGAAAAGACAGGACGTGTATTATCACGAAGTAACTCTACTTTAATATACTGAATATCTTGTCCCCCTTGACCATCGCGCACTCGAAGCAAAGTATCAAAAGTGACACTAGTTTTAATAGCAGAGCCTCTACCAGAATTGATCAGGAACTGGTTATCCGCATCTAATTTGGCATAGTAATCAGCGACTTGTTTTTTGGTTGGATTCCAGATTACTGTGCCGTTATTGGAATCTACAGCCATACCGTCGGGTGCTAGTACGAGGTCAAAAGTTAATGGATCAGTATCGACATCAGTTGCTTTGGCATTATATTTGAGCAATTCACCACTCTTAAGCTGGGTGATTACTGGAGGTGTAGTAACAAATTTGGGATCGCTATTAAGTGTTGCTGTAACCTGGTTTACACCAAAGAAATCAACAAAACTTTCACCTGCTGTAGTTACGCGATGCAAGATGCCATTGCCAAGGTCAGTGGCAGGATCGTAGCTGCCTGTGGTGAAATTATAATTTGTGGTAATTTTATAACCTGCTGGTGGCAGAATACGGACACGATAATCCCCTGATAGCAAATTGTCAAAAGTGTAGTAATAATTGGTTTTATCTAAACTATTCGGTGCAAACCCACGTTTGGTCTTTTGAATTGGTTCGTTTGGATCGTAAACTGCGTTATTGTTTAAATCAAGATAAACACTGACATTTTCTTTAAACGGTTCTAAATTGTAGCTTTCATCTAATCCGCTAAACAATGTAGTCAAAGATTCAATGTCTTTGAGCCTAATTGCATTTGGATCGATTTCTTTGAGGGTATCTAAAGTTGATGCTTCACCGATAGCTAATGCAGTAACATTACCTGAGCGCGTCGGATCGCCAAAACCTGTTTTAATATCATTGGCAACACTAGCAGCGAGAACTGGGTCAAGTTGTCCATAGCCATCGGACATAAAAATGAGATTTGGCGTACCACTATATGCCTGTAGTAATGTCCTAATTGTGGTCAATGCGGCATCAAATCCACTTCTGCCCGGTGGATAGAATTTGTTGTCAGCGAAGATTTGCTGTCCTAAAACTTCATTTAAGTTAGTGATACCGTTATTATTGGTATCCAACAATGCGGTAGTGTATTCCTGCAACCCTGCGGCAGATAAATCCATATCTTCGATTGTGCCGCCGGCAACGAATGTAATCAATCCAATCTTGACGTTGTTGCCCTGACTTTGAGCGATAATCCCTTTCACCAGTTCTTTGATAGCTGCGACTTCGGCATCTTTAACAACTTTTACATTCGGAAAGTTGCGGGCACCGTAAAATGGTGCTTCAGTACTTCCTGACACGTCAAAGGCAATAATTACGGCAGGATTTGTACCCTTGATCAGCTTGGAATCCAGTAATCCATTTCCATTCAGATCATCAAATACCGCACCTTGGATTTTGCCAAGTTGACTGTAGACATCTACTGTGAAATTTTGAGTATCTTTACCACCTCTGCGATCGCTAACTTCGACAGTAAAGTTTGCTTTACTACCTGAAATAACAGTAGTTTCAGGGAACCAAAGTAATTCACCTGTATCTCGGTTAATCACTGCACCGACAGGAGAATTAACTAAGCGATATACTAATTGGTCATTATTTGGATCTAGAGCAGTTAGCGTATAGCGATAACCATCTTCTGCCAAACTGTAATTTGTGCTAGGCGTACTGGTAATTACAGGATTGGCGTTATCGGGGTCGGCAAAGACTTTAATATTATAGTCTTGGAAAACACTGCCCCCTTTACCATCTTTTGCTTGCAGTTTAACCGCTACAGTTGCTAGAGAGCCGTCGTCTAGTTGATCATTAGATTTGCCTACACCAGGGGTAATGATGTCTCTGGCGTTGCTGATATCTGTTTGTATAACTCGGAACTTGTAGTCTAATTTATCGGTTACGGCTTGTCCTCGAATGACAAGGGTGTATTCGCCACTATTCGTGAAGTCGTATTGAAAATCATTGTAGATATAATTGTTAGTACTACTTACATAGCTACCATCGGGTGCATAAAGTCCCCAAGTGAATCGGTTGATATCTGTGGTAGTAGTAGCTGATAGATTATCAAAATATAACCGCTTTCCTGCTGTGGCATTTATTTTATAAAAGACATCCTTTTGTCCATTATCCAACAAGCCTGTAGTTGGTAAGTTATATTCGACTGGAGGCGCACTGCTCGCGTCTAACATCTGGAAACTATAGTTGCGATTTGCTCCAGAGTCACCAGCGATCGCTAAATGGTATAGTCCTTCTTGTGTCAATATATACTGAGCAGAATCAGTGTATTGGAAGTTGCCGAAGTTCATTACCACATTGCCGCTGGGGTCGTAGAGATAAGCATTGACTCCATTCCCAACCATGCCGTTGAATAGAACTTTTGTACCGACAAAGTTCTGGAAGGTGAATACCTTAGCTTCTCCACTATTGAGCGTGCCTGTTTCTATCCCATTAAAGGCTAAATAAGTTGCCGCAGGTGAACGGAAACTATTAGGCATTTCTAAAAGGTTGTATTTGTAATTACCTGTTATATTACCGTAGTAACTATAAGTCTGGAATTTGTAATTACCTGTTTCCTTCAGTAAAATTGGCGCAAGGTCGTAACGCAGATCCAAGTTGTCAGCGATTATCACTCCGTTTGGATCGTAAATCCTGCCTCGGATATATCCATTAGTGGTGTCATCTTGTCCATCGTAGAAAATTTGCGTACCTGCGGTGGCGGTAAAAGTGTAATTAACTGGTGTACTTGCAGTTAAAGTTCCACTTTGTAATGTATTCAAGCCACTATTAATTACGGCTGAAGGCGCAATATTAGTAACTGTGAAGTTGTAGTTCAGGTTTTGGGCATTTGCTCCACCAATTGCAAGGGTGAATAGCCCTGTTGATGGCAAGGTAATTTTGAAGTCGGGACTAGATGCAGAAGGAGAAGCGATCGCTATACCTGCGGAATCGTAAAGTACCCAATTTGCACCTATCCAACTGGGAGCAGCTAAATCGAAGTCAAGAATTTGTCCTTGAGTACCGTTGATTTTGTAGAGCTTAGTGTTGTTGCCATTTACTGTATCTGTAATTGCCGTGCCGAGAGTGATTGCTGGGATAGATAGAGTATTGCGATCGCTCAAAGTAAATTCATAAGCTCCTGTTGTTCCATTATCACCAGAAATCTCAATCCGATAAATACCATTTTCTTTTAAGGTTTCTGGTAAGAAGTCACCGCTGTTCAAAAATCTTTCGTTCAGCAGCACTCCTGTTGGGCTATAGAATTTCAGCCTCTCATTTGCAGCTGCAACTACATAATCAAAGTACAATTTCTGTCCAATTGTGCCTGTGAAGCTGTAGGTATCAACTTCTCCTTTTTTAGCGATTGCAGTGTTAACCGATGTTCCCAATGTGTAATTGGAAGTGATGTTATCGGGTGTTGAGAGTCGAAAACTGTAATCATTGCGAGGATCGTAAGCAGAAGAATTACTGTAGTTGCCAGTGCCATAGAATTCAATCGTATAATCTCCTGTAAATGGCATGACTATGCTTCTGCTGGTATAGCTCTGACCTAAAAGAATTCTATTTTGACCAGAGACTAATTCGCCATTGGGTGAGAAAACTGAGTAGCCGTTAGGAGAAGTACCTGCGTTAACATCCACAAAGATTGTCTGTCCTGCGGATGCAGTAAATTTGTAGAGATTGGATTCCAGCCCTTTCGGATCGTCATACTTACCAAAAATATCTGTATTTAGAGCAATTGATGTAGCTTGAGATGCAGCAGTAGAAGCAGCATTAGCATACTCTAATAACCTCAAGTTGTAGTTACCAATCGTCTCACCAATAGGATCAATTACTAAAGTGTAAATGCCATTTTCATCAAGGATATTATTGACTTTGTTGTTGCGAATATCCCAATTAGAAAGCTCACTTGAGCCATTAGAGACTAATTTACCGCTTGGTGCATACAACGAGGCAAAGAAATTAGAAGCATCAGAGAGGGAGTCAAAGAACAGCCGTTGTCCTGCTTTTCCTTCAAAATTATAGCTGTCGTTTTGTCCCGGTCTAGTAATTGAACTATTGATGGTATCGCCTACGGTGTAGTTGACAACAGGTTGGGTGGGCTTAACTAGCTTAAATTTGTAGGTTTTAGCAGCAGTTTCATAACCTCTAATTGCTAAGACATAGGTATCTGTAGCTAGGGTGACTTCTCGATCATCTCTTGCGGCATAATCTAGTACTCTTTGATTGCTGGAGTTAAATAATGTCCAATAGACATTGCCTGGATCTTGTAGCGAATCAAGGAACAATTTTTCCCCAGCAGTGCCTGTAAATTTGTAGAAGCGTGTATTTTGTCCACTGGGTAGAGTACCAGTAATTATCCCCGTATCTAAGGAGACAGCATCAAATGTTAAAGGTGTTGCTTGATCCATATCCATCAAGCTAAAACTATAGGTTCCTAACTGTTCGCCACTAAAATCCATAGTGACTTTGTAAGTGCCAGTTTCCTTTAAGGTAATAGGTTCTAAATAGCTTTCATTGTTATAAATGTCGTAACTGAGATAATTTACGCCTGTAGGACTGTCTATGTATATGCCGTTATGGTTAGGACTTCGATTCAGTATATCAAGGTATAATCTCTGTCCTGCTGTACCAGTGAAGGTATAGACATCATTCTGTCCTTTGACAATCACATTGCCAGATACCGAATTAGGAGTAGCATTATTACCTATATTAATTGGGGTAGGTGCGGGTGTGGGCGGCAGAATTAGATTAAATGCGTATGTCTTAGCAGCACTTTCATAACCTCTAATGGCTAATATATAGGTATCATCGTCTAGGGTTATTTCTCGATCGTTTCTTGCTGCATCATCTATTACTCTCTGATTGCTGGAGTTAAATAATGTCCAATACACATTCCCCGGATCGATTAGGGAATCCATATACAGCTTTGTTCCTGCTGTGCCAGTGAATTTATAAAAACGAGTTTCTTGTCCTGTTGGGAGCGTGTCATTAATAATACCTGTGGTTGAAGCACCGTTAACAATAGTATTGAAGGTTAGAGGTGTTGCTTGATCCATATCCATCAAGCTAAAACTATAGGTTCCTAGTTGTTCACCACTAAAATCCATAGTGACTTTGTAAGTGCCAGTTTCCTTTAAGGTAATAGGTTCTAAATAGCTTTCGTTGTTATAAATGTCATAACTGAGATAATTTACACCTGTAGGACTGTCTATGTATATGCCGTTATGGTTAGGACTTCGATTCAGTATATCAAGGTATAATCTCTGTCCTGCTGTACCAGTGAAGGTATAGACATCATTCTGTCCTTTGACAATCACATTGCCAGATACCGAATTAGGAGTAGCATTATTACCTATATTAATTGGGGTAGGTGCGGGTGTGGGCGGCAGAATTAGATTAAATGCGTATGTCTTAGCAGCACTTTCATAACCTCTAATGGCTAATATATAGGTATCATCGTCTAGGGTTATTTCTCGATCGTTTCTTGCTGCATCATCTATTACTCTCTGATTGCTGGAGTTAAATAATGTCCAATACACATTCCCCGGATCGATTAGGGAATCCATATACAGCTTTGTTCCTGCTGTGCCAGTGAATTTATAAAAACGAGTTTCTTGTCCTGTTGGGAGCGTGTCATTAATAATACCTGTGGTTGAAGCACCGTTAACAATAGTATTGAAGGTTAGAGGTGTTGCTTGATCCATATCTATCAAGCTAAAGCCATAAGCCCCAGTTAATTCACCATCATAATCAATCCTGACTTTATAAATACCAGTTTCTTTTAAGGTGATTGGTTCTAAATAGCTTTGATCATTGTAGATCAGGTCGTAATTGAGATAATTTACACCTGTAGGACTATCTATATATATTCTCTGCCCGTAATTACCAATTCTATTTAAGACATCGAGATACAATCTTTGCCCAGCAGTACCAGAGAAACTATAGGTGTCAACCTCTCCTTTGACTGAAATATTACCGTTGACGATATTGGGTGCAGTATTAGTGCTAACTGAGATTGGAATTGTTGCGTTAGTTGGTAGTTGAATCAGATTAAAGGAATAGTTCTTAGCAATATTCTCATCGTTGTCAAATATTAATGTATAGGTATCTGTTGCTAGAGTTATCTCTTGATCGATTCCTACTGATGTATCAGTAATCCTAGTGTTACTAGAGTTTAACAATTTCCAATACACATTCCCAGGATTAGTTAAGGAATCCATGTATATTCGCTGTCCAGCTAACCCATTGAACTTATAAATAACGCTCTGGTAAGGGGCAAGGGTTCCGTTAGTCACCGTCTCAAATAATGTATTGGTGGCTTGAGTATCCATATCCAATAGGTTGAAGCTATAAGCTCCTTGAGAGATGCTAAGTGTGTAAGTGCCTGCCTCTTTTAAGGTAATTGGTGCTGAAAAAGTCCGATAGCCGTAAATTATATCGAACATGCCATAGTTTACACCTGTTGGACTAGTAAGGGAAAATTGTTGATCAAAAGGTGAACCGTTTTTGTTTAAGACATCTAGGTACAGTCTCTGTCCCACTGCACCTGTGAAAGTGTAGCTCACCTTTTGTTCTGAAGTTGTAACATTCCCACTGACAGATGTACCAATGGTTAGAGGAATAGAAGATGTAGGGGGTGGAACAAGAGAACCGAGGACAGGAGCTTGATCAAGAAATTGGAAGCTGTAAGCTCCTGTTGCTTCATTAAAACCATCGACATTGAGAGTGTAAGTACCAGTCAAGCTGATAAATAACGGTGTAAAAGCTGTTCCCCGATCAGATGTGCTACTAAAAGAATCTATCTGTTTTCCAGTTGGGTCATAGACCGTAATTGTGAAAGGATTAGTCGTATTTAGCGTCTTAAAAAATAGCTGCCGCCCTGCTGTGCCATTAAAAGTATAGGAATCCTGCTCACCTTTTTTAGTAATTGTGCCACTAACCGTATCGCCAAGATTCATTGCTGTGGTTGTCAAAGGTGCGGTGATGATCTGTACATTGAAGCTAGAATCGCTTGCACCAGTCCCATTTAGCTCTAGCCAATAACTGCCAGCATCTAAATATAGTTCCCGATCTTCATATACATAACCATTAGAAACATTTACCCCAGCCTCATTGTATATGTTGTAACGATTGTAAGCAGTACCCCCTGTTCCATCAATATAGATATATTGTTTGCCGTTTTGACTTGCAGTTACAGGCACTGCCGGAATCACAAAGCTGTAAGATTTGGCATCCAGATTATTTAACGCCGAGTCAAAATTCCCCGTAATTGGAGTATCTAGATTCACAGGTGTGGCTGCATCTCGGTCTAAGAAGCGGAACTTATAAGCACCTGTATCTTCGCCAGAGCCATCAACCGTGACCTTGTAAGTGCCAGTTTTCGCTAAAAATAACGGCGTGTTTGGGCCTCGGTCGTTGCGGCTATCAAAACCATCAATCGGCTTACCTGTTGGATCATAAACAGTGATTGAGAAATAATTGGTAGTGTTTAATGCGTCATAGAATAACTGCTGCCCTGCTGTACCCGTAAAAGTAAAGGAATTCTGCTCACCTTTTTTATCAATTGAACCAGCAACCGTATCACCAAGATTCATTGCTGTGGTTGTTAAAGGTGCAGTGATAATCCGCACTTTATAATTATTATTAGCAATTCCATTTCCACTTAGGGTTAACCAATATTTTCCAGCATCCAAATATAATTCTCGGTCTTCATAGACATAGGCATTAGTGATATTCCTCCCTGCTGCATCATAAATGTCGTAGCGATTGTTATAGTCACCTGCTTGTCCATCAATGTAAATGTATTGCTTGCCATTAGGCGTAGATGTAAGTGGCGTGGTGGGAATTTCAAAACTGTAGGTATCAGTTTGAAGTTTATCAGTAAATGCACTACTAATATCCGTATCTAGATTCACAGGTGTGGCTGCATCTCGGTCTAAGAAGCGGAACTTATAAGCACCTGTATCTTCGCCAGAGCCATCAACTGTGACCTTGTAAGTGCCAGTTTTCGACAAAAATAACGGTGAATTTGGGCCTCGATTACTGCGGCTATCAAAACCATCAATCGGCTTACCTGTTGGATCATAAACAGTGATTGGGAAATAATTGGTAGTATTTAATGTATCAAAAAATAACTGCTGCCCTGCTGTGCCCGTAAAAGTAAAGGAATCCTGCTCACCTTTTTTATCAATTGAACCAGCAACCGTATCACCAAGATTCATTGCTGTGGTTGTTAAAGGTGCAGTGATAATCCGCACTTTATAATTATTATTAGCAATTCCATTTCCACTTAGAGTTAACCAATATTTTCCAGCATCCAAATATAATTCTCGGTCTTCATAGACATAGGCATTAGTGATATTCCTCCCTGCTGCATCATAAATGTCGTAGCGATTGTTATAGTCACCTGCTTGTCCATCAATATAAATGTATTGCTTGCCATTAGGCGTAGATGTAAGTGGCGTGGTGGGAATTTCAAAACTGTAGGTATCAGTTTGAAGTTTATCAGTAAATGCACTACTAATATCCGTATCTAGATTCACAGGTGTGGCTGCATCTCGGTCTAAGAAGCGGAACTTATAAGCACCTGTATCTTCGCCAGAGCCATCAACTGTGACCTTGTAAGTGCCAGTTTTCGATAAAAATAACGGTGAATTTGGGCCTCGATTACTGCGGCTATCAAAACCATCAATCGGCTTACCTGTTGGATCATAAACAGTGATTGGGAAATAATTGGTAGTATTTAATGTGTCAAAAAATAACTGCTGCCCTGCTGTGCCCGTAAAAGTAAAGGAATCCTGCTCACCTTTTTGGATAAAACCACTAACTGTGGAACCAAGTGTGTAAGCCGAAGTTGGGAGCAGTGAATCAATGATATTAAAGGAAAAAGGGTTGACCTCATTAAAAGTACCTTTACCCCGTACCGCAAGAATATATTCTCCTGAAGTTTGGATATCATACTCTATGTCATCAAAGTTGCCATTAGAAGCAACAGCAACATTACTGGCATCATAGAGTACCCAATCCACAGAACCGTTTACACGGGAAAGATAATCAAAATAAAGCTTCTGTCCCTGTGTTGCATTAAAGCGATAGACTCGATCCGCAGTACCAGGGTTGAGCCTGTCATTAACAACCTTGTCAAAGGCCTGAATTGGGAGCAATGCCGGATTAACTACACTAAACCCATAGGAACCAGTAGTTGCGCCTTGGGGGTCAACGACAATCTTGTAATTACCATCTTCATTTAGGGTAATCAGCTGATTATCGTAATAGGCAAGATAGGTATCCAGTACAAGGCGACTTGTGGGACTATAAACTTGAAACTTCCAATCACCACGATTTCCTGTATATTGAACAGGATCAAAATAAATCCTTTGACCAGCTTGACCCGCAAAATTAAATTCTTGATTTTGTCCTGCTACGGATACTTGCCCAATCACCGTATCACCCAAAATCAATGCAGGCGGTGCTGTCCACTGTACCTTACCTGTAGTGGGGTCAATCACCAGACCATCTGGGCCAATTACAACACTATAGCTAACCGTATCATTATCAGGGTCAACTGCATTAGAGTCATAATTATATTGCTTATTTATGTAAGCCTGCACCACAGGATTAGTTACAAACATAGGTGGACGATTAGGCGGTGTTGCAATCACACTCAGAGCGTAATCCTGTGTAACTGTACCACCTCGTCCATCACTCACTTCCAAACTAATTATCTGATTACCGATGTTGCTGGTTGTTGTATTCCAGTTAATCAACCCTGTAGTTGGGTCAATGGTCATACCATCTGGGGATGCCAGCAGTTTATATTTTAAAGAATCTCCGTTGGGGTCACTAGCATTGACATCATAGCTGTAAAACTGACCTCCAATTATTTCTTTGTTGGGCTGACTTTGAATGACTGGAGCTTGATTTAACTGCGCCAGTACTACCAAATCATAGCTAAACTGCATCCCTTGAGGATTATAGAATACCAAAGAGCGTTGTGTGGTAGATTCGTTTGGATCGAGTTTTCCACCTGGAACTAAGTTTGAGAAGTTATAGTAGGGAATACCTTCGGGTGTAAAGCCATCAGGATTGCGTACAACAACAGTCGGGTCGCTGATGTGGTTAACAGCAACTATCATTGGAGCATCAACGCTATAAGAGCCAATGTTGTGTATTCCAATGTCTGCATATAATAAGTGGGTATCTGCATTAAAGCTAGTGCGGTGATAATCTGCACTGAAACTTTGAGATACATCTGTCAAGTTGTTGAAGTTAGGCGATGTCGTAATGTTTGCAGATTGCTGCGTACCAAAATCCGACTGTAAAGGAGGTTGTGTATTAGCTGGTGCAGTTTGCAGAACAAATTCGGTAATGCTGACATTGGTAGTAGTATCGGTGTCATTGTTTACCAGACGGAAAATGAGAGTGGCATTACCTGGTTTAACGCCTGTCAAATTCAAGCTCACAGTCCGGTCAGTGCTGTTATAACTAGCACCCGCGCCCAATGCGACATCTTCCCCTTCTGTCAGGTTGAAAAAAGCATCTCTACCGGATGCGATGGTGTGTACTAGAGAGTTACCATTAGCATCAACTAATGCCACCTCAAAGGCATCGTTAATAGCATTAGGATCGGAAATGTCAAAACTCCTATCAATCTTGAAGCTGAGGATAGAAGGCGTTGCTGGAACGACTAGAGGTAGGTTACGAGTTGCTGTAAAGTCAGTTTCTTCAGTCAAACTAATTTGACTACCGAGAATAATATTTTGTGTAGTGCCAAGTCCGCCTGCATCTTTTACCGTAAATGCAATATTAAATAGACCCAGTTGATTTTCATTCGATGTACCTGTTAAGGCGGCAGTGCCATCGCCGTTATCAGTAAAGATTAACCAACTGGGAACTCCAGTCGCAGTGATAATACGGCTATCACCAGCATCTGGATCGGTTGTAGTGATATTATAAGTATAAGTACTACCAGATTCAATAGTTGTAATAATAGGCGTGCTAGTAAAGCTGGGAGCTTCATTGATATTGGTAACGCTAACTGTAATTTCTTGAGTAGTGCTTAGACCTTGAGTGTCAATGCTGCGAACGACGATAGTATGCTGGCTCTGGTTCTCGTAATTTATAAGTGTATTATTAGCCACTTTTAAAAAGTTGCCTACAATCTGGAATCGCCCCTGGGCATCATCTACCAGACTATAAGTATGGCTATCGCTTGTATCGGGGTCGATACTGCTCAACTCACCAATCAACGTACCATTAGGACTATTTTCAGCAATGCTGTTAGCCGTGAGGTTAATGGCAATAGGAGCGCTAAAACGGTAGATGGTGGTTGTATAGGTGCGTTGGTTGCCTGCAATATCCGTTGCTTTGACGGTGAAGGAATTAACACCTGCGACTAAAGAAACGTTAGTAAAGGTAAATTTGCCTGTATTATCAGCGCTAATGGTAGTATTTGTTGCTTCCAAGGATACAGTCACACCAGGGTCAGTTAAACCTGTAAGTGTGACTGTATCAAATTTGGTTTTCTTGTCGCCAATTGTGCCTGAATCCGATGCTGCATCTAAATTGAAGACTGGTTGAGTGACACTAGTATCCAGGGTAAAAGTAAAGCTAAAGGCGTTTGAAGTGTTGCCAAATTCGTCAGATACGATTAAGCGCAAGGTATGAGCGCCATCTGGCAAGGAACTACCGTATATTGCTTCGAGTTGTGTGCGGTTGAAGCTAAAGCTGCCGTCAGTATTTAGTTGGGCAATAACATCAACAAAGTTGGCAGCGAGGGTGTTGTTAAATCCTGCCTTGAAGCTAACAATTCGACTTATATCGGCTACTGTACCGTTAATTGCTGGGTCAGCAGTAATTTTATCACTGTTGGTGATCCCCCCTGGTGCAGTGTCGTTGCTTAGAACCGCAGCAATTACAGGGGTAGCAGTATCGTTATTAACGTTAACATTATAAGTAATTGTTGTCAGATTACCTGCAATATCACTGGCAATTAGTGTTAACACATGAGTACCATGACTCAGCCCAGTCAAATCTAATTGTTGCTCGAACTCTCCTGTAGCGTCAAAATCAACATTAATTTCCTCAAGGTTGTCAAAGCGATAGCGCAGCGATGCCACTGCGCTTCCCGTACCATTGACACTGCCAGTTAGATT
The DNA here is from genome assembly GCF_014698035.1 of Desmonostoc muscorum FACHB-395. Taxonomy (GTDB): domain Bacteria; phylum Cyanobacteriota; class Cyanobacteriia; order Cyanobacteriales; family Nostocaceae; genus Nostoc; species Nostoc muscorum_A. The sequence continues at coordinate 34,694 of NZ_JACJSF010000042.1, forward strand.
GGCTCCTATTGCAAGTGGTGCAGTATCCACAGGAGTGCTAAGAGTCAGTTGAGGTATTACTTTGTCAATAATTACTTGCAATGGTGCAGACTCATTGCTGACATTACCTGCAATATCAGTAGCAACCGCCGTGAAATTGTATGTACCGTCAGTGAGTTCGCTAGTGACAATTTGCCAAGTACCCGTGCTATCGGCTGTTGTAGTACCTAAAATTTGTCCAGAGTTGAAAAGTTGAACTGTTGCCCCCACCTCAGCATTACCTGTAATGGTGGGATTGCTAACATTAGTAATATCGTCGCTGTTAGTTACTCCTAGATCGCTATTTGGAGTCAGGTCTAGATTGCTAGGTGTAAGTGTGCTGGTATCCAGTGTAAAAGTATATTCAAAGCTAGGTGAAATGTTATCAAATTCATCTTTGGCTACCAAGTATAGAGTGTGTACGCCATCAGTTAAAGTATTGCCCAAAATTGTTTCTAGCTGAGTGCGATTGAGAGTAAAGCTGCTATCAGGTTGAATTTGGGCAGTAATATCGATATAGTTGGCAGCAAGCGTATCGTTCAGCCCAACTCGCAATTCAACTATGCGGTTAGCGTCAGTGACAGTACCTACAATTGTTGGGTCAAAAGTAATCCGATCGCTATTGGTATTTCCTCCTTGAGCAGTGTCACGTGTTAAGTTCGCGGTAATAATTGGAGCTTCGGAATCGAGATTAACGGTAACATTATACTGCTGGGTAGTAATGTTCCCGGCAATGTCTGTTGTAGTAATTGTCAAAATCTGATCGCCGTTGGCAATTCCTGTAAAGTCAAGCTGTTGGTTGAAACTACCATCAAGGTTGAAAAATAAAGGTATTGCAGCTTGATTGTCAAAGCTGTAGCTCAAAGTACTAATGCTACTACCCGTACCATTGGCACTGCCGACTAGACGCGCTCCTTGTTTTAATGATGCTGTATCAATAGGAGTTGTTAAGGCCAGGATAGGTGCAATACTATCAATAGTAATTGTTATTGCCGAGATGCTGCTGAGGTTCCCGGCAATATCAGTAGCAACAGCACTGAGATTGTATGTGCCGTCAGCTAAGTTATTGGTAGTAATTTGCCATGCACCGTTAGCATCGGCAGTTGCCTGACCGAGAATTTGTCCGCCGTTGCTATTGACAAGTTGGACGGTTGCACCGGCTTCGGCGTTACCTGTAATGTTTGAGGATGGGTATTTAGTAATATTATCAGTACTGCTCGTACCGCTATCGTTACTAGCAGGCAGATCGAGGTTGTTTGGTGCAGGTGTTGTTGTATCTAGTGTAAAGGTGAAGTTGTAAATCTCAGTGAGGTTGCCAAATTCATCTTGGGCAACCAAGTGTAAGGTATGCACGCCGTCAGGGATGGGACTGCCGTAAATTGCTGCCAGTTGACTGCGGTCAAAGCTAAAAGTCCCATCGCTATTTAGCTGGCGTAAAACATCAACAAAATTGGCATAAGGTGTATTATCAAAACCTGCTCGGAATTCAACTACACGGCTAGTATCAATAATATTACCGCTAATTGCCGGGTCAAAGGTAATTAAATCGCTGTTAATTGTACCACTTGGGGCTGTGTCATTTGTCAAAGCTGCGGTTATTACAGGTGCTGCTTCATCTAGCTGAACAGTGACGTTATATTGTGTCGTCAGTAAATTACCAGCTGCATCAATTGCCACAATCGTCAGAACGTGGCTACCATTCCCAAGTCCAGTCAAATCTAGTTCCTGGTCAAAAGCCTCCGTAGAATTATAGGCAATAGGTATTTCACTTTGGTTATTGAAGCGATAGCTCAAGGAAATTACACTACTACCTGTACCATTAATGCTCCCAGTGATTTTATCTCCTCGTCGCAGAGGAGTTTGATCCAAAGGTGTATTGAGCGTCAGTTGTGGAAGCGCAGTATCAACAGTGACGACAAGTGATGTCAAAGAGGTGTTAATATTTCCGGCGATGTCAGTAACAGCAGCCCTTAAGGAATATATCCCATCGGTCAATGAGGATGTAGTTATTTGCCAAGTCCCATCCGCACTGACAGTGGTTTGTCCGATTTGCTGTCCGTTGTTGAATAATTGTACAGATGCTCCAACTTCGGCAGTGCCAACAATTGTGGGAGTCGTATCGTTGGTGAGGCGATCGCTATTGTTAAATCCCGAATCGCTAGCTGTTGACAATTTGAGTGTCGGTGCAGGTGTGACAGTATCCAGGGTAAAGGCAACGGCAAATACGCTAGAAGTATTGCCGTAGGAATCTGTTGCTTGCAAGTACAGTATGTGTTGGCCATCTGGTAAAGTTCCGCCATAGATTTGTTCTAATTGCGGGCGGCTAAAGCTAAAACTACCATCAGATTGCCTAGCAGGTAAAACATTGACAAAGTTGGCAACATTCGGATTGTTGAAACCAGCCCGAAAGCTAACAACTTGGTTAACATCTGTGACAGTACCCGTAATGCTGGGGTCAAAGGTAATTTTATCAGTATTGGTCGTGTTCCCAGGGGAAGTGTCTCGCACTAAGGTAGCGCTAATCACAGGTGCATCCTGATCAATAACTACTGCGACATGATATTGAGTTGTTTTGATATTACCTGCTGTGTCACTAGCGGTAATAGTTAGTGTATGCGCCCCATTAGCAAGTCCAGTCAAATTCAGAGATTGGTCAAATGCTCTTGTAGCATTATTAAATGGTACTGTAACTGACGCTAAGTTATCAAAGTGATAGCTCAATGCGGTTACAGCAGAACCAGTACCATCGACATGACCAGTTAATCTAGCTCCTGGAGTAAGAGGTGCAGTATCAACTGGGGTATTTAGCGTTAACAGAGGTAATGTGCTGTCAATCGCGATCGCAATCGGCGCACTGACATTGCTGATATTGCCAGCAATGTCAGTAGCGGTAGCAGTGAGATTATAAGTACCATCTGTAAGGTTGCTAGTAACAATTTGCCATACACCAGTATTATTAGCTGTTGCCTGACCAAGGAGTTGCCCATTATTTAAGAGTTGAACAACTGCACCAGCTTCGGCGTTACCTGTAATGGATGGTGTATTTTTATTTGTGATATTATCAGTATTACTAGAACCGCTATCATCAACGGTACGTAAGTCTAGATTATTGGGTGTTGGTGTAGTTGTATCGAGAGTGAATGTCAGATTAAAGGTATCAGAAAGGTTGCCATATAAGTCTTTGGCTTGTAAGTGCAGAGTGTAAATACCATCACTCAGCGTACCACCATTAATAGTTTCCAATTGAGAGCGAGTCAAGCTAAAGCTGCCATCACTATTGCGTTGGGCAATCACGCTGATGTAGTTGGCAGATGGCGTATTATTGAAGCCGGCACGAAACTCAAGTATGGGATTAGTATCAGTAACAGTTCCGGTAATTGTGGGATCAAAAGTAATAAAATCTTGATTTGTTTGTCCGAAGGGTGCAGTATCACGAGCCAAAGTAGCGCTAATTACAGGTGGGGTAATATCTGGCATCAAGTCAGCGACACCAATCACAGTCGCTTGACCGTTGAAGATGATATTCCCTTTAGCACTAATCGAACCATACAGGGTGGAACTGCCATTAAAAGTAAAGTTTTTGACGCTTAAAAATAATCCACGGGTGTCAGATGCGCCATTATAAGTAATATCTCCAGCAGATATTACCTTGAGATTGTCGGTAGTGTTCGTAGTTGTAGTCGCGCCGTTGAAGGTAATGTTGCCGCCACTGCTACCGTTGGCAATTGTGGTGTAACCCGCAAATCTTGCTCCCGCGTTCATGTTAATGGAACTAGAAGCAAATACAGACAAATCGCGGGACTGGACATTGGACAAGTTAATATTGCCGTTATTAGCAATTAGCACTACATTATTAAAATTTTGACCATTACCGTTAAAGTTGATGTCTCCTTGGTCAACGGTAATGACATAGTTGCTTAAACTAAGGTTGGCAGGAACTTTGAGTCCGCCACCTATGACTCTGACAACTTTCGGATTACTGGTTGTACCAGGAGGTGGAAACTTGTTTGTCCAATCGTTAGCATTGTTGATGGGGTTTTGGGAAATGTTAAAGGTGACAGTGGGAGTGCCTGCTGGTATTCTGCGGTTGAGTTCAACAAGTTTTATATCTGCGTAAGCTGGCACGGTGATGGTCTGCTGTGCCACTACTTGCGGGGGGATTAAATTAGCATATTGGTTATTTGTTCCGTTGATGGTGGTATATCCTGATGCAACAGTAACGGCTCTATCGATCAGAATTAGTTTGCCATTTGCATCCCGAATGGGGTTTCCCTGAGCATTTCTTTGTACGGGTAAAGTGGGATTGCCGTTAATTGTAAACCCCTTAGCTGCGTAAATTAGGGCATCATCTGTGAGGTCTGTTGGGATACCATCAAAATCTCCACCACCGTTGATGCTGATTGTACCATCTGTACGGATCGCGAAGGGGAGAGTGGAAGTCTGGCTGGTATTTTGTTGAGTTTGAACACTTAGAGGTGCAGAGGCAGAATTGGCGCTAATATTGGTCGTCGGGTTGCTGATGCCAAGTAGGGAAACGTCAGATGTATTACCTGTGAGTGAATCTATGCTTGGAGTTGTGCCAGATTTTTGATTGTTGTTGCTGACTTTTAACAGGGGAGTCGTTTTAGCGACAACTGGTTGGGTAATGGATAGTCCGTTGTCAAAAATCCCATTTTCAGGTGTGTAGTTGGCAATTTGATTTGGATTTGATTTTTGATTATCGCTAATAGTTGTAGGATTATTGGAATCAGATGGTTTTCCTAATTCAAAATTGATGGGATCAGAACTACTAGAAGAAGATTTCAGTGCCTTTTGTAATTCGGTTAAACCAGAATTATCATCTAGGGATGCACTTAAAGATGCACTTTCTAATAAAGATGGTGGCATTAAACCACCGTTGTTCACACTATTTTCAGGACTACCCATGACCTAACTCCTCGCCAGTAGTAAATTGTTGATTGTTTTTAGTTTTTTTTATTTGTATTTAAATAGGTTCAACCAACTTTTGGGATTACGTTAACTAGTGCATCATCCACTAATTGACGTAATCCCAACATTGGCGATAATTACTCTATCTATTATTAATATTTTTTTGAGTATGTAGCAAAGATGAATCGGGCAAAAGTAGTTTAGATGTTCACCTTTGTTAGTACTAGTCGTTCTTGTGATAGTCACGACTAAGTAGAGGCTGTTCTGCTCTTGTAGGATGTTGAACTATCCTCTACCTTTTGGATTAGGCTACTGCACTGGCATTCATTGAGAATACATCTGGAACTACAGTTGTGTGAGTCGCAACTCGATCAATAAACTTACTGTTGATAATTTCTTGATAAGTTAATAAATCTGCTTGCCAATTATCAATAAGTTGGTGCAATTTTTGAACGCGTTCTAGTACGGTTTTGCTAATTACTTGATAACTAAAACTGCCATTGAACAAAACAATTGGAGTACTAGTTTCGTCTGGATTCCGTAATGCTGCTTCACTGACGGTGAGATAGAATGGGCAGCGCTCTAAAGTATAAACTAAGTTTAGTGTCGCTCGTACAGGTGTAGTCCCAACTTCTTGCCAAGGGCCAGGAGACAGTAGCATTTCAGTAAGATACTGACGGGCTGCATCTTGCTGTTGGTCAAAACTCATGTAGCTTCTGGGATTAAGACCTACAGCTTCATACTCTACGTTGGGTAGTGCTTGGACATATTTTTTGGCAATGTCTGCAACTATGATTTCTGTTGCTGGTTTACCTTCAATAGCTTCTATAAATATGACTCGTGTCGGTTCAGCTACTATTATCACACCATTGGTGAAGGCAACTTGAGATACATTTTGAGTAGATATTGGTTGACGAGCCAATTCCCATTCTGTCGGAACTATACCACTATATTTGAGAAAATCTGGATTTAGGAGTGTAGGGTTATAATTTTTTGCAGCAATAATAATTCCGAACTCTTGGGTGATTAAGCTTTGACTCATGATGCTTTCCTAATAACTGTTACTTCAAATACGAAGGTTTTTGCACCAATTGATTCTGACGTAGATTTGAAACCTCTTGGTGCATCATCCATGTACTGGACACGTTTTTTACGGTCACTTGTAACTTTATACTCTCGTTGTTTAGATTTACACCAGCGAAATTATGCCTAAAATTGTTTCAATACTCCTTTAAGTACTAACTAGATTCAGTATATTTTTTTGATAAAGTAGCTCATATATCTAAATAATTTCATTTTTAAAGGTTTTTCTAAGTATCTTTAAGTGTATCTAACAGCTATCCTTTTGTTAAATATACGTGTACTTATCATTGTCATAAATAGAACCTACAATACATGATGCGGTAGGGAAATTATTTCATAGGTTCCTCTACCCTAACTTTCTAGCACCCTATGGCTCATCTGAAAATTGGCAACCAGATAATTACCCAAGCAGAAATTCTACATCTGCTGGCTGGCTACCAAATGCTGCCGCAATTGTGCCGTTTGGTAATTATTGAAAGAGCGATCGCTGACTTTGAACTCACTCCATCCGAAAAAATCGGTGTTATTGAACAATTTTATCAAAATAATCAGCTGACAACACCAGAAGCACAGGCAAAAGCTTTAAAGCATTACAGTATGAGTCTTGAGCAATTAGAAGCTGTTGCTATGCGAGAAGTGAAAATTGAGAAGTTAAAGCAAGCCACTTGGGGGACAAAGCTAGAATCTTATTTTTTGCAATGTAAGCCTCAGCTAGACAAAGTAATTTATTCCTTAATCCGCACATCTGATGCAGAGGCGGCCCAAGAACTCTATTTCCGCATCAAAGCCCAAGAACAGACATTTGCTGACTGTGCCTCGCTGTATTCACAAGGGCAAGAAGCTCAAACAGGAGGAATGTTAGGCCCTGTGACCATAAGTCAACCGCATCCAGCAATAGCACAGAAACTTACCATTTCACAGCCAGGACAGTTATGGCCGCCGATGAAATTGGATGAGTGGTTTGTGATTGTGCGACTCGAAAAACTAATTCCGGCTCAATTAGATGATGCCATGCGCTCCACCCTCCTGAATCATTTATTTGAGACTTGGTTAGCCGAAGAAATCAGCAAAGCGCAATTGACCATACTTGAAGAAGAGAGAGGGAGGGAGGGAGTGTGGGAGCGAGAGAGGGAGGAAGTTAGAGAAAAATTGGGCGTTGCATAAATGTGGGATGAATTGGCGGTTGAAACCATTGAAAACTCGTGACAAATTGAGCGAAATTATCCCATGATTCAGCAACACCAAAAATTGTACATTCCCTCCCTCCTACACTCCCTCCCTCCCTCCCTCCCTCCCTCCCACACTCCTCCCTTGGTAACAAGATGATAGAAAGCACTACCACGATTCAAGAATTTATCGCCAGCATCTACCCATTTAATCAGCTTTCTATAACCAGTGTTGAAATCCTTGCAGCAAAACTTGAACCTTTGCGTTACCGGATGGGGCAAGCAATTTTGGTCAGAGAAACCCTCCCAGCTAGAGTAGCCATTCTTTACCAGGGGCAAGCCCGTTTATTGGGATATGCCCCTGGTGCTTCTGCCCCTGATACCCTGCAACTACTAAAACCAGGAGAAATCATCGGTTGGACAAGCTTGCTGCGTGGTGTACCGTGTGAAACTGCGATCGCTTCAGTTGAAACTCTTTGCTTAACGCTAAAAGCCTCAGATTTTTTAAGTCTAATAGAACTCGAACCTGCTATGGCGAATGCTTTTTGCAACCATTGCAGTCTGATTGAAGTTTTTGATTTATTAGGCGCAGAATTAGAACGTCGGGGCAAGATTCCCGATAATCTTAAAGAAGTTGCGATTGCGACTGTAAAACAGGCCACAATCCTGAACTTGCCCCCAGGCAAAACATCGCTTCAGCAATTAGACCCTAACCTACTGTGGTTAGTTAGCAGTAAAGGGTCGAACTATGATATTGGCGATCGCCTAAATTCTGGCTCAGATCGAGCTAACATTACTGGAGAAGTTCGCTTAGTTGGTTTTACCGATCCGACACTGCCGAGGACTGAATCTGACGTTAACATTGCCTCATTGTCAGATACTGGAATTTGGGCAAACGCCCCATTCGCTCCAGAGCGCCCAGAAGAAGTAGAAGTTGAGCGATCGCAAATCAAATACCCCCACATAGAAGGTCGTGGGCCTGTAGATGGAACTCTTGCCTGTTTTCAAATGCTAGCGCAACACTTAAGAATGCCATTTCGCCGCGATGTCTTGCGCCGTGCCTTAGTAAGTAACAAAGAGCGCACTGGCAGCATTTCTATTCAATTATGTGGGGCTTTGGCAGAACTAATGGGACTGACATCTCAACTGGTGAATGTTCCCACTGTCGCCATATCTAAACTACCCACACCAGTTTTGATTCCCTGGCAAGACAGCTATGCAATTCTTTACAAAGCCACTGAAAAAGAACTAGTTCTTGGCATTCCAGAACAAGGCATTATCCGTAAAAAGCCAGCAGATTTTGCTGAAACTTGGGGGGAAGAGGGGCAAGTACTTCTACTGCAACCGACCAAAGAAACTCCTCAAAAGCGATTTGGCTTAAGTTGGTTTCTACCTGCCATCAAAAAGCATCGTACAGTTTTAATTGAAGTATTTATTGCCTCATTATTTGTACAATTGTTGGGGCTAGCAAACCCTTTAATTACTCAAGTAATTATTGATAAAGTCATTATTCAAAATGGGATTAATACTCTCAACGTTCTGGGTTTTCTGCTCATAGCAATGGCTATAGTAGAGGGGATTATTACTTGGCTACGTACCAACTTGTTTGTCGATACCACCAATCGGATTGATTTAAGTTTGGGTTCGGAAGTAATAGACCACCTATTACGCTTACCACTACGTTATTTTGAGAAGCGCCCTGTTGGGGAAATATCTAGCCGGATCAACGAATTAGAAAATATTCGCTCTTTCCTCACTGGTACAGCATTAACTGTTGTTTTAGATGCTATTTTCTCTGTTATTTATATTGTAGTAATGATTTTTTATAGCTGGCTGCTAACCATCGTAGCACTGGCAACAGTACCGCTCTTTGCTTTATTAACCTTTATATTTGCACCCATTATTCGCAGTCAAACTAGAACCAAAGCTGAACGCAATGCCGAAACTCAATCTTATTTAGTTGAGGTGGTTTCTGGGATTCAAACTGTCAAAGCCCAAAATATTGAACTGAATTCTCGCTGGCAATGGCAATCTCGTTATGGAAGATATATTAGTGCTAGTTTTGAGAATGTTCTGACAAGCAATACTGCTAGTTCCCTTTCCAACTTCCTCAATAAACTATCAAGCTTACTTTTATTATGGGTAGGGGCATATCTAGTATTACAGCAAAAATTAACTCTGGGACAATTAATCGCTTTCCGTATTATTGCAGGTTATGTCACCAGTCCTTTACTAAGGCTGATTCAACTGTGGCAGAACTTCCAAGAAACCGCTTTATCACTAGAACGCTTGGCTGATATTCTCGATACTCCCCAGGAAACAGAAATTGCTGGGCGTAATAATATCCCGATGCCAGCAATTGTTGGTGCAGTTCAATATGAAAGTGTTACTTTCAGCTTCGCTAAAAGTCCTAACCCCCAACTTAACAACGTTCATCTTGATATTGAAGCTGGTATGTTTGTTGGAGTTGTGGGACAAAGTGGTGCTGGGAAAAGTACATTAACCAAACTCTTACCCCGTCTCTACGAATTAGACTCCGGTCGCATCAAAATTGATGGCTATGACATTAATAAGGTAGAACTCTACTCCCTGCGCCAGCAAATCGGTATGGTGTTACAAGACACTCTGCTATTCGATACCACGGTACAAGAAAATATTGCTTTGACCATGCCTGATGCCACACCATCAGAGATTGTGGAGGCTGCTAAAATTGCTTGCGCCCATGACTTTATTATGAATCTGCCCAACGGCTATGAAACTCGTGTTGGAGAAAGAGGTTCGGCTTTATCGGGAGGACAAAGACAACGAATAGCGATCGCTCGGACTGTACTGCAAAACCCACCTCTGTTGATTCTAGATGAAGCTACCAGCGCACTTGACTATGCTACTGAACGTCAGGTGTGCTTGAATTTAGCCCAAGTATTCAAGGGAAGAACAGTATTTTTCATTACCCACAGGCTAGGAACAATTCAAAATGCCGATGTGATTTTGATGATGAGCCAAGGACGAATTGCAGAACAGGGGACTCATGCAGAACTTATGGATTTAGTGGGACTTTATTACTGCCTGTACCAACAACAGGAGGCTCAAGTTTAAACGGATTAGGAAAAGAATATACTTTGCTAATTAAGAATAGCTAAAACCTATCTGGTCACTAACTACTATCTATAAAAAGCTAATCGCTAACACTTAAATAATTATGAGTACTAATAATGGTAATGGGAATGGTAAACATTCAAATAATGGCAATGGTAGTTCCTCAAAAGCAGCAATAACTTCTGTTCAAAAATTGGAACAGTTATCAATAGATACATCCGATATTCAACCAAAACCAGCTAATACTGCTCCCCGTTATATCCCAAAATTTGAGCAACCTGTAATTCTTCGACAATCTCGTAAATGGTCACGCGCTATCCTTTGGGGTTTGATAACTGTTACTACTGGTACAATTATCTGGGCAAACTTTGCCAAAATTGAAGAAGCAGTTTCCGCTACTGGGAAGTTAGAGCCAACAGGTACTGTTAAAGAAATACAGGCTCCTGTTGGGGGCGTAGTTAAAGAAATTTATGTTGAAGATGGACAGCAGGTTAAACTTGGCGAACATCTTATCGGGCTTGACCCCACTACTGCTAATGCTCAACTCGACTCTTTGAAGAAAATTCGTCTATCTTTACTCAGAGAAAATCAATTTTATCAGTCTCAGATGAGAGGTGGGTCTACAATCAGTGCCACTGATGTTCAAGTCACAAATGAAATGCTTGACCTTACCAAAAGTCGAGTTGCTCTAGTTGCAGAGAATCGTTTATATCGTGCCCAACTAGATGGTACAGGTTCTAGTAGTGGACTTTCCATTGAACAAAAAGAACGATTGTTTTCTACTTCTGAAGAATTGGATGCACGGTTCACTGCTGCAAAACTGGAAGTTGACCAATTAAATCGTCAACTTAACCAAAGCCAAATAAAATTGGTTAGCACAAAAGATACTCTCAAAATGAATCAGGGGATTCTTGACAATATTACTCCCTTAATGAATGATGGAGCGATTTCTAAAATCCAATACTTCAAGCAACAAGAAGAAGTTAGAAACGCTCAATCAGAAATTGACCAGCTTACCCAAGAAGAATTTCGTTTACAATCTGCTATTAACCAAGCACAAGCTAAGTTACAATCAACTGTAGCTATTTCTCGAAAAGATTGGCTTACCCAAATTGCAGATAATAACAAAAAAATTTCCGAGATTGATTCTCAGCTTACTAAAGCCATAGTCGAAAATAATAAGAAAATTGCCGAAAATGATTCTCAGTTGAGCCAAACTCAAATGAATCTTCAATATCAGTCGATCAATTCCCCTGTTTCAGGTACAGTTTTTGAACTTAAGGCACATACACCAGGATTTGTAGTCACATCCAGCGAACCAATTCTCAAAATTGTTCCTGATGATGCTCTGATTGCTAAAGTTTACATCACCAACAAAGATATTGGTTTTGTTAAAGAGGGTATGACAGTTGATGTCAGAATTGATTCATTTCCTTTTAGTGAGTTTGGCGATGTCAAAGGTAAGCTAGTATGGATTGGCTCTGATGCCTTGCCACCCGATCAGATTTATCCTTTCTATCGATTTCCTGCTAAAGTACGCCTGGAGCAACAATCGATTTCGATTAATGGGCGTAAAGTACTTCTGCAATCTGGGATGTCAGTCAGTGGTAATATTAAACTGCGAGAACGGACGGTGATGAGCATATTTACAGATATGTTTAGCTCTAGTGTCGAAAGTCTCAAATTTGTTCGTTAAGTGAGTAAATTACAGTTTTCATAGGTGTGGATAAGCATTTCGCAATTTCCGCCACGCCCCTGAATTACAAATGTCGCTAAAAACTCTTGCTGATAGCCTTGAGGTTGGCTAATTTTCCACAGTTGAGGGATATTATCTAGTTAGGCCAGTTAACAAGATAAAAATAAATAACTAATTTTTCCAAAAAGTCATAGATTGTTGCTGGCGTTTGAGCCGATAAATTCTTGCTGGATAATTATCATTACTCCATCCGGCTTCAATCTGTTGTGTGTCAATCAGATCCTGCAATCCCTTATCAAGGACGCTGTAACTACAATCAAATATGTCTTTTAATTCTCCAGCAGTTTTCTCGCCAGAACGCAGAGATTCTAAAATAGCCTGATTAATAGGATTCATAATTACTCTACTAAAATTTACTCAGATATTAAATATAAGAATTAACCTCTTCTGAATACATCTGTCTGAATAGTTAAAACATCAACAGAAATTTTCATGAATCAATCTACCAATCATATTAAATTGCTTCTAAATTATGACATTTGAGTGATGAATTTTTATTATTAACTCTATCCTCTGGAAAAGATTAGTGAGACTCGTTACCAAAAGAAGCACTTCCAAGGAAGCTAGAAAAAGTAACTAGCATCCAACCGAAACAAATATGTTTTTGGGTTTGCCAATCGTATCTGTCTTCTATTGTCGGGATTGTTTTAGCTTCAAGGATTTCTAATCCCCAATAGCCTAATGCACTGATGCCAAACAACATAGCGCTGACGATAGATAATTTAGCGATGACTTTGAGAATGCAATTGCTTAAAGTAGGCGGTGTTTGAAAGGATTCTCTGTGACGATGATGGATAGCTAGTTCACTTGGAGCTATAACCAAAACACGTCTCAATACTTCTCGGTTAAGCCGGAAATAGGTTAAATTGACGTTGTACCCAGAAATAGCCCAGTAGCCAATGCAACTCAAAGAATTCTCCTTGATCTTGCCAGTAATCGAATCATCTGATGTTTTCCAAGCGATAGAAACGGTGATTTCGTCGGAAATGATTGAAGAGATTCTGGGTGAAAGAAGGAGTGGGAAAGAACGTAAGCGGAAGTTGCCTTCACAACTGGTAGTAAGTCTTGTGATTGCAATGAGTCTATGGTCATTGGATTCAATGAGAACTGTCCTAAAAAACTTAGTCACCGGGTTAAGTCGGCAGTGGACAAGACTTGGGCAATATTGGCAAGTACCAACCAGTTCATCAATTAGTGAAGCCAGACAGCGAGTGGGTCCTTATGTAATAAGTCAATTATTTGAGAGAGTGGTGCGTCCAATGGCCACAATAGAAACGCCTTTGGCATTTCTCGGCGGATTACGAGTCATGGCAGTAGATGGAACGGTGATGGACACACCAGATAGTGTTGCTAATGCGAGAGTATTTGGATATCCAGGTAGTCGTCCAAGAACAAGAGCGGCCTTTCCAAAAGTGCGTCTGGTAATGCTGATTGAAGCCGGAACTCATCTAATTGTAGATGCTTTAATTTGTCCCTATCGCATCGGAGAACGAGTCCGAGCTAAAAGACTGTTGCGCTCAGTAACTTCGGGAATGTTGCTGATGTGGGATAGAGGATTACATTCCTATGCAATGGTAAACGCAACACTCAAACAAGGTTGTTCGTACTTGGGACGTATACCTGCAAATGTCAAATTTCCGGTGGAACAAGTTTTAGAGGATGGGTCTTATTTAAGTTGGATTGCCCCAGATGGTAAATCGAAGAAAAAAGGTTGTATTACGCTTCCCGTGCGAGTAATTGAGTACACGATTGAGACGGGTAAAGAGCAACAAACTTATCGTTTGATTACCAATTTAATGGATATTGATTTATTTCCAGCTTCACTGCTAGCAGCAGAATATCATCAGCGTTGGGAAGTTGAAAATACGATTGACGAACTTAAAACTCATCTAAATGGGCGCAAAACTCCTATCCGTTCTCTTAACCCGCGTGAAGTTGTCCAAGAAATTTATGGTTGGCTTTTGGCACACTATGCAGTGCGGTGTTTAATGTTCCAAGCCGCTCAAAAAGCAGGAATATCTCCACTCCGTTTAGGGTTTACTGGCACTCTCAAGGTAATTCGTCGGGCAATTTCTGATTTTCAGGATGTTCAACCAGCAGAACTACCTTTTTTTTCACCAAGCTCTTGATAGAAATCCTAGATGAAAAAATTCCTCCTCGTCAAAATAGAACTAATCCCAGAGTCGTCAAAAAAACCCGCTCAAAGTTTCCTTCCAAGAAACCAATCCACCGGGGAACAGGAATCACAAAAGAACCATTCATTTTCAATATTCTCAGTACTACTTAATGCTTATCCGAGAAGTATTGAAACACGTCTTGGTTTTTGTTGAGTGAGTTGGCAGACAACTTGTTTATTATCAGTCATGGATGGGTCAAACCAAAGCCTGTTGGTTGTAACTAGATTAGTTTCAGTAATTATATTGTAAACTTTCATCAGGTAGATGTGGTTAAATTTACATAAAAATTCCACATTCAGAAAAGATATTCTAATGGTTAAGCGATGTCATACGAAAAAACCCAGAGGACAAACAAGCAATTAAGCTGAAAGTCAGTTAGAAATATCCCCCAGTGTGGTATAGGCTGGGGGATACACTTAATCAATCCGCATTGCTGTAGTAAATCGGCTGCAATACTTTCCGACAAGCTAATTTACAAATGCCGCCAGAAGTTCTTGCTGATAGTCTTGAGACTGACTACCTTGGGTTCTGCTGTTGCTTCAGGGGCATGACCAACAGCCACCGCAGCAGCAATTGGTGCAGGTGTCGTTAACAAAGAATTAAGCAATCCCATTTGATAATCAACATCTTCTACTGAGCGATATACTCTGTATGGTTCAATTTGCATACCCAAAGGTGTTAGGACAATTTTGAGATATTGATTTAGGGCATTGATATAAGCAACTGAAAAATTTCTCTGCTCTACATAAGGACGGATAATCTCTAGTAATTCAATCGCTCTGTTAATTTCAGAAACTTCACAATTACTGTCGATTTGTGACTGACTTCTTCTGTAGCCTTTCATCATCTTTTCGGCTACTAGATTGTTGAATTTGCTAACGGCTCTCTGATGATTGCCTAATGTGTGAACTTTGGTTTGCGCTTGATAACCGACTCTGCCCCACTGCACTGTTAAGTTACCATCTTCGACAATGGCCGCCCAGAATTTATTGCTGTTTTGAATTGCGTCAACAAAGACTAAATAGATTTCCATCTTTCTTACCCTGTCAATTTCCTAACTTCAGGGCATTGCCCTATCTGAGATAGATATACTGAACGCGATCGCTACGAACTTAAAAGAGCGATGGCGTACCCGCCCGCCGTAGGCGATCGCCCCATAGATCAGGAGACAATCGCTTTTTCATCTCATATTCCGAAACTTAGCAGCACGCAAAGACTGAGTTTTCGCTGCAACCACAGGACTACTAGCTCGTCGTGCGGTGGATGCCCATGCTTGCATTCTTTCAACCGCCGCCGCATCCTGAATCGCAAGCGGGGTAATGGTTTGACGACAAGCTTCGAGGTCAGCAAGTGTTACCTGCTGCGGTCTACCCTCATCGAATGCCAGCAGAGCAGCTTCTGAAGCAAGGGTTTCCAGTTCTGCTCCTGAAAACTTTGCAGTGTTAGCAGCGATCGCTTCGAGATATTCAAGCTGTACTTGAATACCGAATCGCTCTAGGTGAATCCCCAAAATCTGTACCCGTTCTGGCTCAGTGGGCAAGTCAACAAAGAAAGCCTCATCAAACCTACCTTTGCGCTTAAACTCACTTGGTAGTGCTGATGGATCATTGCAAGTAGCTACAATAAATACCCCAGCAGTACACTCACTCATGAACGTAAGCAAAGTTCCAAGAATCCTTTGACTAACACCTGAAGTATCGCCCTGACCCGAAAGCGCCTTTTCCACCTCATCAATAAACAAGACACAAGGTGCGATCGCGGATGCTGTTTTCAGTGCGCGTTTAACATTACCTTCGGATTCGCCAACTAGTGAACCTAGAAGGGACGCAATATCGAGTTGCAGAAGTGGTAGATTAAGTATGCTAGCGATGTTTTTGGCACAGTGAGATTTTCCTGTTCCGGGTGGGCCAGCCAGCAATACACCTTTTGGTTGGGGTAACGAGAGACTTCGCGCCTCTTGCGTGAATAGCCGCCGCCGCCGAGTCAGCCACTCGCGCAGTAGATCCAAACCTCCGAAGGGTATGCTGGCTGGCTTACCCAACTCGATACCCATTTGAGACAGTAGCCGAGTTTTGTACTCGACGGCTTTGGGGATAAAATCAGCGTCAACGATAACACCATGATTAGTTAAGTTTTCTTTGACTGTTAACCGAAGGAAATCACTAATTTCTTCTAAGGTTAAACCCAGTGCAGCACGAGAAAGAGTTTCAAATTCAGCATTTTCAAGCGTAACAGTGAAAGTCAATTCTTGCTCTCTAGCAGACTGTTGTAGGTCATGCAAATAAGAAGTGATATGCTCAAGTATTTGGTCAATACTAGGTAAAGGAACTTCACAATAAGGAATCAATCTGACTAGAGATTCGTGTAATTGTATATTCTGACCCAGCAATACAATGCGTTTATCTGTGGGTTTTAACCTGTGGTAAAGGTTTTTTACCTTGCTTAAAATCTCCCATGATAATTGGGGTGAATTCTTAGCAATAAAGGGGTGAATATCTCCGAGGATAAATACACCATTCCCAGTGAAGTTAGCAATGTAGTCGAATACGAATAGTAGTGGATCAGCCTGTGGTGGTCTTTTGTACTCTGAAACTGGCTTAAACACCAAACCACCATCCGACGCAATCAGGCATTGTTCGAGACTGGACACACCCAGATTCCAGAAGAATACTGGACTTGATAGCTTGCTCGATGCCTCTGTAGTCAACCACTGAATAATCGTCGCTTCATCGGGTGACAGAACATCAACCGCAGCGATGGGAATTTGTGAATCTAGTGTGGAGAGAAGATTTGAGAGGTTCATTGTTTTTCAATCTCATAAGGAACTGGAGATAATTCGTCGTGTGTGTTTACGACTTTTACGATCACCTCATAGGCTTCGGCATCGCCGTCGAAAACCTCTGCTGTACCGTTGTTCTCTTGGTAGGCGATGCCTACGGCGGTAAACTACGCTGTTACTATGGCATTCAACAGCACACACAAACCTTCAGTATTCGGCTTGATGATCACGGAAAAAGCGTGTTTTCTGTTGTCCGTAAATGTGAACAAGTGGGTATTCTTTTGGTGGGTAGATAAAATCTCTTGGGAGAACCACGACAATAAAGCAATTGGCAATAGTCGCAGTTCTCCTTTTCTTATTACTGTCTGAGTCTGGTTTGGTGAGTTAAAGTTGTACGAAGCTCTTGGGTTTGGGCTTCATCCTTGTAGATGCGATCGCCCTCCACAACTCCAAGTGCCTCCTCAAATGGTTGCGTAGCCGATAAACAACTTAGCCCCTCGAATCCCTCCGCTTCCACTCGAACTTCACCTGTAGCGCTGTCGAAATGAATCAGTATTGAACATTCCATATTTATCTCCGCGCAAATTGTTTAACTTCCTGATGTCCGGCAAAAGTCAGCCGTAGAGTTTGCACGCTCCCGTTGGTTTCTTCAGCGATCGCACATTCACCAAATTTTTCTTGTAACTCGGCAGCTTTGACACGAACCAAATGCTTACCATAAGCCAGCATTAGTTTATTACTGAAAAAGTCTTGTCCCAACTTCGGAACTGTCTCGTAGCTGTCGTGTATCACATCATACACACCACTTGACTGATTCCATTTGAACCCGATGTCTGCACGGGCTTTTATGGTGCGACCAGATACGATGATTTCAGCACTTTGTCCTTGAGAACCACCGTAGTAGCCCTGAAGTGGCTGTGGCTTTTCGTGGACTTGCGGATTCAGTTTCAAGTCTTGTAAAGCTTGTACTAGACATTCAAGGGATACAAGCTTGGTTTTAACTCTTGAGAAATGCGACATTTTTGGCTCCAAGGCTTTCAAATTGGTTTGAGAAATAGTAGGGGTGCGATATTCTTTTTGGGTTATTCTGAAAACTACGTATTAAATCCATTGGGATCAGTCTTGAGCGAATGCACCCTCGCCCAAGACTGTTTTTTACCGGAACTTAAAAGCGGCAACTGTAGCTTTCGACAAGCCCACGTCGTCAGCCGCAAGTGATTGTAGATTGCGCTGTTCATCTAACAATTTGATGCGGATCTCTTGCATTTTTTGCTGTAGTTGACTGCGCGTATCAGAACCAAGATTCTTAGACTCAATCGCTGGATCGTTAACGATAGAATCTAAGTGCGCCATCATCGCCTCCAAGCTACTGCCAGCCTCCGGGTCAGCATTCGCTAGTAGTACCTGAACCTTCATCAGATGGCGTTGCATCTTCTTTTTAAACTGGATTGGCTTGCGTCCTGGCTCCCAGTCGCTCAATTCTTCGAGCAACTGGGCGGCGAGTTGTTCACCGCCAGCCAGGGCTGATTCCCGTAGCCTTTGCTCCAGATTTTGGTCATACTGTTGGATAAATCGTGTAATCTGGTCAAGACATTCGGCTTGCTGCTGGTTCAGTTGTTCAGAGAGGGCAGGAATAATCACTGGGCGACCAATAACGACTTGTAAATAGTCTTCGAGGTCGGTCAGAGTCGGGAATGCTCTTAACAAGTTAGCTTTGACTGACTCTTGCTTATCCTGTGCTAATTCCCAGGTGTTAAGTGAGAGAAACTGATCAATCCGCTCTTGATAATCAAGAAGTCCCGCTTCGTAATCAGCTTTTAATTGATTGCGTAAACCAGGGGCAATGTTGTCCCTAATATTGATTAACTGATTCCAAACGAGTGGAGCCAAATCAATCGGACAAATCCAATCACCAGTATCAGCAGACATCCACTCTTGAACCGAAGCAATCTCTTGCCTTAATTGGGCAGCAGCTTCATCCAACTTCTTGAATACCTTAATACCTCGCAAACCGACTTCGGAATTTGTAACTTTAACAAGGTCTGATTCAATTTCAGAAACCTCAGCTTTTAGTACATCGGCCCATTTAGGCGCGGCAGATTTTGTACTTTTCTTTAGTTGAATACGAAAGCGGATGCGAGTTTTATTTAATTGCGAGAAATTGTGGCGCTCGACTACTGCATCAGTTAGGAAATTTGTAGCAATAGGGTTGTCGATTGCTTGCACCATGATTATTCACCTCAATCATTATTTTTCACTTTCAATTCAGCGAAGCTTTCTTTGTGACTATTTGGATGTCTGTAGTAGCCCTATAGATTACTTTCTTAGAGCTTTTTTGTAGCCGAATATGCCTTTTAATGACTGGTGGTTTATGTATCGACATAATTCAAAATAGTTGAAGTTGCTGTGAATTATCCTGTACCGCAGGCTTTTGATAAACCATTCCTTCGACTTCATAACAACGACTCATAAGTTTGTTTCGGTTTAGCCGAAAGCTGACTTTTTTTCTTTGATTTGGCAGAGGTAGAAATAGATACTGTGGATGTTGGATAGTACCTTCATCACCCAAATATCGGGAAAGTGTACCGTCGATTTGGTAAACTTTTGAGGAGCTTAAAAGCGTTGAGTCATAGACTTTAATCAAATTTAATTCCATCTGATTACTATTGAAGTAGAGTGTGTGATAATCTTTTGTGGAATCGATTTTTCTCTCCAGTCAGACTGATTAAATCTAACTGGAGAGTTTTTCACGCGTAATTCGTTACCTTTGCGTTAATTATTGATTGAGAGTGACAGAAGATTACAGATAGAAATGCTCAAAAATTTGATTGAGTTTTTCTTTTAATTCATCTGACAGAGCATTAAAATCAAACTCTTTGGAGTCCCAAACTTCATCGATTTCCGACTTCGTTAAAACGTCATCTCAAGAGCAGCTTTTGTTACAGCTAAAGCCTGTTTACTGACCTCGCGCCAGTCTGTTTGCTCGTTGTAGGATGCCATGACTAATTCTGACTCTACCCATACCCGACAGAACAACACGTTTTCATCTGTCGTTCCCGGAGTAGGCTGTAGTGTGATGGGAGAATACAATTGTTGTGGAGTAAGAGTAGCGATCGCAGCTAATACAGATTTAGCAAAGTGAGTATCATGACCACTTTCTAATATATAGAGTCTGTCTGCTTGAATTGTAATCAGCAACTTATAAACTTCTTTACCTCTGCGCTCACACTTCTCAAATTTGAGTTCTTTTAGATATCCAGTTAAGGCAGTTTGGGTAATCGCACTCGCTTCACTGTTGTTTAAGGTATACCACAGTGAACCATTGTGACGATTGCAGTAGATTTTACAATTGCCAGCTTCAGAGTGCAATCCCAGTTTTGGCTTATTGATTGCTGCAACTAACTGCTTAAGTAATTCTTCCTGGCGCATTAAGGCAGCAAGTAATTCGGCATTTTCTTGAGGGTTCATTTGTTTGTACCAAAAGCATTTTCACTTTCGCATTGGCGCAGCCGTTTAATTGTGATATATGAAGCGTAGAGCCAATAAAACAGCGCTCTTGATTTCACAAAAGCGCTTTTTATTACTAATTATTTGCTTTGTACAGATTATTGATGTGAATTAAATCTTGCTAGCAAATCTTCACGAGATAATTCAAGACATAGCGGAGTAAATTCTTCTGGTGTTAACTGCAATAAACTATCGACTACTCTTGAGAGTTCTTCATCCACAGAACCAAACCTAAATCTCAACAAGTTTTCTACAACTTGGCGTTGCCCTTGCTGTACTCCCTCAAGTTTAGTAGTTTCTTCCCATTGTTCGTAAGCTTGCGACAAATTCATGATTAATTCCTGCTCATCTTCTGTTAAAGTTTCTTGCTGTTGAACTATAATGACCCGCAAATTAGTAATCAGTTTGAGAGTATTTTGTCTTAATTGGTTGCTTTCGGGTAATGCCAGCAATTCATCAATGGCAGTACGTTGCGTTTCGCCTCTACCCAAAATCCTCAGCCATAATGTTTCTTCTGTTACTGGTAGCTCGTTAACCGCTACTATTGCTGCTCTAAAACATTTCTGGAAAAAGTAAACTCCCCTGCTCCACTTTTCTAAATCTAGTTTAACCTCTAAATCCTCCAACAGAGAGGCTGAAGCGCTAGGCGATATAATCCACAAACGAGCTAAACTATCTTCTGGTAAGCTGGTTTTCTCTCGCTTGGCTTTGCGTTGTGAGTCTGCAATCACGGTGAACAGTTTCAGAAAACAGTTGCGTACCTCTGACCTACTGGGTTGATTGCGGAATGGTTCCAAGAGTGCCGTATTTAATACAGCAATTCTGCCCAACAATCCAAGATTTTGAGCTTGGGGAGTTGCTGCGCTTGTAAACAAAACGTCAACAAATCTGGTTTCATCAGTGACTTGTTTGTTAACTTCTACTCTACCTAAAGGAGACAACAACTCCTCTAATAATTCCTTAGAAAACTGATCGTAAGGCTTGCTACTCATGTTTTAAAGGCGAACTGTGTTTTATTTTACAAGGATTGGTTATGGTTGCATGGTGGGTATGAGAACCCACCATTTCACTTACGCCGCTACCAACTCCCGACAAACTTGCGGCAGTTCAATCGGAGCAGTTGCCCTAGATAGCACCTCTACAGCCTCTTTCACACTCCAATGCTGCACTCCATCGCCACAGCGCCAATAGTAAGTCTTAGGGTCGTTTTCCCATAACTCATCAGCATTTCTGACCTTGAAGACAATTCCCAAGAATTCACCATCTAGATATACGTTGTGAGCCGTCTGAAGGTCAGTGCGTCCTACATAAGTCAGTCGGTAGTTGTCCACTGGTTCGCACAAGTCTTCTGCACGAGTTCCGCGATACGAGCAGTTACCGCACCCATGCCCTTCGCAGTCTGGACAGATGGCAGCAGGCATATTCCACTTCGGCAGTGTAAAATCCCATTCAGCCGGTGGGGTTAATATTCGAGCCTTGTGGGAAATATAACAACCAGCATGACCGATTACTTTATCAGAATGGTATTGGACGCTTAACGATAGCCAATCACAATCACCTAACAAGCCTATTTTCTCAGAAGCTTGTTTCAATTCCTCATCTTCTTTGTGATTGCACTTTACTGGAGCAGAAAGACTCGCTTTTACCTCTGCAACAGCGCGTTTGAATGGCTCTTTGTGATATCTAGCATAGCCGTGGGTCATTTTTACCCACACGATATCATCACTGTTGATCCAGATAGTCACTACATCTTCGGGCTTGCACTCTTTTGAGTAGTCCGACTGATTGACGATGGTTGCAATGATTTCGCGATCCTGTGTGGTCAACGGATCTTTTGTTGGCGTAGGGGCTGAAACTTGTGTCATCATTAGCAAATACCTCTTAAATGGGTAAAAGGGCGATCGCAGACTTTCCACGGTGAGCGATCGCCTTTTGTTTTGCGTGAACAACGTTGTGGTTTACCGCAACGCTCTCAAAAAGATTTGGCGTAGCCTCATATTTCTGAATTTCAGTTATTTTCTAGCAAGAATTCACAGCACAAGGCTCTAGAGAAGGTATTGAGCGGCTGCGCTAATTGCAGTATGAGTGGATTTATTGAGTGATCTTGAGTATCTCCTCCAGCCGACTTTACCTGGCGTACCTTGTGCTATACGACGGGGGGTTCTTGTTTCTCAAATCTATGTTTTGTGTTATCAAATCTGGGTTTGGGGTTGAGCGCTTCTTTGTTTTTCAAAAGAGGCATCGCGCTCGTCTCCTCTCTTATGATTACTATATTACTACGCACACCAGTGGTTGTCAAGTAGTTTTTTACTGGTGTGCGTAGTAGACAAATCTCTTAGCTGTTGTAATCTATGTTCCAAATAAGTGAAGTGATATCCCCATCTAAAGCAGCACAAAGTTTCTCTAGAATTTCTGTACTAACAGTCATCTGAGTTGGTTTCTTTGGTTTGTTAATAAAGACATGAGGAGTCTCTAGCTGCTGAATATAAGCCACAGAAACTCCCACAGCATCAGATAGCTTTTGTCTACTATATCCAGCTTTCTCTCTAAGCTCCCTGAGTTTTTGGGCATTTTCTTCATTCCACCTAAACG
Source organism: Desmonostoc muscorum FACHB-395 (assembly GCF_014698035.1). Classification (GTDB taxonomy): domain Bacteria; phylum Cyanobacteriota; class Cyanobacteriia; order Cyanobacteriales; family Nostocaceae; genus Nostoc; species Nostoc muscorum_A. The sequence continues at coordinate 57,797 of NZ_JACJSF010000042.1, forward strand.
CAGCGATGGGTGTTACATCTACTGTGATATTCATTTTTACTTTAATTTTATTTTCACTGCGCTCGCCAGTTGACATGATAATATTATTAATATACTGGTGTCAACCATAAGGCTACACCAAGCAAAGGTGAAAGCGATCGCTTGCCCATTAGCAATGCGATCGTTTAGCTCAATTCATTTATTCACAACAAAGTGAACTAATTACAATGCTGACACACTTTTGACGTGATTCAGAAATCAGCCAAATGCCTCAGTCTGGGCAGATAGGCAAATACGCGATTGATAATCGTCATACACTAACATTGACTAAATCAACATCAGCAAGCCATATTGTTCTGCTTTGGGCAGACACTTCTTCTAAAATTGGAGAGCGCCACTCTACCCCATAAAGCCAATTATCTTTGAGGCGAAAAATCCCTTGAATAATACGGCGTGTAGGCTGTTCACCAAAATCAACCTCAACTATATCCCCCAATTTAAAAGCTGGAGTAAAAACAGTGGACTTTTCTAGTATATTTGTTCTATGAAATTCTTGTTCAGCTAAGTAGAGAGTTTCACTCTGGCAAACAATTGCATAAATCCATTGCTGTCTTTCCCACTGAACACCACAGCAGTAGCCTGACAAGTCTGAGATTGGCAACAAAACTTTTTCTAATATTCTTACTGCTACTGGAGGCATGGTCTGACCCCACTCAGGAGAAATATGCCAACAGGATTCTAAAGCGGTAATTTGGTTAATCATCTGGGAATGTAGTTCTCTTTTTTATACATACACTCACTTGCTTCAGTCTGATCCGGAATATAATTAAAATTTCGGGAAGCTAAGGCAACAGATGGGAATTCAAACCCAATCAATTCGAGAGCCTCCCAATTTGAGAAGACTTTACTGATACACTAATTCGTAACTAAGATAAAATTATTTTGGCAGTAGCGATCGCCTGCTCCACACTCTCCACAATATAAACATTTTCTGGCGACATTTTTTTAAAGAAAAGTTGACTTTCTTCATCATTATTCAACAAAATTACTTGCTTATTGGCTTTCAAAGCTAGAGCAATTTCTGAAGCGGTTCCTGCACCCATCCCGCAAGCAATTACCACATCACTGGTAAGAACGTTAATATTGTTTCTAGAATTACCCATGTCTGTGAAAATAGCAATATCCACCCAAGAGGACATACCATCCTGATTTTCACCTGGAAGAATACCAATAGTTAAACCATCAGCAGATTTTGCACCTTTACTTACTGCATCCATTACCCCTACATTTCTACCACCAGTGAGTAAAACCCATCCTTGTTTGGCAATAAATTGACCTAATATATAAGCATTTTGTAAATCATTTGCTGTCGCATTTTCTCCTCTCCCCATAACCCCAATAATAATTCTTCGCATAAAATTTCAGATGATACTGCTTTTGGGCGACAAGTCAAAGCTTTTTCCATAAAAGGGCAATTGGCTGAGGCGTTAGTAGGAATTTGAATGACACATTAATCAGAGTATAGATTAGTGCAGAGAAACTTCTATTTAATACAGCGATTGCTGCGCCAACGCCTGCCGGAGTACGCCCGAATGCGAACAGCGCCTCAATTCTAGAGAAGGGCTGTAAGGGTTCTGCAAAGCTTTGCAATCAAACCAAAATTTTAATTAAATATCAATATTTATCTGTTCTATCTGTCTAGCAGCTTTATCCCAAAGCTTTGCAGAAGCCTCATCTTTCCAATGATTTCTGAGATTTTCTGCTTTTTTATGACTGATTCGTTCTAACATTTCTAGAACTGCGGCTAATGTTAATTGATCAACAATTGCCTCTAAAGACTCCATATATTCTTTTGTCATAACTAACCTCTTGAATAACTATTTTGGTTTTCGGCTGATAATAGTACGATGACGAGGATCGCTAGCAATTGTAATTGCTTTCTCAAAGCCCACTTGTTCTAACGCAGTTTCAATATCAAAACTATAGTAATCGTCACTCCAAGGTTCTGTACTTTTCATTAAAGTAAAGAGGATAGGTGAAAGGTTTTGAATTACAGGAGATTTCGGATTGTTATCTACTAATGCAATACAACCACCTGGGCGCAGCAGCCGTAATGCTTCTGTGAAAATTTCCTTGCTTGCATTATGCGGAAGTTCATGGGTGACAAACTGAAGAGTTACCAAGTCAAAAGAATTAGCAAGTAATCCTGTATTTTCTGCTGTAGCGTGTATCCACTTATATATCTCACCATTTTTATCTAAACTTTTGGCAACAGTGAGCATATAAGGAGATAAATCAAGACCAACAGTACAGACAGACTGCTCTTGTTTTTTTTGATAGTAACGATGTAGCGTTAGAGTAGAAATGCCCACTGAACACCCTATATCTAGTATATCCCGCACTGGTTGAGGTACATAAGTTCCCAAAACATTGTGAAAACTTTCTCTGAGTCTTTCATGAGCAGATGACCAAGTTAGATTTTCTTTAGGCCACACCCGTAATGCCATTGAATACGTAGCACTAGGAGCTTCAAAAGCTGCTTGCCAGCAAAGATTACCTTGTTCGTAAGCATGAAATGGTACTTGATAGTAATCGGGGTAAACAATACCATAATTGATTATTGTTGATAGCTGCTGTTTTATCCCCGATGCTTCTAGTTCTTCGTAATTTTTTCTCCAGGGAATACCTTTCTTCTCAGCAGTTTTAATTAATACTTGCCTTGCTTGGTTCTTCATTAACTTATAAATAGGTCTAGTTTGGATCAGTAAGTTAACAAATTTTGAAAGCAATCCTGACCCCGCCCAATCCGGCTTAGTTTTTGTGTTCATTTTTGAGTTTAATAAGAAAGTATTCAATTTATATCAGTAGCAATATTCGTCCACGAATTTGATTGTTTTTACGGGTAGACGCAGCTTTCCTCCCAGTGTCACCACATCTCGATTAAGCCTGCGCTTGTGCAGAGGGGAAAGGATTTGTACAAAAACTCTCCCATGCACCTTATCAAGCTTGTGAGAAATGCGGGTTATCACTTCAATATGCAACCAAATAATTTTACTATTGCTGGGATGAAGCTTGATAACAATAAAAGTTAACTTTTTTCTTGAAGAATCGTAAATGTACAATTTTACTGTTGTGCATAATTTAATTATATGGACACGATTAAATACGTTCTGACTGAAAACCAAATGCCAAAAGCTTGGTACAACATCCAAGCTGATTTGCCACAAGCCTTACCACCAGTTTTAAATCCTGCTACTGGTAAGCCAATTACACCAGATGAATTATTACCTTTGTTTCCATTGGCACTGATTGAGCAAGAAGTTAGCCAACAAAGATGGATTGAAATACCAGATGCAGTCCGCTCTATTTATTGCCAGTGGCGACCAACTCCTCTTTATCGTGCCCGTCGCTTAGAACAAGCTTTAGATACGCCTGCCAAAATTTACTACAAATATGAGGGTGTTAGTCCCTCTGGAAGCCACAAACCCAATACTGCGGTCGCCCAAGCATACTACAATAAACAAGCTGGAGTCAAAAAGCTAACTACTGAAACGGGAGCCGGACAGTGGGGATCATCTCTAGCTTTTGCCGGTGCGCTATTCGGTTTAGAAGTCTTAGTTTATATGGTAAAGGTTAGCTACCAGCAAAAGCCTTACCGCCGAGCTTTAATGGAAACCTACGGCGCGAGGGTCGTTGCTAGCCCAAGTACTCAAACCCAAGCCGGACGTAAAATTCTTGCACAAAATCCCAATAGTAATGGCAGTTTAGGGATTGCTATTAGTGAAGCTGTAGAAGTAGCTGCTGCTGATCAACAAACTAAGTATGCTTTAGGTAGTGTTCTCAATCATGTACTGCTACATCAAACTGTGATTGGTCAAGAAGCATTGACTCAATTAGAAATGGCAGGAGATTATCCTGATATTGTTATTGGCTGCACTGGTGGCGGTAGCAACTTTGCCGGAATTGCTTTCCCATTTCTCGGTGCTAAACTGCGAAGAGAACGAGATATACAAGTAATAGCTGTCGAACCTGCTGCTTGTCCATCATTGACTCGTGGAAAATATGCTTACGATTTTGGTGATACTGCCCACTTAACCCCACTTACCAAAATGCATACTTTAGGTAGTAGTTTTGTTCCCGAAGGAATTCATGCTGGAGGCTTGCGCTATCACGGTATGGCTCCCCTTGTTAGCCATATTGTGAATTTGGGATTAGTTGAATCACGTGCTGAATACCAACTCGCTTGCTTTGCTGCTGGATTAACTTTTGCGACTTCTGAAGGAATCTTGCCAGCACCAGAAGCTAATCATGCTGTCAAAGCAACAATTGACGAAGCTTTGCTCTGCAAACAAGAAGGAAGAAGCAAAACTATCCTGTTTAATCTTTGCGGTCATGGACATTTTGATATGCAAGCTTATATCGATTATCAAGCTGGACGGCTTGTTGATACTGAATATAGTGCAGAAGAAGTAGCAATGGCCCTGGCAGGATTACCTGTAGTTGATTCGTGACCCAACAATTCCCTTTTTCTTTGTGACGCTCGAAACAACCATACAGTTGAACCAACAAGCGATCGCTTGGAACAGGCAATATACTGGTACTATGCCGAAACTTCAAGAGTGCGATTGCTGTCTCTTATACTCACATAATCCTCACATATTCTGTACCGTTCACCCTAATGGATCAGTTGCTGACAGCTACCTAGATTTTCGAGAAAACCCCAACGCCGAACCAGCAGAACTATGGCAACCGGAGGGGGCCAGTTATTACAACGGTGAATTAATAGTGCAACCACAGCAGCGCTTAACTCAACAGCAATAGCTAGAACTGCTAGATACCATCCTATGTTTACTGGCAAGTGTCCTCAGTGCCAGCATGAGTTTGATCGCGACTGGTCGGCGCGTGTTCACTGGGATTGCCCGAAATGTGGCTGGATGGATGATACTGTGTAGTTGTTGATGAGTTTTAGGGGGTAATCAAAGGCTATGACCGAATGGCACTAAGATAAGCGCAAACCTATGATTTAACTGGCTTTTGAGTGTGGGAAGTGTGGGGAGAGGGGGGAGTGTGGGGGGTAAGACTTCTTCCCCG
>NZ_JACJSF010000043.1 GCF_014698035.1 Desmonostoc muscorum FACHB-395
ACTTAACGGTTCACCAGCATATTTGTAAATAAGTTTGAGATTATTTAACTGCGGCTGAACTCGAATCATTGCATCCGTAACTACAACGAATTCCCAACCTTTCTCTTCACAGATGGGCGCGATCGCTCGGAATAAGCTGAGATTTTTATCAGAATTTACTTTGCTTGCTGGTTTGACCTCGACAAGTAACTTTTTATGCCTGCCTTCAACCAAAAAGTCAGGAGTATACCGTCGCTGACGGTGATTAAACGTGTAGAAGATGCTCAATGGCTGGCTATGGTACGACAGTACATCTGGGTCAGTTTCCAGCAGGTACATATAATCCCTCTCAATTAGGGACTCATACCATATACCTGTCTGCATTTTCAGGCTGGAAAACAGACCAATGTTTTTCTTGCTGTTGGAGTTAGTTATTTTTCTAGCTGGGTTAGCCAAGCTGAACCTGCTCTTTCCAGACTTGAGCGGCTTGAAGTCCGGTATTCTTAAAGAATATGCGATATGAAACGCATTTCACTTAGTCTGCAACAAAATTTCATTTAGTCCGCACAAATTTCACTTAGTCCGCACAAATTTCATTTAGTCTGCAAACCGACAGAAGTGTTGTATATCAAGGAAAGTGGTATTAATCGTAGTTTTTGGCGGATAAAAGATAAGGGTATCTTATTTTGTCTTCACACCGCGATTGGGTATTGTCACTGAAAGCATAAGTGTAGAAGAATAAAAAAGTTCAACAATAAATAATAAAGTCCAACAATAAATAAAAAAGTTCTACAATTTCTGTTGGGTGCTTTACCCCGCTCCAGGCATCCGTCCATGAATCGCTCGCAAGTCTTACCGCCGTGCGATCACTACGTTATTACTAGAGCGATCGCCTCCGGCGGGGCGTAGCCCATCGCGCCCACATTGGGGTAGAATCACTTTTCTAATTGTTGAACTTTTTTATTTGAGTTTGGTGTCTCTGTGTTGAAAAAGTGGTAAATTGATCCCTTTTCCATCCCCAAATTGTTCAACTTATTTTTATGTGGACTTGCACCCAACCACGAAAAATCAATGCTTTGAGAGACTAGAATTGTTGAACTTTTTTATATGCTTACAATAAGATGAGCAAGTTGCTCGCTTTATGGTTTCAAAGCAGGTTACTCAATTTATTCTTACAAAAGTAGAGGTACTGAACTCATGTGACTTTAGCCATAAGTTGTCAAAATCGGACAACTTGTGCCTTGGATTGAACTCGGACAACTTATGCTTGGATCGAGGAGTAGAAGGAGGTATAACTTAGAGTCCGGTTGATGTCACTGCTTCGCTTGCAGGCTGAACTGCTGGTAGGCTTGAATCAAAGGCAGAAGTGAGGCTAACTTTCGGACAACTTTTAGCTGGTTTTTCAACTGTGTGACAAGTGATTCCTTGGTTTTCAACTTTGAGACAACTTTTAACTGTATTAGTTTTATGGCAGAAGAAATTTGCCTACGATAGTATCAGTGTTTCGCGTTCAAAGGCGGACAACTTATGACTTGTGCTTTGGACAGATTTTGTCTAAAGTCACAACTCAAACAGAAAGTAGCTCTGTTGCTCGATTTCGGTTTTCATAGCAGCTATACCTAACCAAAGTTTTAATGCTGGGCATGAATATATTTGCTCACGTTAGGGTTACAAAACAAAACCTTTGCTCATGTTATGGTTTCAAAACGTGTTTTCGATAAATAATTTCCGACGTAGTATAAAGGCTTTGGGCTACGTAATTGCTCAACTTATGCTTTCAAAGTTGCTCATCTTATCCTTACAGTGACAGGTATTGTCGTTGTAGGCATAAGTTGAGCAAGTTTGTCACTGGAACGATAACTTGGCAGAAAAGGACGGCTTATGCTTCCAATCGCCAAAAGGACAAATTATGGTTCTAAGCCCCAAACTTAAGCCCAGCGAGGATGTAGAAAATAGAACTAGTGTTGAACCAACGTTTTTATTAGGTTTAAAGGATACTTCCATTTTGGGACTCGCGGATAGCTTTATGCTTCCATTTTGAGTCAAAAGACAAGTTATCCTTCCAATGTTAGGACTTACTGACAATCCAGTAACGCAGCAATAATGGTTTCAGACATTGAAATACTCGGTTATGCTTCCAGACCCTGAAATCTTTTGGGTATAGTGACAAAGTTGCTCGATTTATCGAAGAAAGGCAGAGGGCAGGAGGCAGGAGGCAGAAGGGAATACTGCTTCCTGGTCTCTGCATGTGACCAAACGGGTCTTGGGTCTAAAACCCCGCCGAAAACAAAAGCGCTTACAATTGGGCGGGGTCTGAATCCCGCCCAATTGTTCCTTCTGCCTTCTGCCCTCAGCAAGAACTGCCTTCTTCAAAAACTCCAGTAAAAATCTTCACAGTCTCACCTCACATCATCGCCACTCACCTTGTAAAGTAAAAGCCGCCCAGACATTAGTCCGAGAATAGTTGGGATTGAGACTTTGCCACATTTCTAATTGTGCAGCCCTCAGCGCCGCTACAGGTGGTAAATTCTCTTTGAGCATTTTTTTGTAAAATTTTGTCATTAATTCTGCTGTTCCTTGATCGTCTACACTCCACAAACTAACAGCAACTCTTGGACTACCTGCATACATAAACCCTCTTGTTAACCCTACCAAACCTTCACCTTTTATTTGTTCTCCAAGTCCGGTTTCACAAGCACTTAGCACCACTAATTCTGCTGATAAGTTGAGGTTGAAAATATCCTGAAGTTGAAGAAAACCATCTTCAGCATTTCCTTTTGAATCTACCAAAGACAGCACTACACTAGAACACTTAGGATTGTTAGTATCAAAAAATCCGTGAGTTGCAAAGTGTACAATTTGGTATTGACTCATTTCTGGATTCGTTACAGTAGTACGATTAGCATCAAAATCAAAAGCTGATTTGCTTGATGATTTGGGAACTAAACTCAAAATATTTGTGGCTTCTGTATGCGTTCCTTCAAGGCGAGGAAAGCTAAAATTTGAATCACAGCTAGAACGCCTCATTGCTAAAGCATTTAATTCAGTAGAGTTAGAATTTTTACCTCTATTTTGACCACCTTGAGCTACACTTGGCTTTAACCGATTATCATCTTTACTAAATACCGGATCTGCAAACACAGCTAATTTTTTCACAGCCACATTGCGGTTTTTAGTTTCATTCCTAACTACCGAAATTGTAGAAGCCGAAGGCGCATTCACAATTTCATGTTCTACTAACAACGGTTGTAATTTTATTTGTGTTGGATTTGGCAACGCCGCAAAGGGAATATATTGTAAAATTCCATCACCCACAATCAACAATCGCTTATTTCCTAATTCCTCCGCTACAGGCTGTAACAACATTTGACTTAATTTAGTGGCAACTTTTTCAGGATTTTCAGCATTTGTTCCAGGTTGAACTGTAATTCCGCCTCGTGAATATAGTTCCCCGCCGCCTTTGATATTTTGATAAAACTTCTTAGCTGCCGTTTCAATATCTTCATTTTTGGGTAATTCATAACTTTTCATTCCCGTCTTTGTCACTAACCAAAGATAACTGTGTTCCTTACCAAGGGAATATTGTAAAAGAATAGTGTTGTCATCAAGAACTGAGGATTGAATTTCTGCGAGTGTCAGGGGTTGGGGTTGGGTGATTGCTGCATAACCCGGACTTTTAGCACGGATAGAAGCTAGGACTTGCTGATATTTCTCTGAAAGTTCCTCAATTTCTTTATTTAATTCATCTACTTGTTCTAGGTTTTTTTTACTTGATAAGAGTTCAATTCTGATTTTCCTTCTGGCATCAATTTGTTGCTGTACACTAAGTTCCTCTTCTAAGAGTTTTGGATCTACCCCTTTACGGATATCTGCATGGGCTTCAGTCAGGAGTTCTAGCAGACTGCGGGCGCGGGAGCGTTCGCTGGTGTCGAGGGCAAGAGCGTTGTATCCTTTTGATGGGTCTTTTTTGTGCAGTTCCATCAAAATGTCGATTTTCAGTTGATAATAATCTTGTACTGTGGCAAAAAAGGAAGTTTTTAAATCTTCACTAACGATTTCTTTGCGGATGTTTTCGATGATTTTGATTGCTTTATCTATTTCACTGAGGGATTCTGGTAATTGATTGTTTTGGTGTTGCAGTTTGGCGATATTGTAGTGACTTTGGGCTTGTTCAGTACTTAAGCCCATTTGGGCATAAAGAGCAAGTTGTTCTTGATAAGTTTGGATGGCTTTTTGGGGTTGTTTGAGAGATGCGTAAGCTTCAGCCGTTCGGGTGTAAGCTATACCTTCTATCTCCCTAGCGCCTATTTCTCGCGCTAATCTTCTGGCTTTTTGAGAGTCTTCTAGAGCCTGGGAATAATTTCCTTGTTTACTTTCAACTTGAGCGCGGATATTCAGTATATTTGCTTCTATGGCTGATTTAAACTCAATCACCTCTAAATTACGAGATAAATCTAGAGCCTGATTGGCAAAACTAATTGCTTGTTGATCATTTCCAGAATTAAGGTAAGTTGGACTAATATACTCTAATGATAAGGCTTCATAGTGACAGTTTCCCGTTGTTCGGGATGTAGACAAGGCTTGCTGATAATAGTTCAGGGCTTGTGGGTAATTTTGCAACTTTCGATATATATAACCAATATCCCACAGAGTACTAGTTTCACTGCTGCGATCGCCAATATTTTTCCATAAAGATAATGCTTTATTATAAGCATTTAAACTCTCAGTATACGCCCCTAAAGATAAGTAAACATTACCAAGAGTATTTAAAGTATCTGCTTCTGCTGGAAGAGTTTTAATCTGGCGTTGAATTTCTAATGCTTGATTGAGGTAATTAATAGCTTCTTGTTTTTTACCTTGCTTGTTGAGAATATCAGCAATCTCGGTGAGTGTCTCTGCTTCCTTAGGTTTATCGCCCATAGTTTGTCTCAATTTCAATGCTTGGTTATAAACTTTCAGGGCTTTTGGATACTCCCCAAGTATTTCGTATTGATCGCCAATAAAAAATACTAGCTCAACCGCTTCAAAATTAAGATATCCTTGTTTACGGTACTTCTCGGCTTCTCGTTGCGATTTTTCAATTTGATTGTAGGTAACGGCTTTAGAATTAGCGGTTGCAGATTTATTTGACGAATTCTTTGGTTGCTCAATTTTGGGGCGTTTTTTTAATGTTGCTAATTTATCTGTACATAGGGATTGTGATAACAAGTCGTACTCTAAATCAGATACTCTTCTATCCCTTTTAAATTCTGGGTCAAGAATATTAGCTTGCTTGTAAATTTCAACGCTTTTATTTATTTCACCTAAGTGGATATAAAAACCAGCAATTTTTTCGAGGATTTCAGCTTGTTTGACTACATCACCTTTTTCTTTCCAAAAAGCCAAAGCTTGGTTGTAAAAATCAAGTGCTTTCTGTGTTTCTCCTAAGTCAATACCGTAAATTTGCCCAATTTTCGTTAAAGCGCTAGGTCGTAAATTGGGAGAGTTAGGAGACACTGATGCAGCTTGCAGATCGTTCTCAATCGCCTTTTGATATTCTCCCATACCCTCGTAGCTCAGGCCAGTTAACGCAATGGCTCCTTCCTCACATTGAGGATCGCCTAAAGCTTGACAAATAGGTAGTGCTTTTTTGGCATATTCCACACCTTTGGGATATTCTCCCCGACCCAAGTAAAATGTAGCAATTTTATTGAGAGTTTTGGCTTCTTCTTTACGGTCTTTTGCTAAACGCCAATACTTTAGGGCTTCTTCCCATTTAGCAATGACTTGAGTAATGGGTGTTGTTTTTAAGTCTAACTTTTTAGCCTCTGCTTCTGCTTTTTCGGCCGCTGCGCGGTTGCTGTCTGAAGTGTTGGTTTGGCTTTGGAGTTGAGGGGGTGGGGTTGAAGGTGTCGGTTTGGGATAGGCGTTGACTAGGGTGTTGACTCTGAGGGTTTTAAAGTGTTAAATTTTCATGCAAGAAGTACGTAGCTGCATAGAAGTTAATGCAAGAGTTTAAAAGCCCAACCAGCCGATTAGCAAGATTGTTTCGCAATGGTCGAGACAATTGGAAAGAGAGAGCTTTGGAAAAACAGAAAAAACTCAGAGCATTAGAAATAAAAGTCAGAGATTTATCAACCTCACGAGACTATTGGAAAAGCAGAGCAAAAATTGCTGAATCAAAGCTACTCAAACAGAACATTGAGACGAGCGCAGGAAAAAAAAAGAGTTAATTACAAACACTCTAACTAAGTTGCAAACAAGTGGACAGGCTCTTGATAAGGTAGCGAAGGGACATCATTATTCAGTCGAAACAATTCAAATATCATTAGAACAAGTTATCAAGTGCGGCAGTAGTTTGCGAGGAGTCGAAAAGACTTTTGAATTGTACGCTGATTTTTGTAACCAGGGTACTCCAAGCTTTAGTAGTATTAGAAAATGGTTAGGGCGAATTGGTCTGTACGAACTCAATAGAGAAAAAGAATATCGAAGTGATTGGATCTTTATTGTAGATTTGACTGTAGAACTAGGGGCAGAAAAAGCTCTGGTAATTTTGGGAGTTTCACAACAACTACTTGAATCAGAAATTTTTCCTTTAAAACGAGGATTAGGACATCAAGATATAGAACTTCTTGCATTGGAAATTATGCACTCCACGAAGGGAGAATACATATCGCAGAAGCTCTCTGAGCTAACTTCAAAAGTTGGTCGTCCATTACAAATAATAGCTGATCACGGCAGTGATATCCAAAAAGGTATCAAGCTGTACCAAGAGAATTATCCAGAAGTGATTTACACGTATGATGTGACTCATGCAATGGCTTTACTGCTCAAGCATGAGCTAGTAGCCGATGAAAAATATCAGACTTTCATCGAGCAATGTACACGATGCCGACAACAGCTACAACAAACAGAGCTATCATTTTTATCTCCACCATCTCAACGTTCTCAATGTCGTTATTTCAATATCGAAAGGCTAATTAATTGGGCTATTAAACTTTTAGATTCTCCAATAGACATAATAGTAGAACTGGTACCAAATATTGAACCAGCCATTTTGAGGCAAAAATTAAAATCAAAATTAGGATGGTTAATCAATTATCAAGAGCCGCTTAGTATTTGGAGCCAAATGGTTAAAATGACTCGAACTGTAGAGACTCACCTTAAAACTTGTGGGCTTAATCAAAAATTAAGTAGTATTTTGAAGTTACAGCAAACAATGGGAGCCAATTGTCTAGTTAATTTTCAACTAAAAATTATAGATTATTTGACAATTGAAAGTTCTAAAATTCAGTCAGAACAGACAATACTTGCGACTTCTGATGTGATTGAATCACTTTTTGGCAAATATAAACAGTTTTCTTCTCGATGTCCTTTTAAACAGATAGGTCAGATGATTTTGAGCCTTTCTTTATCTACTATGAAGTTGACAGGATCTGTTGTAAAACTTGCCTTAGAAACAGTTCGGTATCTTGATCTTGAAGCTTGGTCAGATCAAGTTTTCGGTCAATCTATGCTTTCAAAGAGAAGAACCGTGTTTTCTGCCTCAAATAGCAACACAGAAATTGCATGAAAACTTTTGGCTTAATTTCCCACAAAGTCAACACCCTAGGCGTTGACGGTTTCTGAACACAAGAATACACATAGCAACAGGATTAATCCCAGAGGATGGGGTTGAGGTGTTTTGACGTTACTGATTTTCAGGACAAATTTTCCCCATTGTGAACAATTTTTAGCCATTGCTGTACTTTCTCATTTACTATTTCATATTTATGGGATTGCGCCAAAATTAGTTAAATACTCGTAGCAGCAACCACCTCAAATGCGATCGCCATTGCTGCCAGTTTTTTGGTATCAATACCCCGAACTCCATCGGGCAAAGCGATCCCTTCGACATTAATTCCGCCACGAGTCCCTGCATCTAAGTCATCAAGCAAACTCCTGGTAACATCTAACACTTCATCAGGAACAGCGATCGGGGCATTGTGATTTTCCAGTCCTCTTGACTGAGCAATTTTTTGCAAGACTTTGAGAGAAGTCCGCAGAGGTGTTGTACTGGCGATGATTAGGGCTTCTGAGATTCCCAAGGGTTCCCCAATAGTGAGTTTGAAGGCATCATCAGCTTGGGGAATCACCTGCTTTTGTTTTGCCTGCACTAATGCAGCATCTTCTGAGGCTGACCAATCATTGGGAAAGATGACTGTCATTTCTCCTTGAGCATCAATCACCAAAATGCTGACGTATAGAGGGCTAGACTCGTTATTTTGAACTTGGAAAGTAATTGCAGTTCCGATTGGTAATTTGGCAACACTAGAATTAGAGGAATTTATCGCCTGTACAGGGGCGGGTTTATTTGTTTGTCCAGTTGTTTTGTTCACAGCACCGCGAATAGTGAAAGTTTCGCCAAGTAACTCGTTATTGCCAGCGATATTCATGGATGCCGTGACTGCAATTTTAGATGTATTAGTATTGCCCAGCATTTGCTTGACAATTCTGGCTGCTAGCAGCGATTTTAACTTAGGTTGCAACCGCTTTACCGCCTCACTCACTGTTTCCTTACTATTACCAAAGGAGGCGGAAACTATCTGATCTTGGCTAGGTAAAAATAAGCCAAAACTACCCACCGTTGGGAGATTAGCTACTCGTTGTTTCTGTAATTGCTGATATTTGGCATCAGTCATACGCCCAAAAATATATTGCACCTCAACAGTTCCCAAGGGTTTGGGTTCAATGCGATTGAGCGCCTGGAGAGCTTGTGTTGCTTGCTGGGTTATATTATTATCTAAGGATTTATCTAGCCCAATCTTTAAAGTCAGATTATTGGGAATACTGCGGATGCGTTCTTGTAATAAAGTTCCTGGTTTAATTGGGATTTCTGCCCTAGCAGTGGTTAGGAGTTTCCCGTCGGCAATTAATCCTTGACGAGCGCCTAACTTTACCAGTCCTCTTTCACCGCCTTGAGGATCTAAGACAGTTAAAATCATATCTTTTTTAAAAGCTTCCAAACTTTGTGAATCTATACCGCCGAGCCATAATTTCACTTGATCTTTGTTAACTTGAGTTACCACAGCCTCAGCCGGCAAAGCCGAAAAGCGAGAAAAATAGATGGGTGCGTTGGTATTTTCTTTGCTAAAATTTGTTTCTAATTCTGGATCTTGATTGTTACCTTCTTTCCTCGCTAAGTATTTCGTATTCCGAGCTACATTGACGATCGCTCTATTGACAGGTTCATTCCCAGTTTGCTGCCATAGATATTGAGTGAATATATAAGTAAAAGCTCCGGCATAAAAGTCATCAAAAGCTGCATCAGCGGCATACTGTTCCCGTTTGGCGCTAGCGATGACAACTCCCTTGGCAACGTTTTTTCTGCGGAGTTCGATAAATTGTTGTTGTGAAAGTCCCAGTTTACTAAGCCATTGTTGTTGATAATCAAGTTCTGCTTGACTCGGTTGCAACAGCGTCCCACCATCGCGTGATCGCACTCGCAAATTTCCCCGCGTACCACCCCCAGAATGACAGCTATCTAACACAACAGTAACGTTGTCTGTTTTCAATGCATACATCAATAAAAACAGTGTATGTCCCGTAATATCTTGAACTGCACCACCAACAGCCGGATATCCTGGCGGTAATTGACTATCTATGGGTACAAAAGTGCTGTTGAGTCCATCTGGGGAATCGCGATCGCGATCTTCTACTTGTGAACCATGTCCAGAAAAGTGGAACACCACCACATCCCCTGGTTTAGCTTGCTTAATCAAATGTTCTTCAAAGGCTGTGAGGATACCTTCACGGGTAGCTTGTTTATCCGTCAAGATGCGGATATCCTCTGGTTTAAAGCCAAAGCGGTAAATTAATAACTCTTTCTGTAAAAGAACGTCATTTATACAACCTTTTAAAGCTGGGATTGTACCAGAATACTCATTGATTCCCACGAGTAGCGCCAGTTTACGGGGTGTACTTTGGGCGAGAACTTGGCTCATACGTTCGCCCTGCTGCATAATATCCAACTGGCTTAAACCCAATGTTGCAAGAGTAGAAGCAGAAAATTGGAGAAAATGACGGCGTTTAATATAAGACATAGAATTTTATTTATATTGTGGCTGAAGTCGCTTTAAAGGATTGTATCTCTGGGTTGCGTGAGGTTATGCAAAATATTCCAGTGCTTTTGAGTTGAGTAGATCGGCGTGAGTTGTCATCGCCACTCACCCAAGAACGTAAACGCTGACCAATAATAAGGATTACGCCCCTCATGCCACATTTTCAATTGCGTCTCCCGCAATGCCTGATTTGCTGACTTGCCTTGCTGCAACATAAGTTTGTAAAATTCCTGCATAAACTCAGATGTACCTTTGTCACTAACCTCCCACAACGACACCACCAGTCGTTCTGCACCCGCATACATTAAGCCCCTTGTCAATCCCACCAAGCCTTCACCTTGGATTTCTTTGCCTAAGCCAGTTTCACAAGCACTTAGAACAATTAAATCGGCTGGATAATCGAGGTTAAATAAGTTTTCTAAACGCAGATATCCCCGGATGTTTTTACCTTGTTTATCTACTAGGGAAAGGACAATACCTGATAGCTCTGGGTTGGCATCGTTAACAAAGCCGTGAGTAGCAAAGTGTAAAATACGGTATTGGTTGAGACTGCTGCTAGTTGCCAAAGTGTAGTTAGCATCAAAATCAAAGGCTTGCAGATTCCTGGAATCGGGTACAAGTTTTAAAATTGTCTCAGCTTCTGTACGAGTACCTAGCAGTCGTCCCCATAACTGGTTATTCAATGTATCGCCAGAACGCTTGAGGGCAGAATGTTCTAGTTCGATATCGATGGATTCTTGTTTATTTTGTTGTTTATTTTGAGTATTGGTTAATCGAGTATCAGTAGCGTTGTATACTGGGTCAGCGAAGATAGCCAAGGTTTTGGGTGCTTCTTTGCGTGTAGCGTACTCTTGGCGTTGAATAGCGATCGCTGATGCGGAAGGTAGATTGACTATTTCATGATTAACAAATAGCGGTTGGTAGTTAAAGTTGTTTTCTGATGCCGGAATATTTGGGTTAACATCAATACCTCCTCTATCATTATCTCCCGCAATGACCTCTCCCCCAGCCCCTCTGCCCCTAATAGGGGAGGGGAGTTTGTCTTTCTCACCCTTCCCTAGTAGGGTAGGAGGGGCGGTTAAATCAGCCAATGAAGCAAAGGGAATATATTGCAAAGCTCCATCTGCAACAATGACTAAGCGTTTAGTGCCTAATTTATCTTTTACAGGTGCGAGAATGAGTTGACTAAGTTCGGTGGCTGCTTTATCAATCCGTCGAGTTTTGATATTTGCACAGGGGTTTTCTTTATTTGTTACCGAAGGCGGTTTAGAAGTGTTTTGGCTGATGAGACAGAATAAATTGATGGCACTTTCTTCAATCTCTTGTTTTTTGGGAAGTTCGTAAGTGTCGAGAGAATTGGGAGAAACCACCCATAGAAAACTACGTTCCTTACCCAAGGAATACTGTAAAAGCAGCGTATCTTGATCGAGTTGTTGCTGAATTTGCGGTACAGTTAGAGGCTGGGGATACTTCAGGTTGGCGTATTTCGGATTACTTTGGCGGATTTTAGTTTCTAATTCCTTTTGTTGGTTTAGAAGTTGATCGATCTCTGTTTTTAACTTGTCAGCGTTGGCTTGAGAAATGGGGTCTTTGATTTTGTTACTATTAACCATCTCAAGCCGCAGTTTTTCCCTAGTATCAATTAAGGCTTGTAAGCGGCTTTCCTCTGCTAGGAGTTCCGGGTTTGCACCTTTGCGGATATTGGCGCGTGCTTCAGTTAACAGTTCTACAAGTCCTCTAGCGCGAGAGCGTTCGCTGGTATTGAGGGCATCGGCATCGTATCCTTTTGATGGAGCTTTTTTGTGTAGTTCCATCAAGATTTCGATTTTAAGTTGATAATAATCTTGTACAGTGGCAAAAAATGAGGTTCGTAAGTCTGAACTAGCAACTTCTTTGCGGATATTTTCGATGATTATTATTGCTTTATCTATCTCAGTGAGGGCTGCTTGGAATTGCTTGTTTTGCCGTTGCAGTTTGGCGATATTGTAGAGACTTTGGGCTTGTTCAGAACGTAAGCCCATTTCACGATAAAGAGCAAGTTGTTCTTGATAGGCTTGTATAGCTTTATCTGGTTGTTTGAGGGCTGCGTAAGCTTCAGCAGTTGCGGTGATCGCATTCGCTTCTATTTGCCTAAAGCCTGATTCTCGCCCCAGTTTTCTGGCTTTTTGAGAAGATTCTAAAGACTTGGAATAATTTCCTTGTTTAATCTCAACTTGAGCGCGGATATCAAGCGTCTTTGCTTCTAAGGCTAATTTATACTCATCAATCTCTAAATTACGAGATAAAGTTAAGGACTGATTCCCAAAATTAATTGCTTGTTGATAATCTCCCGCAGCCAGGTAATTTTGACTAATATTTTCTAGTAAGATGGCTTCATGGTGACAGTTTCCTGTGTTTTTAGATATAGACAATGCTTGTTGATAATAATTCAGAGCTTGTGGGTATGTTTGTGATTTGCGATAAACATCACCAATCCTCATCAGAGTGTCAGTTTCACGGCTGCGATTGCCAATAATTTGCCAGATGGATAATGCTTGCTTATAAACATTTAAACTCTCAGGATATGCCCCTAAAGACGAGTAAACATCACCAAGAGTCAATAGAGTATCTGCTTCTGCTGGACGAGTTTTAATTTGGCGTTGAATGTCTAATGCTTGATTAAGGGCATTAATTGCTTCTTGCTTTTTTCCTTGCTGGTTGAGAATATCAGCAATATCGGTAAGTGTGTTTGCTTCATCAGGCTTACCGCCCATTATTTGCCTTAGTTTGAGTGCTTGTTGATAAACTTCAACGGCTTTTTGATATTCTCCAATTCTTTGGTATTCTAAACCGCCAAGCAATTCTAGAAAATTTACCTCACCCCTAACAATCTCTTGCGTGTGATATTTTTGAACTTTTTCTTTCCAAGATTCGATATTATTGTTGATAGCTGCGCCAGAATTAACGTTTGCTGATTGGTTAGAAGAATTATCTAATTTCTCAATTTCAAGAGGCTTTTTTATTGATGCTAATTTATCGGAACAAGTTGAGCTGCGTAACGCAACGTAAAACACATTATATTTGCTTCCATCTCTCTTAAATTTTGGGTCGAGATTATTAGCTTGCTTGATGATTTCAAGACTTTTTTCTATTTCACCTAAAAATAAGTGAAACAAAGCAATATCTTCGAGTACTTCAGCTTGATGGATGACATCACCTTTTTCTTTCCAGTAATCCAAAGCTTTGTTGTAATACTCAAGTGCTTTCTTTTTTTTGCCTAATTTGTCACTGTAAATCTGTCCAATCGTGGTGTAAGTGATAGATGGTAAGTCGAGACTTTTAGGAAAGAGTAATGGAATTTGCAGACGGATATCAATCGCTTTTTGATATTCTCCCATTTGGTCGTAGATCAAGCTAAGTGAACCAGTGGCTGCACCCTCACATTCCTTATCCCCTAAAGCTTTACAAATAGGCAGCGCTTTTTGAGCATATTCCAAAGCTTTGGGATATTCTCCCCGAACCCAGTATAGTTTGGCAATTTCATCGAGAGTTGTGGCTTCTTTTTTGCGGTCTTTTGCTAAACGCCAATATTTTAGGGCTTCTTCCCATTTAGGAATGACTTGGCTTAATAAGGGTGCTTTCTGTTTGCCTAATTGTTGGGCTTTTGCTTCTGCTTTTTGGGCCGCAGCACGGTTGCTGTCTGGGGTGTTGCTTTGGGTTATTAGCTGAGTGGGTGGGGTTAAGGGTCTTGGTTTAGGATAGGCGCTGGCTGTTTCTGAACACAAAGATAGGCACAGCAACAGGATTAATCTTAAAGAATGTGGTTGGAACATATACAAATTACTAATTACGAATTATTAAAAACTTACTCTGCTTCGCCAATGAGAGTAAAAGCTGCCCAATCAACGGGATTCGGATTATTTTTCATCGTCGTCAACATTGCCTGTCGCAGTGCTTGCGCTTTGTCGGAGCCTTTTTGCAGATTTTGATAAAATTCCGTCATTAATAGGGCTGTGGGCGTATCTGGAATCGACCACAGCGATACTAAGACACTGGGTACACCAGCACTAATTAAAGAACGAGATAAACCAATTACCCCATCCCCTGTTAGCCGTCCGCGTCCGGTGTCACAAGCGCTTAAAACGACTAATTCGGCGTTGAGCTTCAGGTCGAGGATTTCTGAGGCTGTTAATAAACCATCATCTTTACCCGATGGAGTTAAAGCAATCCCACTATTTAATCCTTGGATATCATCAAATAAACCGTGGGTTGCTAAATGAATAAATCGCGCTTGGGGTAAACGCTTTACTACAATTGATTCTGTGGCTTTGTTGCCGATGAAAGGTTCGGTTTTGAGTAACTTGCTAATTGCAACTGCTTCAAGTTCTGCGCCAGGTAAAGGTTTTAATTGTTGCGGAGTTTCGCCGATTTTTGGTGCGACAAAAGGCATCGTCGGATTCCCAACGATCAGCGTATCTTTCCCTTCTATGGGTTTTGTGCCGATCCGTTGTTTCTGTTTGTGGGTTAAATCTAAAACTTGAATTGATGGTGATGTGAGAATAGTGTGTTTTTCAATCAGGTATTTACCGTCTGTGTCTTGTAATGCAGCGAAGGGGACGAGGAATAGGCTACTTTGGGGAATGAAGATAACTTTTTCGGTTTCTTGTTTGGGAAGCAAGTCAGCGATGGGTTCAATCAGCAGTTTATGGAGTTGCTGAAATTTTTGTTTGGCTTTGGGTTTATCAATATCTTCACTGGGGATAATACCACCGCGAAAAGGTGTACTTGTTGCATTAATGGAGTTGCGGCTAGCGATAACGAGTTTTTCCAGAGTTGTATTTTCTTTTTGCCACAGGGGTTTCAAGTCAGCTTTGCGGAAGGTAACTTCACCTGTTGGTTTGATTACCCAAATGTAAAGTTCTAATTCTTTAAATTCTACTTTACCTACATCTCTAATTATTGAATATTGAACTAGAGTTGAGTTCTGTATATTGGCAATTTGTTTCATCTCCGCAATTGTCGGCGATTGGGGAGGTTTGGCTTCATTGCTATTATTGCTCGATAGGCGAGATGCAATTAGCTCCACTAAAGCTCTAGCGCGACCACGCTCTGAAATTTCTAAGGACGTATCGGGTTTATTTTGGGCAATTAAAACTTGCTGTAAGAGTGTATAAGTGTTTATTTGAGTATCAAAAAGAGATACTTTGTTAGCATCTTGTAACTTTAATTTTGTATTTCTGAGAGTTTCCCAAATATTGATTGCTTCATAAAGGCTTTTCTCTGCTATGGGAAGATTACCAGATTTATAGAAAGCAAGTCCTAAATTTAAGAGAGATGTACCCTCACCAAGTCGGTCGTTAATTTTCCGCGCAATTGCCAAACTTTGCTGTTGATAATCAATTGCCTTGGGGTAGTCTTTCAGAGTATAGTAAGTAAAACCTAAATTGCCTAGAGCGTTTTCCTGGCTTTGATTATCGTCAATTTCCCGTGCTATTGCTAGCCATTTTTGTTGATAATCAATAGCTTGAGGGTATTTCCCTAAAACATAATAGATACTACCCAAATTACCCAGGATTTTTCCTTCAAGTTGACGGTTTGTCATTTCTCTAGCAATTGTTAAAGCCTGTTGGTAGTTTTGAATTGCTTTCGGGTAATCTCCAATTGCAGAGTAAGTAAGACCGAGATTATTTAACGATGCCCCCTGACTTTGACGATCTGGAATTTTTTGAAAAATTGCTAAAGCTTCCGAGGAATTTTTAATTGCTGTTGTAGCATCGCCTAAAAAATAGTAAACAAGGCCAAGATTAGCAAGTGCTTTACCTTCACTTTGGCTGTCTTTTATTTCTCGTGCGATCGCTAAATTTTGTTGGTGATAATAAATTGATTGAGCATAATCTCCTGTATCTTGAAATACAGTACCGAGATTACCCAGCGCTTTGGCTTGACCTAACTGGTCTTCTATAGCTCTTGCTATGCTTAAGGAACGCTGTAGGTAATCAATCGCACTGGCATATTCTGCTTGTTGCTGGTGTGCCAGACCAATATTATTTAATACCTTGACTTCACTTTTATAGTCTCTAATTTTTTGGTAAATAATCAATGCTTGTTGCCAAGATTTTAATGCAGCTTCCGATTGATTAGTTTGATATTGCTCTCTACCTTGCTGTAAAAGACGGTCTGCTTCTACTTTCCGTTCTGCTGGTGTTTGCGCCAATACCTGCGACACCTGGAATAGTGGAGGCAAATTTGCAATCGGCAGTGAAACAGTCAAGATGAGAGTGATTAATGCAGTTAAACTAAGTTTGCGATCGCCCATAGATTTTAGAGTTAGGAGTAGAGCAGGGATTTTAAAGAGATATACAGCGCTTTTAGGTTGAGTAGATAACTTTAAAAACCTAATCAGCTTCCCCGATGAGAGTAAAAGCTGCCCAATCAACTGGATTTGGACTCTTTTTCATCGTCGTCAACATCGCCTGTCGCAGTGCTTGTGCTTTGTCAGAGCCTTTTTGCAGATTTTGATAAAATTCCGTCATTAATTGGGCTGTGGGCGCATCTGGGACTGACCAAAGGGATACTAAGACGCTGGGGACACCAGCACTAATTAACGAACGAGATAAACCAATTACTCCATCCCCAGAAATGCGTCCGCGTCCGGTGTCGCAAGCGCTTAAAACGACTAATTCGGCATTTAGCTTCAGATCAAGGATTTCTGAGGCTGTTAATAATCCATCATCCTTGCCAGATGGAGTCAAAGCAATACCACTATTTAATCCTTGGATATCATCAAATATGCCGTGTGTTGCTAAATGCACAAATCGCGCTTGGGGTAAACGCTTGACTACAGTTGCTTCTGTTGCTTTGTTACCGATGAGAGGTTCAGTTTTAAGTAACTTGCTAATTGCAGTTGCTTCCCTTTCTGCGCCAGGTAAAGGTGTTAATTGTTGCGGAGTTTCGCCGATTTTTGAGGCGAGAAAAGGCATTATTGGATTACCAACAATCAACGTATTTTTCCCTTCTATGGGTTTTGTGCCGATCCGTTGTTTCTGTTTGTGGGTTAAGTCTAAAACCTGAATTGATGGTGATGTAAGGATGGTGTGTTTTTCAATTAGGTATTTACCATCTGCGTCTTGTAATGCGGCGAAGGGGACGAGGAATAATGCACCTTGAGGAATGAAGATAACTTTTTCAGTTTCTTGTTTGGGAAGCAAGTCAGCAATGGGTTCAATCAGCAGTTTATGGAGTTGCTGAAATTTTTGTTCGGCTTTGGATTTATCAGGATTCTCCCTGGGGATAATACCACCTCGAAAAGGTGTACTTGTTGCACCGATGGAGTTGCGGCTGGTGGTAACAAGTTTATCAAGAGTTGTGTTTTCTTTCTGCCACAGGGGTTTGAGGTCAGCTTTGCGGAAGGTAACTTCACCTGTGGGTTTGATTACCCAAATGTAGAGTTCTGATTCTTTTTGTTCTTGTTTACCCTGAATCTTGAATTCATCACCAATAATTGAATATTCAACGAGGGTGGCACTTTGTTGTTTGGCGATTTGTTGCAGCAGGGATAATGTCGGTTTTTCTGGGATTTGACCTATATTTTTGCCCGATAAGCGTGAAGTCAATAACTCCACAAACGCCCTAGAACGACCCCGTTCAGAAATTTCTAACGCTTCTTTAGTTTTATTCTGAGCAATTAGGACTTGTTGCAGCGTGCGGTAAGTACGAGCTTGTTCTTCAAAAATTGAGACTTTATAGCTATCATTTTTACCCAACTGTCCCCTGAGAGATTCCCAGACTTCAATCACAGTGCGGAGGGTTTTTTCTGCTTCTGTAAGCTTGCCAGATTCTTGGTAAGCAAGCCCCAGATTGCCCATAGATTGTCCCTCCCCTAAACGATCTTTGATTTCTCGTGCGATCGCCAAACTCTGCTGGTGGTATTCAATGGCTTTGCTGTAGTCTCCCAGGTTTTTGTAAGCAACTCCCAGATTGCCCAGTGCAGCCCTCTCGCCTAAACGATCTTTGATTTCTCGTGTGATCACCAAACTCTGCTGGTGGTATTCAATGGCTTTGCTGTAGTCTCCCAGGGCTTGGTAAGCAATTCCCAAATTGCCCAGTGCAGCCCCCTCGCCTAAACGGTCTTTAATTTCACGGGCGATCACTAAATGTTGCTGGTGGTATTCAATGGCTTTGCTATAGTCTCCCAGGGAACGGTAAGCAACTCCCAGATTGCCCAGTGTAGCCCCCTCGCTTAAACGGTCTTTGATTTCACGGGCGATCGCCAAAGTTTGCTGTAGGTACTCAATGGCTTTGCTGTAGTCTCCCAGGGAATCGTAAGCAATTCCCAGATTGCCCAGTGCATGACCCTCGCCATTACGGTCTTTAATTTCTTGGGCGATTGCCAAACTCTGCTGGTGGTATTCAATGGCTTTGCTATAGTCTCCCAGGTTTTTGTAAGCAATTCCCAGATTGCCCAGTGCATGACCCTCGCCATTACGGTCTTTAATTTCTTGGGCGATCGCTAAACTCTGCTGCTGGCACTCAATGGCCTTGCCATAGTCTCCCAGGTCATTGTAAGCAAGTCCCATATTGCCCAAAGATTGACCTTCGCCTAAACGGTCTTTCATTTCCCTAGTGATCGCTAATCTCTGCTGCTGGTATTCAATGGCTTTGCTGTAGTCTCCCAGAGAACGGTAAGCAAGTCCCAGATTGCCCAGTGCAGCGCCCTCGCCTAAACGGTCTTTCATTTCCCTAGCGATCACCAATTTCTGTTGGTGGTACTCAATGGCTTTGCTGTAGTCTCCCAGGGCTTGGTAAGCAATTCCTAGATTGCCCAGAGCATTACCCTCGCCTAAACGGTCTTTGATTTCACGGGCAATCGCCAAACTCTGCTGCTGGTATTCAATGGCTTTGCTGTAGTCTCCCAGGGCATCGTAAGCAAGTCCCAGATTGCCCAGAGCATTACCCTCGCCTAAACGGTCTTTGATTTCCCTAGCGATCGCCAAAGTTTGCTGTAGGTACTCAATGGCTTTGCTGTAGTTTCCCAGGTTTTTGTAAGCAATTCCCAGATTGCCCAGAGCATTACTCTCGCCTAAACGGTCTTTGATTTCACGGGCAATCGCCAATTTCTGTTGGTGGTACTCAATGGCTTTGCTGTAGTTTCCCAGGACTTGGTAAGCAATTCCCAGATTGCCCACAGTATTACCCTCGCCTAAACGGTCTTTGATTTCTCGATAGATGATCAGCGCTTTTTGCCAAGATTGTAATGCCGCTTTAAATTGACTGATCTGAGATTGCTCATAACCTTGCTGCGACAATCGGTCTGCTTCTATTTTCCGGTCTGCTGGTGTTTGCGCCAATACCTGCGACACCTGGAATAGTGGAGGCAAATTTGCGATGGGTTGTGAAATAGTCAAGATAAGAGTGATCAATGCGGTTAAACTAAGTTTGCGATCGCGCATAGATTTTAGAGTTAGGACTTTTTATACAGGAGCGGGAAATTTACCAACATATCTCAGCAAGCAGATATCTTTGCCCCGCACAAACATTATTAGATTTCACGGATGTATCTGATTTACAAACTTGGTCGGAGCAGCAAGAAGGTAATTAGGATTTATTCAAAAACTTTTGAGTCGGAGTTATTATCTCAGACTTTGGTGTAGCGATCGCTTTTCAACCTATATCTATAATTTTATCGCCTTTGCTTCACCGCCTTGACTGCGGCATCAGCATTCACCAGTCCTTTGCCAAAAAAGTATGACTGACCTTTCACCGAAGAGGAAACTTCACCTTTGCGTCGCTGCGAACGATATACCCTAGCATCATCATCAGAGATCCTCAGCCCCTCGTAACTAGCTGTGGATTTTAAGATACTCACCAAACGTTCTCTGCTAATTTCTTTATTTTCTCCTTTCATCAAAGCCACTACCCCCGCGACGGCTGGCGATGCAAAGGATGTGCCTTCCACCCACCAATATTTGCCCCGCGCATCCAGCACAGTAGACCAACGAGACTCAGGGGTGGACATTCCTTGCCAAAAAGCATCCAGCCAAGTACCGCCTGTGGTGGGAATTCCACCCAGCATTCCTGGGGTATTTAAGTCTCCTCCTGGTGCAGCTATAGCTAAACCTTTGCCGTAGTTACTGTAAGGGGCGCGATTACCTAAAAGATTTGTTGCACCAACAGCTACTACTCCCGGATAAGCGGCGGGATAGGCGACACGGTTAGAGTTTTCGTTACCAGCAGCAGCCACAATTACCAGTTTAGGATGTGCTTTGAGGACATCTGCGATCGCTTCTTCTTCTCCGTCAGTTGGTAGTGTACTACCCAAGCTAAGATTAATGATATCAGCACCGCGATCAGCTGCGTAACCAATGGCTTCGATATAGGCAGAAGGACTGTAACTTCCATTCAATCCAAACAACCGCACTGGTAAAATTTGAGCATTGGGCGCTACACCCACGAGTCCTTGATTATCTTGGGATTTAGCGGCAATTACCCCACTCACCCAAGTACCATGAAATTCTCCCCCGACTTTATAAGTGCGAAAAACGTAACGTAAAACCTGAGCAATTTCCTCCACAGACGCATTTGGGTATTTTTGTTTCATCTCCAGCGCTTCAACAGAATATTGTCGAATTAATTCTGCATCCGATAATTTGAAAGTATCTTGAAATCTGGCTGTGAGAATGGCGAGTTCAGTACGACTGATGCGGGTATCGCCATCGCCGATTTCGCAGGGGTCGAGACTATTACCACCACTTGAAAAATCCCAGCCGTGGACTTCATATGGACATTTGTCAACCGCCTTCACAGTATAGAGACTACCGGCCAAATCAGGATGATCCCATTGAATCAAGCTATCGATGACTGCAACAACTACACCACGTCCGCCGTTACTACGTTTCCAAGCATCGGTGACGCGAATATCTGTGCGGGAAACAGGAGATTTTGTGGCGACAGTAGACTTTTGCAGGCAGGTTTGTAATAATTCCCAACTAGATAGTTGGGGCAAACATTGTTGTAGGGGTAAGCTGTTCAAATGCCACGCCAATCCGAGTAAGCTGGTTTTTGGAGAAATCCCTCTAGTAGACTGGGGACTGAGGTCTGGGGACTGGGAACTAGGTAAGAGTTTTCCCAATACCGAATCCCCAGTTCCCTTGAGATTCGCTATTTGTTTGCTAGCTGTTTCGAGATTTTGGTCGGTAATTGATTGGATAAAGTTAGGTTGAGCAGAAGAGATGCCTTTGACATTGTTGAGTTGGTTGGCGACATTGAGGATTTGTGTTCCAGCCGCCGTTGTAGATTTGACCAGATAGCGATCGCGGTTGAAGCGCAACGGACGTACAATTGTCAGATTACTCTGCTGTAAAATAGTTTGTCTCTGACTTTCGTCAACTTTTGGGTCAAAACTAACGATAATTTCGTTGGGTAAAACGATAACTTCTTTTGTTTGCTGACGAGTCAGAACTGGTAAGGTATTTTCTACGTAGGGTTGCTGCTGAATGCGCTGCTGTAAGGCATTTAGGGTTCCAGCAGGCAAATTTACTACAGCATGATTCTCGCCCAAAGGACTAACTTTTGCCCCACTACCTCCCCGAACGCCACCCTGTAGGGATTCCTGGAGTTGCAGATAAAGGGGTTGAGCCGCAGGGCTACGCGTAGAGACTTTTTTAAAAGTAACTGCGATCGCATCTTGTCGCTGGTTTAGGGGAATGCGTTGACCTTTATAAAGGTAAAATAAGTTACTATCTTCCTGGGTTTGGGCAACTGCGGTAACTTGTGGTGGGAGGGAGAACATACCCAAGCCAGACCAAATAAAACCAGTGAGTAAAATGCCAGATGTAATACGTTTCATAAGTGTTTAGAAATTTACAAATATATATCTCTTGTCGGTGGGAGGATATGCAAAATTTAGCTTTTTGATAAATCCCCATCTTTGTAGAGACGGCGATTTATCGCGTCTCTTGTCTGAGAGCCGAGATTGTTCAAGATTCCCCAATCAACGTAAATGCAGCCCAATTTTTTGGTTGAGGATATTTTTGCATCGTTGTCAGCATGGCTTTTCGTAATGCGGTGGCTTTGTCAAGTTTTTGTTGCAGATTGTTATAGAACTCGGTCATTAAAGATGATGTGGAATTATCATCAACAGCCCACAAGGAAACAACGACACTAGGAACACCTGCGCTAATTAAGGAACGAGATAAACCAATCACCCCATCACCAGTAATCCGTCCGCGTCGGGTATCGCAAGCACTGAGAACGACCAAATCTGCATTTAACTTCAGGTTCAAGATTTCTTCGGCGGTGAGTAAGCCGTTATCTTTACTGGAGGGTGCTAAGGCGATCGCACTTCCCAATCCCCGGTTATCATCAAGTAAACCGTGGGTAGCAAAGTGAATGATTCGGGCTTGGGAAATCTTCTGTAAAATTGCAGTTTTGCTAGCTTCTTTACCTGTCAGGGCTTGGGTTTTGAGGATTGACGCAATATCTTTAGCCTCCTTTTCCGCCCAAGGTAAAGATATTAATTGTTCAGGGGGTTTTCCTGGTTCCAACTCTACTTTTGGCATTGTCGGATTGCCTACAATTAAAGATTTGCCATTTAACGTTTCTACACGTCGTTTTTGCTTGGATGTGAAATCCAATACCTGAATTGATGGTGCAGTGAGGATAGTGTGTTTTTCAATTAGGTATTTATCTTGGTCATATTGCAGCGCTGGGAAAGGAACAACAAATAACTCACCTTGAGGGATAAAGATAACTCGGTCATTGGGGTTACTGGGTAGGATGTCTGCAATGGGTTTGATTAAAAAGTCATGGAGTCGCTGTAAGCGATCGCCCTGATTTGCTCCTTCGGCTGCTGAAACTTTGAGAGCGCCACGACTGCGACTCTTGATGTCTCTTACACCCATAGAGAAACGTGTTTTGTCAACTAATTGCTTCAGAGTTATCTTTTCTTTTTGCCACAAACTTTTTAGATCGCTGCGATGAAATGATACTTCTCCGGTGGGTTTGATAACCCAAATATAAAGTTCTGAATCTTGAGTTTTAGGTTTACCATCAACTTTGAATTCATCAGTAATAATTGAATATTGAACCAGGGTTGCATTTTCGTTTTTAGCAATTTGTTGAATCTGTTCAATATTCACTGCTGTTACTTTTGATTGTTCAATTTGATTAGGGGATAATCGTTTATTGAGTAAATCAATAAAAGCTCTCGCCCTACCACGTTCAGATATTTCTAGTGCTTCAGTGATTTTATTTTGAGTAATCAACACTTCTTGTAGCAGGCGGTAGGTGCGAGTTTGCTTTTCAAAAATGGAAATTTTGTTAGCATCGTCTAATGTTACGCGGAGATTTTCCCAAATAGCGATCGCATCACGCAAATATTTTTCAGCTTCAGGCAGTTTACCAGCTTGGCGCAGAGCATTGGCAAGATTGTTTAAAGCATTACCCTCAGCTTCTTTATCTTCATTTTGCTCTGCTTTGGCTAAACTTTGTTGGTGTAATTCAATCGCCTTTGTGGTATCACCAAGTGCAAGGGAAACATTGCCTAAACCTCCAAGTGCTTCACTAAAGCTAAATTCAGAAGCTTCTTTGTAATATTGAATTGCTTTGCTATAATCACCTAAAGAAGTATAGATACTTGCCAAACTAGCTTTATTTTTTGCTATGCCAGAGAAGTTTTGTAGCTTTTCATCAATAGTCAATGCTTGCAAGTAATCTTGAATTGCTTTGTTATATTGTCCTTGGGAATTGTAAACATTACCCCTACCTCGTAAGACTAGTGATGTATATTGAGAGTCTTTATAAGCTTGAAGAATTTTTAATACTTTGTTGTAAAATTCAATTGCTTTTTCATAATCACCTAATGAATTATATATATTGCCAAAATTGGAAAGAGTATTGACTTGTCTTTCTAGATATTTGTATCTATCAGCAATGGTTAAGGCTTGAGAGTAAGAATTAATAGCATTGGTATAATCACTCAAGCAATAGTAAGCATTGCCCAGTTTTTCTAAAATTAAACTTTGATTTTTGTAGTCTGCAAGTTCTTGGTAAATCGTGAGTGCTTTTTTCCAAGGGTCAAGTGCTTGAGCGCAATTAGGTGCAAAAAATTCTAAGTTGCCTAACCTATCCGCTTCTACCTTGGGGGAAGAAGGGGGTGCAGATGAATTTAGTACAACTAACTGTTTACCAGCAGTATTCCATACACGAACAGTGCCGTCATCAGAAGAGGTAATAATCAACTTGCTATCAGGGCTAAAATTGGCATTGTTGACTTCGCCTTGATGTCCCTTCATCTCTGCGACTAAATTACCAGAAGTATCCCAAACACGAGCTGTTTTGTCTTTAGATGCAGTGACAATTAACTTACCATCTGGACTAAAATAGGCACTTTTAATACTTTCTTGGTGTCCTTTAAGTTCTGCGAGCAACTTCCCAGATAAATCCCAAACACGCGCAATACCATCAAAAGATGCAGAGACAATTTGTTTTCCGTCTGGACTAAAATTGGGACTATCTAAGCCATAGTCATTTGTAGCAAATCCAGCTAACTGTTTACCAGAAAAATCCCATACGCTGACATCACCGTCATATGATACGGAGATGATATGTTTTCCATCTGGACTAAAACTGGCTGTTACGTCTCCTCCACGAAATTGTGCTAAAAGCTTACCAAAGGTGTCCCAAAGACGGAGATATTCACCATCTCTTGTGAGAATGTGCTTGCTATCGGGGCTAAAACTCGCCCTTAACACTACCATTTCATGCCCTTTGAGTACTGCCAATTGTTTGCCAGAAGTATCCCACACACGAGCTGTTTGATCCCAAGAAGCAGTAACAATCAGCTTACCATCAGGGCTAAAATTAGCATCAAGTATCTCCCTTTCATGTCCTTTTAGTTCTGTTAACAACTTACCAGAAGTATCCCAAACGCGGGCGATACCATGACTGGATGTGGTAACGATTTGCTGTCCATCAGGGCTGAAATTGGCACTACCTATCCACTCTCCATCAATTTTAATATCTACCAATAATCTGCCTGATAGATCCCACAAACTAACATTACTACCATCAGCAGTGACAATTAGCTTGCCATCTGGACTAAAATGGCTTTCATGTGTACTGCGTTGATTTGTTTGTAAGTCAGTTTGGGTTTTCTCAAAGATATTCCATATACGGACGATACTACTATCATTAGAAGCAGCAACAATTAGCTTACTATCTGAACTAAAACTGGCATTCCTCAAACTTAGAGGAAATCCTTGATATTGTGCTAATAATTTCCCATAAGTATTCCATAAACGAACAGTGTCATCATAAGAAGTAGTGACAATTAGTTTGCCATCTGGACTAAAGCTAGCACTGCTGACATAATCCTCATGTCCTCTGAGTTCTGAGAGAAATTTTCCCGAACTATCCCAAACTCTGGCAGTTTTATCACTAGATGCAGTAACAATTAGCTTGCCATCTGGACTAAAATTTACCTCGTTGACATGATTTTGATGTCCTTTAAGTTCCGCTAGCAACTTACCCGAAATATTCCAAACACGAGCGACATTATCATAAGATGTTGTTACTACCAGCTTGCTATTTGGACTAAATTTAGCTTGCACAAATTCCTGGCTTTCCTTGAGTCTGGCTATTAACTTTCCAGACAAATCCCAGATAATGGCAGTCCCATCATCGGATGCAGTTATGATTAGCTTGCCATCAGGGCTAAAATTTGCATCACTCACACTTCCCTGATGCCCTTGCAACAAAGCTACTTGTCGTGTTTGACTATCGGAAATCGCCCAGAGAATAGTAGTTTTATCACCAGATGCAGTGACAATAAATTTGCCATCAGGGCTAAAATTAGCACTTCTGACAATTCCCTGATGCCCCTTTAATTCAACTAGCAATTTGCCAGATAAATCCCATATTCTGGGAATACCATCAACAGAGGCAGTGACTATTCGTTGTCCATCGGGACTAAAGCTAGCACCTAAAGAGTCTTTGATTTCTATTAATAATTTACCGGATATATCCCATACTCTGACAACTCCATCTGTAGATATGCTGAGAATGTACTGTTTGTCAGGACTAAAACTGGCACTACTTGAAGTTAAGGGTAATTTGAAGGATAACTTTGATTCTGCTGGCAGTTGATTTGAACTAACTGGCGCAGGTAATTTTAATTGCCTTGAAAAATTTTCTGAGAGATACCACACTCGCGCAGTACCATCAGCAGATGTGCTGAGAATCTGTTTTCCATTAGGACTAAAACTGATATCCCGTAAATATTTCTCATGCTCTAGTACTGCAAGCTGTGTTCCCGATAAATTCCACATATAAACACGCTCTGCTCCGTCGGATACAGCCATAATTAGCTTACCATCTGGACTAAACCTGGGAATGCCAATAGTACCAGAATAATCTTTGAGTATTGCTAACTGCTTGCCTGTTGTATCCCAGATAATGCCACTTCCATCATCTGGTGCAGTGACAATTAACTGACTATCTGGACTGAATGTTGTGTTACTGGCTTGATCTTGAACCCTTTTAAATTCGGCTAACTGTTTACCTGTTATATTCCATAAACGGGCAGTTTTATCATTTGATTCAGTAATAATCAGCTTTCCATTGGGGCTGAAATTGGCATTTACAATATAATCTTGATGCCCTTTGAGTTCTGCAAGCAAATTACCTTTTGTATTCCATAATCGAGCTATATTATCCTCTGATTCAGTAATAATCAACTTACTGTCTGGACTAAAAACGGCTGTACGTCCTTGAAGTGTTGCAAGCAACTTGCCTGTCACATACCAAATTTTGCAGTTTTCCTGCGATGTAGTCACAATCAGCTTGCCGTCAGGACTAAAATCAGCACCGTTAACTCCGTCATTCGTCTTATATCCTTTGAATTCCGCAAGTAATTTCCCTGTTGTGTCCCATAACCGTGCTGTTTTGTCGTCAGATGTAGTTATAATCAGTTCTCCATCTTGACTCCAATTGGCGGTGTGTACTTGATCGCTATGCCCTTGCAATTTAACCAGCAAGTTGCCATTTGTATTCCATATACGAGCAGTTTTATCAGCAGATGTAGTCACAATCCGCCTGCCATCTGGGCTAAAACTGGCACTTAACACCTGAGATTGATGCCCCCGTAGCAAAGTAACCTGTTTGTTTGATAAATTCCACAAACGGGCAATGCTATCGTCAGATACTGTGACTACCTGTTTACCATCTGGACTAAAACTTGCATTTTTAACTCCACTCTGAGGCGATCGCAGTTCGGCTGCTAACCTAGTTTTTGCATCCCAAATACTTACATTACCATTATTTGATGCGGTAACTATCCATTTCCCATCTTTGCTCCAATTAGCATTATTCACACTTCCTTCATAACCTTGCAACTTACCTACCAACTTCCCTACAGAATCCCAAATCAAAATAGTTTTATCATCCGACGCTGTAACAATTCTTTGCCCATCTGTGCTAAAACTTGCACTTAGCACACTATCTTGATGCCCTTTCAATTCTGCTAATTGCTTACCCGACACATCCCACACACGGCCGGTTTTATCATCGGAAGCAGTTACAATACGCAAGCCATCGGCGCTAAAATTTGCACTCCAAACAGTGTCAGTATGTCCTTTTAATTCTGCTAGCAACTTACTAGAGATATCCCATACACGCGCTGTTTTATCAGCAGAAGCGGTAACAATACGCTTACCATTTGGACTCAAACCCACACTATAAACGCTGCTTTCATGCGCTTTAAATTCCCTTAGCTGTTTACCTGATAAATCCCATAACCGCACGGTTTTATCTGCACCTGCTGTAGCGATCGCCTTTCCATCCGGGCTAAAATTCGCACTGTAAACATTACCTTGGTGTCCTTTTAGCTCAACTTGCTGTTTGCCCGAAACATCCCAAATACGGGCAGTACCATCAAAAGATGCAGTGACAATCAGCTTACCATCCGGGCTAAAATTCGCACTTTTGACATTGCCTTGATGCCCAATTAATTCCGCTAGCTGTTTACCCGAAAAATCCCAGATACGGGCGGTGTTATCTGCACCAGCCGTCACAATCAACTTACCGTCAGGACTAAAACTGGCGCTGTTGACGCTACCCTCATGCCCTTTAAATTGTCTCTCTTCTGCAAAGTAATCAATAAAACTCCCTGTGACAGCCGACGCAGGGTTTTTATCCGGGTTTGGCTGAATTGGTGTTTGCGCTAACACCTGTGGCGCTAAGAAAATCCCGGAAAAATTCTGCGGGAATGTAGGTGCGATCGTTACCAGAAAAGCACTCAAAGCGATTAAAATGATTCTGCTTGTGCGATGGGCTATGCCCCGCCGATGGCGATCGCTCATAATTTATCAGCCTATCTACAACTACAACACACCAATCAGGGTAAAAGCCGCCCAATATTGAGGATTTGGGTATTTTTTCATTGTTGCTAGCATCGCATAACGCAAGGCAGCAGCTTTATCTGGGTTTTCACTGAGTTTTTGATAAAACTCTATCATTAAAAATGCTGTCTGTTGATCCGATATATCCCACAAAGAACCAATAACACTAGAAACTCCAGCCGAAAAGAAAGAGCGTGATAAGCCAATTACACCATCATTAATGATTTTCCCTAATGCTGTATCATTGGCACTCAGCACAACTAACTCTGCTTTTAATTTCAAGTTCAGAATTTCTTCAGATGTCAGCAAACCATCATCTTTACCAGATGGTGTCAAAGCTAACCCTTGCCGATCATCTAAATATGCTGTCGTTGCTAGATGAATAATTTTTGCTTGTGGCATTCGCTGTACAACTGCGGTTTCGGTTGCAGCGTCACCTGTGAGTACTTGAGTATTAAAAAGATGTGCGATCGCTTTTGCTTCTTGTTCTGCACCTGGTAGTTGCAATAGTTTCTGAGGAGGTTCGCCAGGCTTTAGGGAAATGCTAGGCATGGTAGGATTACCGACAATTAGTACATCTTTAGCTACTCCTTGAATTTTCTGCTGTCGCTGATAAAGTAAATCCAATGCTTGAATAGAAGGTGCAGTAGCAATGGTATGTTGCTCAATCAAATACTTACTTTTGGTATCTTTTAATGCTGCAAAAGGTACAAGAAATAATTCACCTTGGGGAATGAAAATAATGTGTGCATTTGGTTGAGTAGGTAATAAATCTACAATGGGTATAATTAACAGTTGATGCAGTTTTTGGAAATTATCTCTAGAGTTAGTGGTTTGTACAGGGGATACTTTGATTATGCCTTTCGTATAATTACTGCTAACACCAATAGACTGGCGACTCTTTGTAATTAAATCAGCTAAAGATATTTTTTCTTTCTGCCACAGTGGTTTTAAGTCAACACTACGAAATGCTATATCACCTGTGGGTTGAATCACCCAAATATAGAGTTGTGATTCTTGAGTTTGTTTTTTACCATCAATAATCACTTCATCATTAATGATGGAATATTGCACCAGTGTGGCATTTTGTTGTTTAGCTACTTGTTTAATTTGCTCGGTACTTGGCGCATTAACTTCTGATATTGATAATTGCTGGGCTAATAAGTTTACTAATGTCCGATTACGGCTGCGTTCAGAAATTTCTAAGGCTGATTGATATTTGTTTTGAGAGATGAGGTTTTTTTGTAATTGGTTATAAGTTAATATTTGAGCTTGATAATTTGGGGTTTGTGCCAAAACTTTGGTGTGTTTGGCTAGATTAGGTAGGCATACAGTTGCTAGGATAATTAGGCTAATTGAGGTGATTTGAGAAATTGATTTTTTTGGCATATTATTTAAGGAATTTAATCACGCATAGGTGCAGAGACGCAGAGAGGTTATTATGCAAAAATTGGGTATATATTTCCATAAAAACCGGATTTTACGGACAAAAATTTGCAAAATCCGGTTGCTGAATATGTCATCAGAATTATGCAATGGAATTTAACTCTCTTGTATCTTCTGAAGTGCGTCGGTAGCTTTTTGGGCGAATTCCTGATTACCTTCTTTTTTAAACAGTGTGAATGCTTGCTGTAAATCAGCGATCGCTTCTTCTTTGTCTTTTAAAGCAAAGTTTGTCAAACCTCGGAAATAATAGGCATAGGGAATATCGGAAGTAATTTCTATAGCTTTGTCAAAATCTGTCTTCGCTGCTTGATATTCATCCAAACAAAAATTACCTAATCCTCTACCAACGAAGGCATAAGCATTTTTAGGTTCAATCTTCAGGATTTGGTTAAAATCTTCAATTGCTCCTCGATAATCTTTCGATTCTATCCGCTTAAAACCACGTTTAAAGTATGTTTCGGTATCATTTGGATTTTCAGTTTGCGAGTCAGGAACTTGTGCTATGACTTGTTGAGTGTTGAACAAGCTTTTAGCTTCAGCTTTGGGTGTAAAAGTCAGTGTTCCGAATACTAGAATTGCGGCTACTAATTTCAAACCTTTCATTGTTGTATCTCCTAATTGCAGAGGTTTTCTTGCTGTTCATAGGTATATATCTCTGAGTGTTGAGAGGTTATGCAAAATAAGAGCTATTTGCTAACGAGTTGCCGAATTATTACCGTTTTATTTCGGTACGTTACACAAGTTATCGATATTTTTGATCATCTTCTGCAATTCATCTGAGCGGAATTGCACAGAGTAAGCTTGCTGTAAGACATCTGACCACAGCTGATTTTCGGCAAAGTATTTGGCTTTGGCAAGAGTGATCGCTTCGGGATCTTTATTTTCTGCTTTGAGTTGTTTTTCTAAATTCTGTAAATCTGCGGTAATGCGATCGCGTTGTTGCGCCTCCATCACTTGAAATTTAACGCTTAAAGACAGATTAGCATCATAGGACACCACCCATTCGTAGGTTTCGCCTGGTTGTAGTGGTTTATCTGCTGTGTAAGTAGAAATACTTTGAGTCTCAGTTACTGGTTGAGTCCACTTTTTACCAGTATTTTTATTAAGTACTACTATTTTATTTACTTGGCCTTGCCAAATAAATAAAGGGCGATCGCTCCAAACAATTCTCGTAGTCTCTGGTTTATCTGGAGAAATCATGCAGATATCATTAGTACTACGTACAGTCGGGCGAGAACCACCTTTACGCGGTTGTATCGGCGGTTCTTTTTTAAAGATCGCTTGGGAAATCCAAGATATAAATGACTGTGGTTGCTTTTTTTGAGTAGGTATTGGTTGATTTGATAAAACCGGTGCAGTACTCAAAGCTATTACTGATAGTGATAGTGATAGCGTATTAAACAGCAATTTATTCATGATTTTTTCCTAGATAAAAGATTAGGTAGAAAGTAACCCCATAATGCGATTGATGGTAATGAAAAAGGCAAAAGTATCGCCGTTGCTGAAATGTATAGCTGCAAACTAATTATTCCATAAATCCCTGTGAATATTGCCATCAACAACAACCATTGCCAACGATATTTTCTATTTTTTTGTTGTAGATACAGTATTTTTCCTAACAATAGAGCTATCCCAGTTACCCATAAATCAGGAATCGGTACAACCAATCTTTGATTCAGTAAATGATGTACCATGTAAGCATGATACTCACCACCTGTGAATAAATTAATGTTAGGCTGCCAGTATTTAATAGCTGGTGGTAAATTCGCACCTGCAAAATTATCTTCTCCATCTTGGGAAATGCCAGCTTCGTCATATCCACCAGGAATAATAATCACAACTTGCTGCTGTAAGTTTTGAGGTGGAGTTTGATTTTCTAGGACTTTCCAAGCTGGGATAGTATGGTATATCTGGTTGGGTGGAATTGAAAAATCAGCGATTGGGTGCAACCACATTTGCCATAGTTGATAACTCAAAGCTGTTATTAATTGCAGACGCGATCGCGGGGATTGTAAAATAGTTTGATGAGATTTTGAATTTCCTGGAAAAACATCTCCCATCTGTTGAAAATAATCTGTTTTACTATCTAATTTTGGCTGTAGTATATCAGGAATTTGCTGTAATTGCTGTCCCAGAACTAATAAGTTAGCAAAATTCCAAGGCTGAGTTTGAAAATCATCATGAGGTAATAATGGTACATACCAAGGATGAAACTCAATTTCACCTTCTAAACTCCAGTTAAAGTTAGCAATTTCCGGCAATACTTGTAACCATTTCTTTTTATTATTCGAGGTTGCTGCAAACACAAACAATGTATGATTGGGAGAACTAACAGCAGTTTGAATAGACTTAGCGAGAATTCCATCGCCTTGCGGTTGATGCCTAGACAGTAGATAATCAATACCGATAACTTTAACTTTATCGACTGTGAGTCGGTCAATTAAACTTGCCAAATACTGATAATTAATTGGTTTAGGATCGGGTATTTTAGCTTTGATAATAGAATCCTCATCAATTTGTACCAACAATACTGGTGGCGGATTTGTGGAAGTGATAGATTGATTTGTTGCGTCACGATAGATAGCTTGTACCCATATACGCCACTGTAATAAGAAAGTTTGTACTGGTAATAGTAAACTCATTAATAATAAAATTGTCAGTGCGATCGCTTCCTTGCGGCTAGGTTGCCAATATTCGATAAATCGCTTGATTCCAGAGGGTTGAAAGCGAAATAAAGTTGCTTCTGGATGGCAAAATAAAGAAGGGATTAAATAAGCACTCGGATAAGTAAGAGAGTTTTCTAGTTTTAGATGTTGAGCAGCAGTAATTAGCGATTCATGGACATCTTGATATTTAGATAAAGCTTTAATAAATTCTAATAAAAACTCGCCAGCGACTTGATTGTGAATAGGTTCGCACATGACGGCTACTTGACTTAAACCTAAATCTATGAGTTTATTAGCGATGCTTAGACCATTGCAAGAATTGAAAAGAGCAAACTGCAATCCTCTGGTTTTAGCAATAATTAATGGCTGTGCTATTTCACTAATTGATAAAGCTGTATTGGGAGCGATCGCTATTTCTCCCCCGGTCAAATTAGTTTCATTACTGTGACCCGCAAATAATAAAATATCCCATCCTGGCTCTGAGGCGATCGCCTGGACAATCTTAGTTTTTAATTCCGGGATACTTTCTTGAGGTTGCCAACCAATAAATTCTACTGTTGCCACTGATTTTAAAAAAATCATAGCCTGCTTTTCTGCTTGAAAGTCTAAACCAGTTTCATCACCAAGAATCACTAAAATTCTAGCTTTCCCAGAACGGCGAACATTAGGATAAGAAACAGTTTCTCGCCTATTTATTGGTGTACGAACAATCCGAATCGTACTAGATGATGAACTAAACTCCGTGCCAATTTCCCAAGCTTCCCAAGGTAATCGTGCTAAATCTAAAGGATTGCAAGTGAGAAAAACATCAACATTATAATGAGCGTCATTTCTGGTTGCTTGAGCAATTTTTGCACGAATTTCATGTAATTCTGCACTGCGTAACCAGTGATGA
Source organism: Desmonostoc muscorum FACHB-395 (assembly GCF_014698035.1). GTDB lineage: Bacteria > Cyanobacteriota > Cyanobacteriia > Cyanobacteriales > Nostocaceae > Nostoc > Nostoc muscorum_A. The sequence goes on from NZ_JACJSF010000043.1 coordinate 33,440, forward strand.
AATTCCGATAAAAGTTGCGCTTCTGCCTGGACTAGTTGGGAATGCCAATCAACAGGGGGTGCAGTAAAACTGCCGATTTCTTCTACTTTACCTCGCAATTTTGTGTTATAAAAACGGAGATAAATTCGCTGCCATTCTTGGTATTTGAAATCCAGATCATCAGGATAGGCGAGTGTCACACCAAGTTGCTGACCCTTACCCCAAGATAGTTCAAATGCACAAAGTTGCTCGAATTGTTGAACTTTTAAATTAAAAATAGAAGCAGTCATAATTAATTAACCGCCGATAAACACCGATAAAATACACCTTAAACCCTTTCCGTTCCCTCTTTGCGCCTCTGCGCCTACCCTGCGGGAACGCCAAGGGCGAATGCGTGAGATTTTTTCCTTAAGACTCCCCAATCAACGTAAAAGCCGCCCAATCACGAGGCTGAGGATGCTTCTTCATAGTAATGAGCATCGCATTGCGTAACGCCGCCGCCTTATCAGGATTTTTCTGCCATTGCTGATAAAACTCTGTCATTAATTCTGATGTCGGTGAATCAGGAACCGCCCACAAAGAGACAATCACACTAGACGCGCCAGCTGTAATCAAAGAACGAGATAATCCAACCACACCATCGCCTGTTATTTTGCCTCTTCCAGTGTCGCAAGCGCTCAACACCACTAACTCTGCGTTGATTTTTAAATCGACAATTTCCGCAGGGGTGAGTAAACCGTCATCGTTACTGGTGGGTGTAAGAGCGATCGCACTTGGTATACTCTTATCAGCATCATCTAACAATCCATGCGTTGCTAGATGAATAATCCTCGCAGTTGATAATTTTTGTTTGAAGGCTGCTTTTGTTGCATCTTTACCAGTGATAGCTTTAGTTTTGAATAAACTTGCAACTGTCATAGCTTCCTTTTGGGCACCCAACAGTGGGTTAAGTTGCACAGGTGGAATGCCTACTTTTGGCATGATAGGATTGCCCATAACTAACATATCTTTACCCGTAACCTTTTGGCGTTGTTGGTGTGTCAAGTCTAAAACTTGAATTGAAGGTGCAGTTAAGATAGTGTGTTTTTCGATCAGGTATTTGCCATCTTTATCTTGCAGTGCAACAAAGGGAATTAAAAACAGCGATTCGTGCGGGATAAAGATAACGTGTTCATCTGGGTTAGTGGGGAGAAGAGATGTGATGGGTTTAATTAATATCTCATGTAATTTCTGCAAATTTTGTTTTTTGGTTAATTCATTCTTGGGTTCTACCTTAACACCTCGTCCCCCAGTACCAATAGATAGACGGCTTTCGTTTACTAATTGTGTAAGTGGTGTATTTAGTGATTTGAGGTCTACTTGTTTAAAGGCAATTTTGCCAGTTGGTTTTATCACCCAGATGTATAAATTTGATTCATTCACTGAATATTGAACGAGTGTGGCATTTTGTACTTTAGAAATTTGCTGAATTTGCTCAATGTTAGGCGGTTTGATAGCTTGTTTGCTGTTAGTATTTCCAGATATCTTGGAGGCTAATAAATCAACAAAAGCTCTAGCTCGACTCCGTTCAGAAATTTCTAATGCTGTGTTAGTTTTATTTTGGGCAATCAAGGCTTGTTGTAGAAAACGGTAGGTAAAAGCTTGTGTTTCAAAAATTGATATTTTTTGGTCGTCAGTTAATTTCTGTGTTCGCAAAGACTCCAAAACCTCAATAGCAGTAAATAGGTTTTTCTCTGCATCTGCATACCTACCCAAACTGTTGTAAACTAACCCAATATTGTTAAGAATTGTGCCTTCACCTGCTGTATCGCCGATTTTTTTGACAATAGCTAAAGCTCGCTGAAAGAACTCTAAAGCTTTAGCATACTCTCCCAGCTCGTTGTAAGTTGTGCCAATATTGTTGAGAGTTGTGCCTTCACCTGTTGTGTTACCGATTTGTTTGGCAATAGCTAAAGCTTGCTGAGAGAACTCTAAAGCTTTAGCATACTCTCCCATCTCGTTGTAAACCAGCCCAATATTATTGAGAGTTGTGCCTTCACCTGCTGTGTTACCGATTTGTTTGACAATAGCTAAAGCTTGCTGAAAGAACTCCAATGCATTGAGATACTGTTCCAGATAGTTGTAAGTTGTGCCAATATTGTTGAGAGTTGTCGCTTCACCTGCTGTATCGCCAATTTGTTTGCGAATAGCTAAAGCTTGCTGAAAGAACTCTAAAGCTTTAGCATACTGTCCCAGATCGTTGTAAACCAGCCCAATATTATTGAGAGTTTGTCCTTCACTTGCTATATCGCTGATTTGCTTGCGAATAGCTAAAGCTTGCTGAAAGAACTCTAAAGCTTTAGCATACTGTCCCAGCTCGTCGTAAACTGCCCCAATATTGTTGAGAGTTTGTCCTTCACCTGCTATATCGCCGATTTGCTTGCGAATGCCTAAAGCTTGCTGATAGTACTCAAAAGCTTTGGCATACTGTCCCTGATCGTTATAAACTAGCCCAATATTGTTGAGAGTTCGTCCTTCACCTGCCGTATCTCTGATTTGTTTAGCAATGGTTAAAGCTTGCTGATAGTACTCAAAAGCTTTGGCATACTGTCCCTGATAGCGGTAAAGTTCGCCAATATTGTTGAGAGTTGTCCCTTGACCTACCGTATCTCCGATTTGTTTGGCAATGGTTAAAGATTGCTGATAATACTCCAATGCTTTAGCATACTGTCCGAGATTGCCGTAAACTCCCCCAATATTGTTGAGAGTTGTCCCTTGACCTACCGTATCTCCGATTTGTTTGGCAATGGTTAAAGATTGCTGATAATACTCCAATGCTTTAGCATACTGTCCGAGATTGCCGTAAACTCCCCCAATATTGTTGAGAGTTGTCCCTTGACCTACCGTATCTCCGATTTGTTTGGCAATGGTTAAAGATTGCTGATAATACTCCAATGCTTTAGCATACTGTCCGAGATTGTCGTAAACTTCGCCAATATTGTTGAGAGTTGTCCCTTGACCTGGTGTATCATTAATTTGTTTAGTAATGGTTAAAGCTTGCTGATAGTACTCCAATGCTTTAGCATACTGTCTCAATTGGTGGTAAACCTGCCCAATAGTGTAAAGAGTTGCACCTTCGGCTTGGCGTTGCACAATTTCTCTAACAATTACCAAAACCTGCTCCAAGGTTTTTAACGATTCTTGAAACTGACCTTGCTTAGATTGTTGAATACCTAATTCGTACAGCCGAATTGCCTCAACTTTTCGTTCTTGCGTTGTTTGCGCCTGTGCAATCAGGGTAGTTTGCACATTTCCCATTGTCTGTGATTCCGCAACGCCTACAGGCAAAGACAGGGAAAGCACTAAAGTAGCAAGAGAGAGTGATTTGAGACGGTAATGCACGAGAAGCAGTCCTCCAAGCAGGGTGAGAGTATTTAGTGGCTGATTATCTATATCTCTCACGCTTGGGGAGGTTATGCAAAAATTTTGGGTGGTGAAAGCATTATTATGGGGAAAAAGAACCTAGTATCGCTGTTTATGAATCTACTAGCCGTCACAAGTTTGAATAAGCTGTCTCTTCATGTTCTGATTGAACAGGCATCATCGGGGCATTTTATCGCATCAGTGCCAGAGTTGCGTAATTGTGTGGCTGAAATTGAAAATCGTTCAGATGCGTCCCCCTTTGGGGTTGCCGAAGGCATCGCCATTGTACAGCAGCAAATCAAAACTAAACTAGCAAATATTTGTCACCTCTTTATACCCAAAAGTTAGCAGAAGCAACAGACCAAGGAGTTCAGCAAGGACAGCGTGTAGTTGTAGAAAAATTACTCAAAGCTCGTTTTGGTGAATTAGATGAGCAATTATCTAGAATTATTGAGCCTCTATTGTCATTAACACCTGAAGATTTAACTTCTTTGCTACTCCAATTACCACAATTATCTCGTGAGGAATTGTTAACAAGATTTGCTGAACAGCCATCATGAGAAAGTTAAGAGTTGATTTTAAATCAAAAATTAGGGTGTGTTATGGCGTTAGCCTAACGCACCGTGTTGTATAGCGGTGCGTTAGGTGCTTGACCAAAATTTATCGTAACCGACTATATAGATTAACACCTATACACAAAATATTTGTTACCAAAAATGTAACCGGAGAAACTAAACCGATCGCCTGGGAGAAAATGTAAATGGAGGTAAGTTTACCTCAACACCATCTGTTAAACTTACACTCACCAAAAACTTCTCATCCCAATTCCCCACCACACGCGTAAATAAATAAGAATCACCCTGTTGTGGATTTATACCCCGTTCTACTAAAACCCCAGTTTGGTCACTCACCCGCAGTTTTAAATCAGCTGGTAAACCTGTGTGAGAAGCTGTACCAAGAACTAACAATAATGTCCACAAATTCGGTTCTGATTCTGCTAACAAATGCCAAGTTACAGCATACAACCGCAGTGGAATTGCTGTTAAGAGAAAATCTTGATACGCACCCCGCGCCACAGCCGGAATTTCTAAACCTCGCTGCTGAAGTTGGTTAATAATGGCTGGAAACTCTTCTGTTGGACTTCGCATGGCCGCCGTTGGTGTCAAACTTGGCAATAATCGCCAAGAAAATTCCTCTGCTAATTCATCTAATTCATCCCACAACCAACGTCCCACATTCAGCGCTGGCTCTGTCAACAATTTCAGTAAATCTTTTAAGCTGTCATTAACTGAAGACGTGTGTGTTTGCTGCTGTAAATTATCCATCCAATTCAGCAACTCTGGATGAGTCAACACTACCTTTCCCTCTTCCCAAGTTAATACTTGCCATAGTTCTGTTCCAGGCGAGCGCAATTGGGGTAATAATGTTAGTAAGTCATTTTGGATTGTCGATAAAATCTGGGTATTTTCGCTTTTAGCTGGTAAAGCAATTGTCTCTGGTTCTAAACAACGCAAGTATAACAATAAGCGGTCTAGATTATTCTCAAATAAACTCACAGGTATTTGATAATTCCAATCTGCTGATGATTGGAAATTAACTGTTGTCTGATGTTCTTTTAACTGCTGATAGGATAAAAATCCCGAAATCATTGCTATATCTTCTTCTTCTAAAACTTCCACCAACACATAAAAATGAGCAATATATTCTGGTAAGTCTACAACTGCTTGCGGTAAATAAATTTGATCATCAGTCAGACTACCAGTGGTAATTAAACAAACTTTAAATTTACCTACCTGTAAATTTGCCACAGCCGCGATCGCCTTTGCAAGGGCTGGCTGGAAAGTTGTACATCTTTCTCGGTTAATTATCAGAGAAATTGCCCGTGATGCTAACCATTCTTCAAAAGCGCATAACGCCAAAGCATGAATATAAGTTTGCCACTGCTGAGACGAATTTTTGATTTTACTACTGAGTTCTACTGCTTGAGTAATTTGATCGCCAGATAGAGTAATGGCATCTGTTGGTAAAGATTCAAAATTTAGCCACATCTGCGGAGTAGTTTTGGATAAATTAGTCATATTTCCTCATTAAGCGAATCGAGATAACGGCAGAGTCTTTCACTAAACAGACCATTTTCTATTGTGTTTGTTTTTGCTGTTTGAGATTGATTTCCTGCTTCTTTTATAACCTGAGTAATTTGTTCGTCAAGAGCAAGTTTAATTTGCTGTTCTAAAGTTATCAGCCTGTCTGGGTGAGAGTAGTTTTTTGCCAAATCCAAAACGCGATCACATAATAATAATAAAAGCTGTTGTCTGACATCAGCACGAAATTCTTTGAGTTTTAGCAAACGAGTTACTGCATCTTGGGCGCGTAATCCCACGCTGTCAGCAATTTCTGTCATGCGTAAATTTTGACAGTGAAATAACTTGAGTGCTTGCAAAAACTTTTTGGCTTTTTCACCCTTTTTCTGTTGTAATATATTTATCCGTGATTGAGTCACTATAGCCAATGCTTGTTCTAAACAAGCCAGAAATTGGGGGCGATATAATTGCAAAAATTCTGTTTGTTCATCTTCATTATCTAACGCTTTGCTAGTGTCAGTATACTCATCACTACTAATAGTATCTAGAGATTTTGTCGGTAAAGACCCACTCCGCATACAAATCCGGTATTCCCTTAATTGAGTTGCTAGTTTTTGTAGTAGTGTCATCACAGTCTCACTCTTAAGAGTTTGACTTTGGAAGAGAGTGGCGATTTGTTGTAGTTGTTGAGTTGTCGGTGCGCTACATTTACCAACAATTCCTTGCAATCGCTGTTGCAGACGCGCTGTCCGATAAACAGCATGGTAGCTTTCTAAAAGCTGTTGTGCTTGTTGAATTTCTGGAGGTGTTAAAGCGTAAAATTCTCTGAAAATGCGCTCTAGCTGTTGAGGCCGAGTATCATTGAGAATTGCCCAGTCACTCACCATGTAAACTCCACACTCCAGCAAAAATTGATTGAGTGCAGCATCGTGTTTGACTCTGGTAGTTGTCCAGGTTGTGAGACTGCTTTGTTGTGGGTTAAAACTCTGCAAAATCTTTTGAGAAAGAGATTGATAAGTGCCATTCGGTTGTAGCCTGCCATCATCATCTAGGACGTAAGGCAGCAAATCAGTACAACTGAAACCGTGAACACTCCCAAAATTGGCTGCCAATTGTAAGCAAACTTGCTCAATTTGCCAAGATATAAAACACAATAGACAACGTTGCGCTAACAAACATCTATCAGCAGGCGCATCCCGCGATAGTTGCAGCAGTTGGAGTTGAATTTCTGCATCTGGGACATGATGACGATCTGTATTATCTGCGATGGCGTTCCCCCCACCAGAGGCGATCGCTGGGAACACATCTACAAAAAACGCCTTAGCTGGGCTAATTTCCTGAACCTGTCGCCGTCCCGCCCCATCAATTTTCACTAGTTGCCAATATCGTGATGCCACACCCATAAGTATTTGAACTAAACCATCAATAGCAGTATCACCTGACATTGGTTCTTAATTCCAGACTCACTTACCTTATGCAGTTTTAGCTTGTATGGCAAAAACTCATTGAGGACAAAAACTTAGGATCTTAAAACTGTAAGGTAATTTTGCGTGCGTTGGCGGATGAGACGAGATTGAGCAAACCAGAATTTTTGCATACCCTCCCAAGTACCTGGAGATATATAAAAACAGAGGCAGTAAAAATTTCCCTATCAATACTGATTCATCGCTATTAAATAAGTCGGTGGGAAAAAACATAACTATGTGTTTTGAAAGATAAACAAGGCTAAAACCTTCTTCCCTCCTGCTCGGTTGTTGAGCGTAGTCGAAACACTGCCTTCTCCCTTATCCCAACTACAAATATTTACGCCATTCCACTTACTTAGAAGCAATTAATGCAACTATGCCGCAAGCAAACAATCTATTTGTTTCTCTCAATTGCACGTCAGTTAAACAGGAAATGATATTAACACCTTTTCAGCGCCAATTTTTACTCAGATGTCTCACACCAGATTTACGTCCAGAGTACCGTTGTCGGATTGAAATTATGCTCATGGTAGATGCAGGACAATCTCAAGCACAAATTTGCCAGACACTGGAATGTTCTCAAGACACAGCACGTTATTGGATAGCTATGGCACGTGCTGGGAAAGCACATCTCTGGAATGAACCTCCTATCGGTAGACCCAAAACAATAAATGAGCAATATCTCAATAGGCTACAAGAATTGATGAATCACACTCCCCGTGACTACGGCTATGCCTTCAAACGCTGGACAGGAAAATGGTTAAGTAAGCATTTAGCAAAAGAATTGGGTATTGAGGTGAGCGATCGCTATGTCAACCAGTTATTAAAACGAATGGGGCTTTCTACTTGTCCAAAACCTAATACTATAGAAAGTTCTGCTAATAGCATAAACAATAAATGAGAAATAAATTTAGTATTTATTTCTAAAATAATAGTTCAAAATAGCTAAATAGAGTCTTCTCTCAGAGTATGTGTTGAAACTCTCAGAATGTATAGTTTTGCCATCTTAACTGGGATGAACTCCAACAAAAAAGAAGATTTTAACTATATAGTGAGATATTTTATTATGCTATACATGAGAGCGAAAGACACTTTTAAAGCATTATCTAATTAAAATCATGTAAATTTCTAGAATTTTAGACTTAATAAATCAGGAAAAAAGTCTCCACTTAAATTCTCAAATAATTGATAGAAATATTGCTTATTCATAAAAAAGCATTTAAATTAAAAATATAGTCTACTTGTTCAGTTGGGCATCAACTTGATAGAGATTAAGTGATTATTAACTCCTTGGTCTTCATGGATAAAAACAGGCTAATTATCAGGCTACTTACCTGCAAGCTTATTTTATTTTTATCCCTATCAATGCTTACATAAAAGTAGTTTACTATCGGTATTCCAAGTCTTAATTAACAGAGTAGTGGCTGATTACTGGGAAAATCAGAATTCCTATAACATTCGATAGTTTCTTGACTTATTGTTGTCTAAAAATACGCGAGGTTGTTTTTATGCAGTTTACAAAAGAGCAAGTTAATAGTTACAATGAAAATGGATTTTTGTTTTTAGAAAACTATTTTTCAAAAGCGGAAATTGACTATATTACAACTCAGATTCCTAGTTTATTGTCTGAAGATACACCACGAAGAATCTTAGAAAATAATGGCGCTGTTCGTAGTATTCTTGCTCCAAATACTACAAATAAGGTATTTCAGCGTCTTTTACAGCTATCGAAGCTTGTCAAACCAAGTATGCAACTTTTAGGAAGTGAGGTATATGTATATCAGTATAAGATTAACGTTAAGGCAGCATTAGAGGGAGATAAATGGGACTGGCATCAAGACTTTTTATATTGGCATAAAGAAGATGGAATGCCAAGATCACAGGCATTGAGCGTTGCAATTTTCTTACAAGAGGCAAATGACTTTAATGGGCCACTACTATTTATTCCTGGATCACATAAAGAAGGAATGGTAGATTTGAATGTTCGTAAAAAATATTTAAATAATCCCTTATGGACAGCAACATTCTCGGCAGATTTAAAGTATGAAGTTGATAAAAGCTTCTTTGAGAGATTACTCAATAAGTATGAAATTTTCGCAGCTAAAGGCGCAGCCGGATCTGTTTTATTTTTTGATTCTAATGTTTTTCATGGTTCTACAAATAATATGTCTGCTAAAGATAGAACCAACATTCTTATTACGTATAACAGTCTTGAAAACGCACCTCCTACTGCTAAGAATCCACGTTTAGAGTTTATTGCTAGCCTTAACTGTAATTCAGTCATATCTATGCCAGATAATTTTTTATTTGAAGATGTAGTTTAACCGTTCATGGGGGTAAGAAGTTAATAGGGTTTGAGCCACTATCAAGACTTTGAGTTGGAGGAAAACAGGCTAAATCATCCCACTAATTTGCCTGTAACCCTTATTCCCTCGTTACCCCCGTAAACGGTTACAACTGTTATGTAGTAGCTTCAACCTCTCTTACCGCTTCACCCTCTGTACCACCTAGTAATCTGCCAACCCAAAAATGTTAGGTGGGGACAGGCAGAGGAGCGGGGGTGCAGGGGTGCAGAGGAGAGTTCAATGTGCCAAGTTCAATCCCCTCTGCCCCTCTGCTCCTGTGCCCCTCTGCCCTTGGAGCTAGCCACCATGCAAAGTTTTCTTGGCGTACTACTAGTTTTACTGACTTCTATTTACTTCTTTAGATCAGTCAAGTTTCATACTCATCTCTGAAAAAAATGAATATACATAGTACAAAAAAGTCTCGTAAGACTATTTCTACTGCCTTATATACACTGCTGGCATTGTTGTTTTGTTTCATCTGGGCTGCAACGTTCATAGCAGTCAAGTTTGGACTCCGCAGTAGCCCTCCATTATCTTTAATGTTCTTTCGATTCCTGCTGGCTGGCTGTACTCTCATGCTTTTCGCCAAAATATGTGGGTATCAGTTACCCAACTCTAAACAAGAATGGTCACGGCTCATAGTTCTCGGACTTCTAAATAACTTTGCCTATATCGGTCTTACAGCAATAGCACTGCGCCACTTATCATCTGGGATGGGTGCAATTATTGCTAGTACTAATCCAATAATCTTAGCGTTGTTAGCTCCTATTTTTCTTAAGGAAAAATTGACCTTAATGAAGGGGATTGGACTTATTTTAGCCTTCGTCAGTGTATTCATAACCATGTATTCCCGCCAAGGAATTGATAATGACCCTATTTCAATGGCCCTATTACTGCTAGCCAACGCTTTCTTGGTAACAGGAACAATATTATTCAAACGCTGGACGCTTCATTATGATTTGACGGTGATCAACGGTACTCAGCTACTTATTGCTAGCATAGCACTTTTGCCTTTAATCCTTATTTGGGAACCTATTGCTTCAATTCGCTACGACCTGAATCTTTTAGGAGCAGTTGCATACTTGTCTTTTGGTGTTTCCTGCGGTGGAATGATGATATGGCTTTTTCTTCTTCGTAGTGGTGATGCAAGTAAAGCTAGTGCTTTTTTCTTCCTGACTCCGGTAATTGGTCTCTTTTTAAGCGCTTTTTTGTTAGGTGAGCCACTCCGAATTTTAGACTTCTTCGGTGCAACAGGAGTTGCACTAGGTATCTATTTAGTACAGCATTCAAAAAGTAGCATCATTGAATAAGAGTATGCACTTAAAAGTGGTGGTTGGGCTACGCACACTTTTAAGTGCATATTCGCATTCAGTAGTAAATTTGTATTTGATAAACCGCAACTTGGGTTAATAGCAAAAATATAAAATTTATTTAATTTAAGAGTTAGGATTTTAATAAATGAGAACTTCATTGATAAAGCCTTCAATCTGGCAAATTGCTTTTGCTCTCCTTATAGGAGTTTTCGGAATATCTATGGCTGCTGTTTTTGTGAGATTATCATCTCAAAAAACAGGATTGAATGGAATTGGATTTAGTCTTTTTTTATCAGCTTCTCGATTAATAGTTTCTTCATTATTAATATTCCCATTATGGAAAGGTTTATCTCAAGTAAAAGCTCAACCAGGTGCTTTTGTTTATTCTGTTATAGCTGGTATATGTTTGGCAATTCACTATGTAGCTTGGTTTTTATCTCTTTCTTATACATCCATAGCAGCCTCCGTTACTATAGTTACTACTAATCCTATATGGGTTGTATTGCTTTATTGGATATTGTTTAAGCAAAAGCCAATGCGTCAGACATTATTAGGTATATTTTTAGCCCTTTTAGGTGCATTAATAATTGCATATGATGGAGCTATTACAGAAAGTATTATTACTGATAATCCACTTTTAGGAAATTTTCTTGCTTTGATTGGCTCATGGGTGTACAGTCTTTATTTTTTAGCAGGTAAAGAAGCACAAAATAAGGGTTTGAGTACTGGTATCTATGCAGTAATTGCTTACAGCTCCGCAGGACTAGTTTTACTTCCTTTACCCTATTTTTTCGGTAGTGGTTACACGGGTTATCCTACAATTGTTTATCTTTATATTTTTTTGATGGCTGTATTCTCACAAATTATTGGTCAAACCAGCTTGAATTGGTCACTGCGCTGGATTTCGCCAATTATCGTGACATTAGCTGTAATGTTTGAACCAGTTTTTTCAAGCATATTCGCCTACATAATTTTTGGAGAGATACCTAGTTTTCTCTTATTAATTGGTGCAGGAATTTTGCTTTTAGGGGTAGGAACCGCAGCAGTTCATTCAAAGTAAATTTTCTATGTATCGGGAATTTTAAGCCTGGGCTTAGGGCGTGTACACGGAGCATGAATCCCATACATAATCTGCATTCGAGCATCATAAGCCACATTTCTCTTCTGCTTCTCCTGTTGCTTTTATTCCCTCTCCTAGCGCCCTCTATGGTACACAAAGAAATTTGGCGTTCCATTTTTCGGAATTTACGTAGACTCACAGTGTGGACATTGCATAGTAGATAACCTCAATTCATCTGCTCTTTTATGCAATGCCTTATTTGGAAGCAACTGTCCAATATTGGCGGCTATTTAAGGACACTCCAAATTCCCTACTCAGATTTCTTCTTGAACCGATAAGCTATTCCAGCATGGCAACTCTACCCGACACTCCGCGATCGCTTACCGCTTTCATACAACGAGTTATTTATTGCACTGTTACATTGTGTATTTGTCGGATTAACCTATTGTTTACTAGCTATCTCATCACTTGTGCTGCTTCCAAACAAGGTTGTACTCTCTCTCAACAGCCGCCAGCAGCTTTGCCTGTAAGGATGACAGATACGGTTTAGCTTGTTTCCCCAACCCCTGCAACAGCCAATCCACAGCCTCGTCACGGGTCGCCACTTGATGCAACTGCCGTAACCTTATACATAGCTGCTGCATGAATCTACAATCTTCATCAAGTAATTCCAGTGATTTCAGGTGTTCGATTTTTACGGTATAGTCACCGTCCCATATCTGGAGTGTACAACTGTATTCTCCAACATGGCTGACTACGCCCCAATAACCCGCTTTACCTCTCAAGTCTGGATTATCTTTGGGCAGAAGAACGCATATCTCCCCAACGTGGTAAGGATTGGGTACTTTCGTCCTTTCGCGTATCCTATCTACAACATCTTTCACTATCCGACCAGATGGAATCTTATTGCCAGCTTGCTCTACTGCCTGCTGCCAGACATCCGCTTGCACAGCCGGTTCCAACTCGGCTTTCGCCAAAAAGCGCAATTGTCGTTCGTTGGTCGGCATTGGAATTTGCCGACCATTGGTCGGCAAAAACTTTTGAAGATTCTCATAAACCACAGTAGCCGAAATCTTTAAGTACGCCGCATCACGACTATAATTGAAGCGATCGCGGCAATACTCCTCAAAAGTCCGGTGCGTGGAACGGTACAGCCGTCTGTCCCTCAACTCCATCAGCGCCTGACCTGCTGACAAAAATGCCCTTTCTACCTGACGTTCCAATTGCAAGCGTAAGCTTTGTTCTTCTTCGGTCAACTCTCTTATTTCAACAGCCGTAACCGTAATCGTTGCTGAGGCTGGGTTATCTTGCTCAAAAGTATTTTCCTTTACAGAGTCGGTGGCTGGCTTTGGTTCACCAGATGCCCCAGGGATAACTTTCTTGCGTCTGGATGGTGGTTTGTTCATTATTCCACCTCCAGGCTGACAGCAGTCGAACAAATATTGAGTTGTGTCATCATAGAAATATAGAGTTTTTATTTATGCCCCCATCCTTTAACCAGGTTGGGGTTTTTCATTGCTTTTTATATTTTGCAGCCTTAAAGCACTACCAAATATAAAACTCATTAAAAAATCTCATAGAGCAATTATCAAAAAAAAACACCACACCAGAGCCACCACAACAACAAAATACTGTTTGGGTGTATTCTAGAAATACCCTCTTCAACAGACGTGTAAAACAACGGCTAAAGCTTGATTATTTGACAGAGGGTATTGGATTTGGTGTGACTATATAAATTTCATCTAAGTTTAAACCCGTAGTTTTTCCGTATCGGGTTTGAGATGAGTTGTAACCGACACTCGACATTGAGTTTTATTTAGAATGAAGGGGCTGATTTAAATTTTTTGAGCAAAGAAAAGAACCGATAAATAGGGTTTAGTAACATATCCTCCGTGAGCATTTAATATCTGTATAATAGCATCAGAAAAATCCTGCTTTTCAGTTCCAGTAAATTTTTGATAAGCAGTTTGAGTTTTCAGAAGACCTAGATATCGTTCTGCATCATAATTAATAGACCAAGGATATTTTTTGACCACTAGGTTTTTGAAACAAAAGCTATTTAATATCCAGTTTTCTCTTTTTTTTATTAGTGATTCAACTGAGGATGGTTTAGCATTAGATATTGTAGGTACATATTTTTGAAACGTTTCTTTGAGCGCCTGAAATATTGAAGTATCTGGTAAAATAGAGAAATTCCAAAAAAACGCAATATAACCTTTTTCTTTTAAAGCTTGTGCAACTTTTGGATACCCTTTTTCACGATTTACCCAATGAAAAGCTTGGGCAGATATTGCTAAATCAAAGGCGCTTGGGCGTAAGTTCCAATCCTCTAAAGTAACTGTATCAAATGTCACCTTTGGATATAAGCGCATATTTTGAGATGCTATTGCAATCAGTCTTTCACCTGGCTCTAAACAGTAGATAGCGTAGCCCTTTTCAGCAAATGGAACAGTCCCCTTACCTGTCCCGGTTCCAATATCTAAAATTGAAGCTGAATCCGTAAGATTAGCCATCTCAATTACATCTTCAATCAATTGAGATGGATAACTAGGGCGTGCTGCATCATAGATTTCTGCAACTTCATTAAAGGACTCACTACGTTTTCTGTTCATCACTGATAAATCCACAAACGTATTTTACTCCCGATCACTTTCGCTCGGATTTTAGTAAATATTAACAGTTTTACTACTAGAGAAAAGCCTCTGTCTCCAATCCAATTTGACAAGACGCTACCGTTACTATTAATCTGTATAATTGGTAATCATTCGGGTGCAGGGTGCAAGTCTGTACTAAAAATAATTCAGAGACCAACCGAGAAACTTTTACCATGATTTATGACAAAAGCTTTATCCTGGCTTATCAAGGGCAGCACCTTGTTTTGTCTATTGCCTTGGGAGCCAATTGCGGCACAAATTGTTCCCGATGCAACCCTAAGAGTTAACTCCAGCGTCACACGAGAGGGTAATAATACCAGTGCGATAACGGGAGGAACCCAATTCGGAAGCAATTTGTTCCATAGCTTTGGACAGTTTTCTGTGCCCACAGGAAGCACAGTTTACTTCAAAAATGCCCTAGACATCCAAAACATTTTGACAAGAGTGACGGGTAGCTCAATATCTAATATTGATGGTTTAATTCGAGCTAACGGCATAGCCAACGTATTTCTTATTAATCCCAATGGGATTATTTTTGGGGCGAATGCTTCACTGAATATTGGCGGCTCGTTCTTGGGCACTACTGCTAGTAATATTAAATTTGCTGATGGCATCTCCTTCGATGCTAAACCCCTTAGTGGTGCAGAACCTCTGTTGACAGTGAGCGTGCCTGTGGGATTAGGATTTGGGACAAATGCTGGAAATATTCACGTCTTTGGAGACGGTCAAGGTATAAGAAAAACTTCAGACCTCATAGATACTAGTTCTGGTCTACGCGTGCAGCCAAATCAAACCTTAGCTTTGGTGGGCGGTGATATATTACTCTCACGTGGAACGCTTAAAACAACAGGGGGACAGATTGAATTAGGCAGCGTGGCTGGAGCGGGTTTGGTCAACCTGATTCCTACAGATAAAGGCTGGACGTTGGGATATTCAGGCATCTCAGCCTTTGGAGAGATCCAGTTGTCTGGAGCAGCAGCAGTTGATGCCAGTGGTGATGGTGGTGGCAATATTCAAATACAAGCCATGAAGCTAATGCTAGACGGTGGTTCTCAGATTGAGTCCAGCACATTAGGAGCAGGAACGGGGGGAACATTGAAAATTAATGCTTCAGATTCAGTGAACCTAGTGGGATTACCAGAAGTTGATTCGTTTTTCAACACTGGTATATCGAGCCTAGTTTACCCAAGAGCTACCGGTTCTGGTGGCAACATCAATATTGAAACTGGGCGGTTAAATATCCGGGATGGAGCAGGGATCGCTGCTGGTACGTATGGCTTCGGAAATGCTGGTTCCATAGAGGTCTTAGCTCATGATTCAGTAGAAGTGCTGCGAAAACCAACAGCGAATGCAGGCAGTTCCATAACAAGTTTAGCCCAACGAGGATCTACCGGTTCTGGCGGTAACATCAAGATTGAAACTGCGCGCTTAAGTCTACGCTCTGGAGGAGTGATATCATCAGGCACATTTGGGCAGGGTTCGGGAGGCAACGTATCTATAACTGCTGACCAAGAAGTGCAAGTAACCGGAAAGTCATTAACTGGTAATTCTCCTAGCAGAATATCAGCTCGAACTGGAGGAACTGGAAAGGCCGGAAATCTAACAATCGAAGCAGAACGATTAACTGTCACTGATGGTGGGAGAGTAAATATTGGTGGTGAAAAAATTCCAAAAAATCTCAACTTTCAGCCAGGACAAGGAAATGCAGGAACCCTCCGAATCAACGCAGACAGTATCAATCTAGACAGAGGTACTATCACAGCTGGCACAGAAGGCGGCACCAAGGGCGAAGGAGGCGACATTTTCTTACACTCTGGTGACTTACAATTACGTGACAGTATCATTACTGCGACTGCTGGGGGTAATGGCGACGGCGGCAACATCACTATCAACACAGATATCTTAGTTGCAATAAAAAATAGCAGCATCACCGCAAATGCCTTTGAGGGCCGTGGTGGGAATATCACAATTAATGCTAGGGGACTATTCCTTTCCCTTAATAGCTTAATAACAGCTAGTTCCAAGTACGGAATTAACGGTACTGTTAAATATAACATCGCTGATACTAACATTTACCCTACTCAACTAAAAGCAGAAGTAATTCCAATAACTCCTGAAATCAACCCAGTTTGTCAGGCACGATCAGGCACAGAAGTAAATAGTTTTCGAGTTAGTAGTACTCGCAATCTCCAATCTAAGCCTAATAACCTGATGTCTAACAATGTTGAGCAAAGTAACTCTGTTCCAGTTCCAGCTTTGAATAATTCACATAATCCAAAATCATTAAGAAGTAACCAAGCTACACAAATCATAGAAGCCAACGTTTTGATTCGGGATTCTCAAGGAAATTTAGTTTTGACAACAGACCAAGCAAATCCAACCTGGGATAATGCTTCACTGTCTGCAAGTTCTTGTTTTTCAGTATTTCAGTGGTAAAAAGATATAAAAATGATCTCACTTCAATGTTGCTTTAAATATCTTTTCTCAGGCATTCTAGGGCTGTCTTTAATTTTAATTCAATCCTCTTCCCCTGCCCAGACTGTAAAAAAAGAAAAAGAATTTCTCAAAAATCAAGCGGCATCCCTGACTTCATCAGGTCACGAACAATTAGCTCTAGATCAGGCGAATGAGGCTTTAAAAACTTGGCAGGAATCTACCAAAATATATCGCCAACTAAACGACCAAGAGGGAATTACGGAAAGCCTGATTAATCAAAACCTTGCTTTCCAAGCATTAGGATTACATAAACAAGCTTGCAATACACTTTTAGAAGCTTTAAACTTTAATACAATTCTAGGTATTTGCGACACGACTTTGCAGCAACCTGCTCTTACTCAAAAAGAGCAACTCACGACATTAATTGGTAAGCAGGAAGCAACATCGGTTAACTTACTTGGATTACAGAATCTCGGAGAAGTCTTGCGGATTTTGGGAAAGTTAAATGAATCTGAAACAGTTCTACAAGAAACGTTAACGCTAGCAAAACTTGTATCTTCATCAAAGATTAGTGGAATTTATCTGTCTTTAGGTAATATTGAACAAACAATTTATCAGCAATTACAAGATAAATATTCTTGGATAGAGGAACCACTTTTTCGAGAGCAGATTGCTAACATTATTCCACAAAAAGCGCAAAAATCACTCTGGTATTACCAAACACTAGAAAACATCCCAAATATCTCCAAATCAGCTAACCTACAAGCTCAGTTGAATCACTTAACTTTACTGATCAGTTGGGAAAAATGGCTCAGTCATCAACCAAATCAAGCGAACCTCCATCAGAAAGTTAATCAACAAATTAGAGTATTGGTAAATCAAATAGATGGCAATTCTTCTGCCTTTTTGGAGTTATCACCTGAGCCATCTATTCATGCTCGGTTGAATTTTGCTAATAACCTCAGCCAGATCCCAGATGAACAATTGAAATCAGTAGCGATTCGATATGCTAAATTAGCATTGAAAATGGCTGAAACTATTAATAGTATCCGATGGTTATCCTATAGTTTTGGTACTTTGGGTAAATTATCAACTCAAACAGAACAAAAACAGGCATATTTTACGAAGGCTTTAGGATTCGCTCAATCAATTCGGGCTTCGGATATTGCTTACGAATGGCAGCAGCATTTAGGACTAATTTACCAAAAGCAGGGAAAAACTGAGTTAGCGATTCAGAACTATAATGCTGCGATCGCAAACATGACTGAAGTGCGTGATAGTCTTTTGTCAACTAACGGAGATTTGCAGTTCTCTTTTCAGTCAGAAATGGAGCCGACATATCGTAATTATATGCGATTGCTCTTAACATCACCTAATCCTGATTTAAAAAGAGTAATAGAGATAAATGAAGGATTGCAGATAGCACGCTTAGAAAACTTTCTCAGATGTGGCAAGCTTGACCTTGTTGCTTTGAATCAGCTTCAGAACCTCAAGAGCGCCCCAACAGTAATTCACATTATTGATTTAGGGGATACTATAGAAGTAATTGCTCAGTCAACAGATGGCTCACTTCACCATCATTCTGTTGAATCTAAACTAGTTCGTTCCCAGATAGATCATCTTTTAGAAGCTTTACAAAATGAGAATTTTTCTGAGGTTGACAAAAGTAGCATTACTACTTATTCTCAAATAATTTATGAAAAGCTAATTACACCAATTCAAACATATCTACCCACATCAGGAACACTCGTATTCACTTTAGATAAATCTTTTCAAAGCATACCAATGGCATTATTATATGATGGAAAACATTATCTGATAGAGCGTTACAGTATTGCCGAAACTTTAGGTTCCAGAATTAGACAACCTAGAGTCTTACATCAAAACCAGATGATAGCTTTAATAGCTGGACTCTCAAAAGTCAGCCCTAGTTCTACAGATCCAAATGCACCTAAAGACATGGAGAATTTGCTCCCTTCTAAACAAGAAGTAGAAAATGTAGAAAGACAAACATTATCGTCAGTAGCCTTGTTAGACGATAAGTTTACCCTGAAAAGGTTCAAAGAAGAACTAACTCAAAATAATTTTCCTATTGTACATATTACTACCCACGGTCAATTCAGTTCTGACCCACTCAAAACAGTACTAGTAGCCTATGACAAGCTAATTAATATTAGAGACTTTGACAGCTTAATCAGAGGTAAAACCGAAAATAGTCAAGATGCAATTGAGTTACTTGTTCTCAGCGCCTGCGAAACTGCTAAAGGCAACAAGCAGTCAGCAATGGGCATTGCGGGAATGGCTGCCCAAGCAGGAGCGCGTAGCACTGTTGCTACTTTGTGGCGGGTGGATGCCGATTCTACCGCTTTGCTTATGCAAGAATTTTATAAAGGTTTGAACAATGGCTTGCCAAAAGCAGAAGCACTACGTCAGGCGCAATTGAGTTTACTGTCAAATCCTAAATATAAAAAGCCTTATTATTGGGGTGGGTTCCTATTGGTTGGAAGCTGGTTGTAAAATTCCACTAATTTTAGCCCTGATTGGGCTTTTTCTAACTCTTTGGAATTCTTACTGCTTTTGGCTAACTCAGCTGCCGTCAGGTATTCGGGTTTCGCCTCATTTGGTAACTTGGCCTTCAGATAGCGATCGCCCAGTACTCTGTAAAGAGTCGGATTTTGGCTATTAGCTGCTGTTGCCGTTTTTAACATCTCAATTGTTTCATTTAAAAGATTTTCTGCCGTATAAATAGCATCTACGTCAAGAATAGTTTCATCTGGAGGTAGTCCTAAGTCTTTGATGCGTTTAATCTTTTGTGCAATTTGTTCTTGCTTTGCTACAGACAATACGTCCACAAACGTTTCATCATAGCTAAAAGCTTGACCATCAATATATGCAAAGACATCTATTGTATATGGAGTACCCGGTTGAAATTCTTTTTCATCACTTGGGTAGGCAAGCCGAGTTTGATTTACAACTTTTTCCCACCCAAACTCGTAACTTTTTACTTTGACTTTGTAAGAAGTAGCACCCTTAACAGCAGTCCAAGTTATTTCTGGACGGGAATTCAATGTTGATGTGCTATAAGGAGAAATGATTGTTGGCTCATCGCTCCCTTCTGTGCCACCTTTTCGTATGTGACACGCATTAGTATTGGTTGGATTGCAAGTGGATAAGGCTTCGTCAGGTTCTGCACATTTATCAAGAGGAATAGTTCCACTAGATAATTTTAAAATGTTTCCAGAACTAAAGCATAAAAATTCTACATAATCACCATTCGCAACTTCTATAGTATCTCCCTTACAAATTAAACTCCCTGCTGACAAGTGCATGTTACCCTTACTTATTATCCTTCCCATTTGTGGATCACAATGAACCTGATTTCTTCTTACTCTTATGAGCGGTACATTTGCTAGCAATGGTAGATGAATTAGTATTAGAGAAGTTAAACAGCACATTCCCCCAAAAAACATCAGCTTTTTCATTGTTTTACAAACATAATTTGTTTGAGCATCTTATCATTTATCAAGTATCCGATCTAGCAGTTCTTGTCTCCAGCGAAACACCTCTGGTAGACTAGATTTAGTCAAGATACAAGCATCTATATAAGCTCTGGCGTAATTAAATTGACCTAATGATTCTTCTATTTGAGATAGCAAACAATATGCATCTGTTCTTTCGCTATCTAACTTTGTCGCTTTTTCTAGATACTTTTCGGCTTCAGTTAACTTATTTTCCATTAACCTTGACCATCCTAAATCTTTATATAACGATGCTTGTAACTCTTTATTATTAGTTTTTTGTAACCCGTTTAAAGCTAAAGTAGCTGCCGCTTTATAATCCCCCTTTTTATTTTTCAACCTTGCTAAAGCTGCAACTGCAAATATAGCTTGATCGCTACTTCTAATAGCAATTTCATATTGTTTTTCTGCTAAATCATATTCTCCCTGTCCATCATAAAAATCACCTAATCCGTAATGTGATTCCCATTTGTTAGGTTTTAACTTAAAAATTATTTCGTAAGTTTTGTTAACACAATTATAGTCATATAACTGCTGACACGCAATTGCTAAATTATTATACGCAGTATCGTCTTTCGGGTTGTACTTTATAGCTAGCTCGTAATTTTTTCTAGCAATCTTAGGGTTATTTTGATGCTGTAAACCCTTCTCAAAGTAAAAAATTGAGACTGAATTATTTAAATTATGTCCATACTTTATTGCTCTTTGAAAGTCTTTTTCAGCATCAGCAATCCTATTTTCTTTATAAGCTTCTTTACCTTGATTTAAAAAATAATCTGCTACTGTGTATTTTAAGCTAGTATTCAAATATACTGCTTTTTGAAAATCGTTCTCAGCTTGGTCAATTTGATTTTCTTTATAAGCTTTTTTACCGGAATCTAAATAATATTTTGCTACTAGAGGTAGGGATGCATATATCAAACCAACAATACTTAATAAACCTAATACAAACACACTAAGTTGAAAGGGCTTTGATTTAATTACTCGATTAAGCTTTGATTTAAATGGTAAGCGATCCAATCGCTGCAAAATTACTTCAGTAGTTGCTGGACGATTCCCTGGTAAAGGAGCCATCAACTCATCAATAAAATCCGCAAAGGGTTTGTCAATCTGTGGCGCATCTTTTCTCCAAAGCAAGTTCCCTGTTTTTGTATCTTTAGACAAATCAACAGGTGGAGTAGCAGTGACTAAATGTACAAGAGTCCGCCCTAAAGCAAAAAAATCTGACTGTGGGACTGCCCGCCCTTCAATTTGTTCTAGTGAAGTGTAACCAGGCGTAACTACAGACGTAATTTCATATCGTCCTCCCCTTCCTGTATTAGTTCCTCCGCTTCCACTAATTTTTGCTAGATAGGTATCAGTCACCCGTCGCGCCACACCAAAATCAATTAATGATAGTTGCCCATTTGACTGGAGAATTATATTAGAAGGTTTAATGTCTCGATGGAAAAAATTGGAGCGGTGTACATCATGAAGAATTTCGATTAATTGTCTGAACCATTCCAATGCTAAAGATTGTGAAATTCTCCCATTAAATTCTATCCACTGCTCCAGGTTCTGTCCCTCGACTTTATCCATAACTAAACAACGCAGTGTCAGTTGAGTATCATTAGGAGCAAAAGTGAAAAAATCATCTAAGGTACTTTTAGGGATTCTTGGATGATGAATTAGCTGTAAAGTTAGAGCTTCTTGCTCAATTAACTCAACCATCTTAGGCGATCCCCATCTCAGAACTTTCATAATTCGCTGCTCACGTACAGGATTCCACTGAGTACCAGCGTCCTCTACTTCAAAAACTTCCATATAAGTGAACAATTCTTGAGTAAGCGCTCTCAACGGCTTAATTAAGCGGATGCGGTCATTAATCAGCAGCGAAGTGCCACAAGAGAGACAGTTTTCAATATTGTCGGGATTTTGACGTTGATCGCAAAGGGGATTAATACAGTAGCATGACATATTTGAAAAACTTATACCAATGCAGTTGACAATGGTTACTAGGCATTAATCAACTAAACATCACCTATTTTGAATCTAAGTTTTATTGCTCTAATACTGTACTAAAAGACTATTACAGTAAATATTGCTCAGTACTCAGAATTTATTTTGTATATTATGTAACTATTTTATTCTAAGCTTTGAGTAGAAGAATCCCATTGATTTAACAGAAAATAAACTATTTGATGCATTTACAGCTTTAAGTAACCTATTAGATATTTATATGTTACTTTCTTCAAATCAAGCAAATATAAGCACAAAAAGCTAGTATTATTAAGTCTAATCTAACACACCTCTACCATTGACTATAATTAAACGCCCCTTGGGAGGACTTTACTAAACCGATAGGATAAAGTACAAATATGGATTTCAGTGCGGAGCAAGGACTAAGGTTTTCAGAGATTTCCCCCTCCTCCCCTGTTACAACAGCAGAGGAGCCTCTAGAGCAGAGAATTTCAGAAACAGTAACTTTTGAAGAAGCTTTGATCGTAGTGAATAATCTAGTGTTTGCAAAAAGGGGTAAACCCCTATCTGATGCAGAGATTAGAATTATGAGAGGAGGGTGGGATAACAGTGAGTTCGTGGAGATAGCAGAGAACTCCCCGTATAGTGCTAATTATTTGCAACGACGTTTAGCTCCTCAGTTATGGGATCTACTCTCTGAAACTATTGGAAATGAAGAACGGGTGGGAAAGAGGAACCTACGATATTTCTTAGAACAAGCCACCAAAAAATATTCTGTTCCATTTGGACTAAACAACGAGCAAGTACTTCCTCCTAATGACTTTGTACAAGGCATTCGAGGCGAATTACCTGACTTATCTAATTTTTATGGACGGACACAGGAACTAATCCATTTAAAAGAATTAATAATAAAGCAACGCTGTGTATCATTAATAGGTGTGGCGGGAGTTGGTAAAAGTGCATTAGCAGCAAAACTGTTAACAGAGCTTAGTATAAAGTCTCCATCTGATTTTGATTGTTTAATTTGGAAATCAGTTGCCTATGCACCGAAAGTTCAGGACTTAGTAGCCGAACTAATGCAACTAATCCAACCTTCAGAAACATCCTTAAGCTTGCCAGAAACCACTCAGACAATGATTACAAAACTGGTTAAGCAATTAAAATCGCGCAGATGTTTGCTGGTATTAGATGAATTTGATGCATTATTCCAGAAAAATAACTTCGAGCAGAGGCTAGATTACAGAATATTCTTTCGTCGCTTGGTAGAAGAACAACATCAAAGCCGCTTACTGTTAACTAGTAGAGTTTTACCTGATGAATTTGATAGTCTATTAAGTGCTAAACGGCACATCCAGTGGGTTAGAGTTGAAGGGTTAGATGCAGATACCGCAATGCATTTTTTGGCTACTCAAGGATTGACTGATACGCAAAAATGCAGCGAGTTAATCAACACCTATCGTGGTAATCCTTTAGAACTTAAAACAGTAGCGGATCGAATTAACCACTTCTTTAGTGGTAGTACAAAAATATTCTTCCAACACAAAACTACATTTTTTAGCAATGAGCTTCAAGCAATGCTTGATGAAGCATTTGGTCAAGTATTGAATGAGACTCAGAAGCAAATTATGATTTATTTAGCAGATAAAGTAGCTTCAGATTTTAAACCTATTAAATTCGTTGAAATAATCAACGATCTAAATCAGAAACACCAAGCATTAGTATCAACTTCAGAATTAATAAATGCATTGGAAAAACTTGAAAGACAATCGTTGATTGAAACTAATAAAGACCCATTTACAAAAGAAATCAGTTTTACTCTTCAACCAGTAATAAAAAAATATATCATGAAAGATCCGCAAGGATTAGTACGTATATCCCATGCTTTCCCAAAATTAGCAAATGCGTCTTGAACAAAAGCTTTTACCGCAGGGTAATCTACCCTACATAGAGTGTCACTAAACCTCTGATTACCCCTAACTAAAACAATCGTTAATAAATATGGAGGTCTAAAAGTAAAAATCAAAACGACGCTATTACACCAGACGACCAAAAGTTCTGTAATATAAAAACGAACAGGAAATGGAGGAAGATATACAACAGCACCAAAAATTTAAAGGACAAAGAGTCATTAATTGGTGACGCTTTGCCCAGTACCAAAAACAGAATAATTTCAGAGCGGGGTTATCTCACGAGAACCGAAGCAGTGGTATGGAAAGTTTGGCCGCTTTTATCCACTGACGGTCAGAAGAGATTCAATCCGCGCTGCTTCTCATATTATACGAGAAGCCACACGAAACGCACCAGTTTTATGTGGCATTTTTGGCTGTTGAAATTTCTCAAAGGGGCAAGATATTAAGTTTGATTAAGAAAAACCCGAATTTCGTAGTTAAAAATCCTTAGCAGCGCAAAACCCCCTCTGAAACTTGTAAACCGAGTTATCAGGGGAAAATATTGTGAAAAATAGCAAACCCAAGAGCGCGGTAGTAGGGCGCATGGGGTCGAGTGCAGCTTTTGCATGGCAACTTTGTGCTGTAGCATCGGGCAATTTTAGGAATATCCTGCCTAGTAGTCTACCAACTCAAAAATGCTGGGGGAGGATTGGGGAAAGGTTAAAGGGAAAAGGGAAAGGTATTTTATCCCTTTCCCCTTTACCCGTTTCTTTTTACCCAGCCAAGGGAACTTGGCTAACTACTAGAGCAACAGATTTGTTGCTGCTAATTTCAAGAGCGTTGCTTTTGGGCATCGTGTTGGCGAGTGGGGAAAGTTTGGACACTGACATGACTTTAAACCCACCTCTCTCCAAGGATTTCCAAGGGGAGAGCCGATGAATAGCGCGACAATTGAATACCCAAACAATCTCATGGCTGCTGAATACCATGAGCTAACAGTTGGTAGTGCGATTCATCCGGCGCTGATTGAGCGCAACTTTTTCCATGTAGAGGGAGAATCAGTTTATGATTTCCTGTTCATATCTGATAAAATCCCACGTAAGAATGCGGGTCGGGTAACAGATGGATACATCAAAATGTATCAGCACCTATTACTAGGTGGGACGTGGATTCAGTCACTTGACCCGTTTAAAAACTGGCAACCGATGGAATGGGGGCGGATTAAGCCAAACTTTCCTCGTATTGATTGGCAAAAAGGGAAACCCGTCAAATACGAGTCACCCCCCAAAACCCCCAACCGCGTTACCTACTTTGATGTCGCTAACCCCATCTGGGACAAAGTTGCAAAGCGTTATTTAATTAAGCGCTATCATTCACTTTTAGCGTTGCGCTTACTGGATCAACTCAATCCGCTAATATTTTGGGAGTGGATAAAGCAGCATCCAGAGATTCCAGTTATCTTATGCGAGGGCGAAAAAAAAGCGGCCTGCTTGCTCTCTCTGGGGTTTGTAGCGATCGCACTCCCTGGAATTTGGAACGGGCGCGTGGGCAAACAGGATTTTGATGAACGATTGCATCCTGACTTAGTACCGATGGCTCAGGCGGGACGCAAGTTCATTATATTATTTGACTACGAAACTTCTTCTAAAACTAGGTGGTCGGTGTTTCAAGCCACTGTTCGCACTGCAAAAGCAATTGAATCGGCAGGTTGTGAATGTGAAGTTGCGCTGTTACCAGGCCCAGAGAAAGGTGTTGATGATTTCGTGG
The DNA here is from genome assembly GCF_014698035.1 of Desmonostoc muscorum FACHB-395. Classification (GTDB taxonomy): domain Bacteria; phylum Cyanobacteriota; class Cyanobacteriia; order Cyanobacteriales; family Nostocaceae; genus Nostoc; species Nostoc muscorum_A. Next base: position 59,309 of record NZ_JACJSF010000043.1, read on the forward strand.
TAGCCAGGGGCGAAGATGCTAACGCTCTACTGACCGCAATCATCGATGATGCCAAATCACTCAAAGATTACCAGCGCTCATATCGGGCTAAGAAATGGGGACTTAGCAAATACAAACCAGATGTCACTGTTAATGTCAAGTATCTCTCTGAGGCTTTGTGCATTCCTGAACTTGAAGAAAAATGCTTGACAGTGCCTGAGCTTTATGAACTTGAAAAGGAACAACTTTTCACGCCATCAATTAAAGGACATCCTCCAAACAAGGAGTCTACGGATTCTGGCGGAGTTGATTCATCTAAATCGAAGAAATCCCCTAGCTTCAATTTCCCCAAATCAGGACTGGTCGTACTCTGGAGCGACATGGGTACAGGGAAAACTGAACTTATGCGCTGGTGGCGTGACCAAAACCCCGACGCGCGGTTCCTCAACAATGGACATCGGGTTAACTTGTTGAAAAATCTTGCCGAACGTTTGCGGACGGCGATGTATTCAGACTTGGGTTACACAGGTTTAGCCCAGGCTCAAGCCCTTAGTATTACTATTGACAGCTTGCATAAGTTGAATACTCAATCTCTCACTTACGGCTGCATATTTATAGATGAAGCCTGCCAATACCTCACCCATTTACTGCACAGTAATACTTGCAAACAGCACCGTGCCGCCATTTTGGAGGTACTGGAATATATAGTATACAATGCGCCACTGGTCGTCATCGCTGATGCACACATGGACGATTTAACGGTAAACTTCTTTCTTGCAATGCGACCAAAAGGTGAAGTCCCGTACATCATTAAAAACGAATGGCGAAACGGTTCACGCACAATTTATTGGTACGAGGGGGATAATTCAAGCGCCATAGTCGCCCAAATCTCGGCAGCGCTGATGCTTGGTGAGAAAGTCATGGTTGCTAGTGACAGTAAGCGTTTCATCAAAAAACTCGACAAATCCTTTACTATCAAATACGAAAAGATGGGGGAAAAGGTTAAAGGGGAAGGGGTAAAGGAAGAATTAACAGATTCCTCCACCCTTTCCCCCTTACCCCTTACCCCTTGCCCAGTCCGTAGGACTTCATGGCGTATCTGGTCGGTTCACTCTGACAATTCTGGCAGTGATGAAAATGTCGCTTTCATCAAAGATATCACCAACGCCGTCAAAAACTTTGATGCCTTGTTCACCTCTCCCAGTCTCGGTACTGGTGTTGATATTTCTGAGTATCATTTTGACTTAGTATTTGGTGTGTTTCACGGCGTAAGCCAAACTGCTACTGAATGCGCCCAGCAGTTGTACCGCTATCGCCCGAAAGTCCCGTTTCATATTTGGGTGGCAAAGCGTCCTCCCTTTGGTTACAAGGATACAAACGCATCCAAGATTAAAGAGCGCTTGCTCCAAACCAATGAAATGACCGCTTTTCTGTTGCGGATTGACAGAGAAACGGGTAAGCGGGGCGCAGAGAAAGATTGGGCGCTTGAGGCTTACTGCCAAATTATGGCTAACCGCCACTATTCTCTCAATAATCTGCGTGATGATTTGCGTGAGCTTCTCACAGAAATGGGCAATACATTTATATATGTGGGAAGTGATTCAGATCCTCAATCTCTCGAAAGTTTAAAAGCAGCAGCACAAGCTTTGGATAGTGCCCACAATTCGGCTGTTGCCAAGGCCAAGAATATTACTTTGAGCGAGTACCGTGCCCGTCAGAGCAAAGATTACCTTGACCCTAATGAAATTTTTGAATGCGAAAAATTCCGCATTTCTGATTCTTACGGCATCGAAGTAACCGAATCGCTCGTAGAAATGGATAAAGGTGGTCGCTTAATTAGAGCAATTGCTGGACTTGAAGCCATTTTAGCCCCACCCGAAGAATCGTTTACTGACCCCAAAACTGGGCAAACTTATCCCACGCCACCAACAATTGTCACCCAAAAAGACCGCACCGAGCGCGACAATCTACCTTTGTGCATCGACTGGGGCAATTATTCCGCACGGTGGCTGGCTAGATTTAACCTGGGACTGCATCAAATTCTCACTTCTTTAATGAAGGGTGATGAAGTTACTGCCGACGATTCCACCTTACTCAAGATGACGGAGATTGCTATACATTGTGCTGCTCACGTCAAAGCAATTCTTGGGTTTACTATTCCACATGATTGTAAACCTATTTGGTTGCTGGCCACAATGCTAGAGCAGCTGGGGCTAAAGCTGACTTTCCGCAAGCAAGGTAAACGGGGTCAACAGGTGAAACTTTTCTCTTTATCTAAAGAGGAATTAGAATTTGCAATGCATGTAATTGCTCATCGCGTGGAAAAGCGTAATCAAAAAGAAAATCGAACCTATTCTGCTGCTCAAACCCCTGCTGCGTATAATGTAAACCCGAATCAGCAGGCCGTATCCACACCCCCCCCTAATGCTATAGGGAACTCCCATTGCCAAGGGGAGGATACTACCGAATTTGAGTCGCCCCAAACAGATCGCGTTACGCTACTCCACTGCGTAGAAATACTTCGCTCTGGTATTAAGCAGGGGGTTGACGCGATTAAAGGCATCCTTAAGCGATGGGTTGAGGATTTGCGCTGGGAGACGGTGCTGGAACTTGAAGCGATCGCCGCGAGTGAACTGCGACTTGTGGAATCTCAAGTTCCTGAATTTTATGAATGGCTCTTGGAAGAAGTGTTGCCTATGGAGGGGGCTGGCTAGGGAAAAACCCCTTTGGCATTTGAAAGCAGTTTTTCTGCTTAGTTTCCAGTAGCAATCGATGCCACTGGTTCTTATTTGTGCTGTATTTCACAAGTTATGCAAAATGTCAAAGATCCATCAAGTTTAAAGCGCTACTGTCATTAGGTCTAGCTTTGAGATAGCGATCGGTGATGGCTAAATTGGCATGACCCAAAGTTTCTTTCACCAGCACTGGATTAGTCCCGCGCTCAATAGCGTGAGAACCGTGGGCATGACGTAACCAGTGAGCCGAAACCAGTTCGCTTAATCCGGCTTCGAGTGCGATCGCTTTAACAATCGGGTGCAAGTTTTGACGGTCAAGGTGTCCCCCCTTTTGACTTGGAAACACTGCTTGATTGGAGTGAGCCGAAGCTTTGAACTCCATTAATTCCGTCCAGAGTTTCTGCTTAATGAGAATTGTCCGATTTTTGCTGCCCTTGGCTTTACGAACATACACCTGACCACTGTCGCCACGGGATGTCAAATCTCCCCAAGTCAGATCACAGATTTCACTTGCCCGTAACCCTGCCTGATACAGGAGTTTGATAATTAACAAATTACGTAGGGCTGTGTACTGGCGCTTAGGAGTTTTAGCATCAGTTAAATGCTTAGAAGCTGCTCTTACCAACAATT
>NZ_JACJSF010000044.1 GCF_014698035.1 Desmonostoc muscorum FACHB-395
CCGTTAGTTTGGACTTGCTGACAATTAATTAACGCAACAATAAGGTTTCAGACCCTAAAATCCTCGCTTATGCTTCCAGACCCTGACAACTTTTGGGTCTGGTTACAACATCTTCTCTTTCACCAGTGAGCATAATTTCCCGGTTGGGGTTATACCAAATCGGCTGCTGGGGAACATCCTTGAGGGTTTGGGCAATATACTCAATTAATTTGTCATTGTTGACCAAACCATCTGGCTGTTGTCTGGGATCAAGTCCTTGCCAAAGTGCTTTGGAAAATACCCCGTGCTTTCCCTGAATATCTTCCTCAGCAAATTCAAATTCTCTTGATGCAGCAATTAAAAACCGCGTCTGTTCTTGAAGCGATGTCCCCAAATCTGCTTCTACAAAATTGAATAGTTCTCCACTGTAGCAGCAGTCCAGCCAGACGATTTGCTGCTTGACGGGACTTTTTTGCAACAGTTCTCGCAACCATCGTAGGGAAATACCCCACTGATTCTTTCGGGGATCAGCATCACTGGCAGCCAAAAAACCTTCAGTTACCCCACCGCGATTTTTGCGTAAACCATGACCGATAAAATATAACAGCGCTGTTTCTGGAATATTTTCGCCTACTGGGTTGAATAACTGGATGATCGCATCTTCCAAAGTCTCATGTTTGACCAAACCATCAGATGTGACTCGACGCTGTTCACCCTGAATCGTTTCTGGCAGTCGCCGCACGCGAAAATCACCATATTCTTCTAAACGTTGCGCGATCGCTTCGGCATCGTTAGCAGGGGTAAAAAGATGTTTCGCTTTGCTTGTTGGAGTATCTTTTAAGAAAGGATACTGATTAATTCCCACTACCAATGCATCTCGATTCATTAGGTTTAAGCTATGACTTACATGGTGCTTTTATGTAATATATATACATTTAGCCACAAAAAATAATTTGAAGAAAATGGCAAAGAAGATTAAACAGGTTATCACTAGCAATTTTAAAGTTCAGGCAATCTCCTGAATCAATAAAAATAGAAATATCTTATATTAATGAATACTTTTGAGCCAATAAGTTTGGTGCATAAACAAATTTTATACATTGTCTCGTAATATGCAAAGGCAAATATTGAGCATGAGACTCCATTTGTAAAATACAAGGGCGTTTCAGATTCACAGTCAGTAGTGATTCTGTTATATCTTTATATTAACAACTAGTTTGGAATGCAAACTGATTTGGAATATAATAGTACTGGTGATGTAAAGTATGCCCATGAGAAATCGAATTAAGGAATTCGTTGATAGTAGAGGAATAAGCGTCTATCAGTTCTGGCAAGAAACTGGTATCAGCCGGACTACAGCATATAGCCTGTATAACAATTCCGCTCAGTATCTTGGTAGAGATGTCATGGATGCGATTTGTAGTCGATACAACATACAACCAGATATTTTGCTGAAATGGATACCAGCCCAGGAACCGAAAAATGGCAATTGATCTTGCAACTATAGATCCCCTTGCTTTACCTTCAGTATCTCTTCACGAGCGATTGCAGTCTATGATAGCCGATCTTCAATCCCTAAACCCTTTGGAACTTCTATCTGTATCACTAGAAAAGCGATCGCAGTTACCAGTTACTTCCGGTATTTATTTTGTAATTGATACACAAAACGAAGTGCGGTATATAGGTAAAGCTATCAATCTTCGAGAAAGGTGGAGAAATCACAAAATTTTAAAAAATGGTTTATTGCAGTGGCGAATTGCTTGGTTTGATTTATCAAAAGAGCAACTAGACATCTTTGAAAGTAAGTTAATCTGTAAGTATTGTCCTGATCTCAACAAGTTATATCCTTTTAAAGTTTCTTCAGGAAGAATTAAGGAAATTCGACATCAGCAAGGGATTCAACAGCAGAAACTAGCAGAGGCTTTAAATTGGACTCCTTCTTACCTTTCGGTAGTTGAGAGAGGAGGAAAATCAATTCCACTGCAAACACTTAATCAACTTTGTAAAGCACTCAACTGTAATCCAGGCGATTTATTGAAGTTCGAGCCTGATTAAAATATGCAAAGCCTAGCAATACCTACTTAGACTAGGCAAGCACCAGATAACCACATTTGAAAGCTGACTAGATTTGTGCCACTGTCGCAGTAAGCATTGGGGCAAACACAAGGAGGTATAAGTTAGATATGGTGATACCAATAGAAGAATCAATGCAGATCAAGTGGCGCTTGGCTGTATTGATGGCTGATAGAGAAATCGACTATAAAAAGCTTGCCCAGATGACAGGGTTGTATCCTGTAACCGTCAGCAAGCACAAAAATATTCGGGTGATGCCAGAGAGACTAGACAGAGACACGCTAGAAAAATACTGCAAAGCTCTTAATTGCCAACCCGGTGATTTGTTAACTTATGTGTTAGACAAATCAAAAGACCAAACATCCTAAAGTATTGCTTTTGACAGGCATTTACTAACTAATAAGTCGAAAGTATTTTTTCCTCTAAAGTCTGAACCATTTTATGAAAACTCTATTTTTTAAATTGATTTGCAATCGACTTTAAGCAATGCCACTGAACCAAAAGAGGTGGAATAATGACTAAACCACCCCGTAAGCGCAACAAAGCCACCTCTACCCCATCCAGTGACGACACGCCACCAGATAACCTGACCCAAGAAGAAGACCCAAGTTCAGCAACAATTAACGTTACTGCTGTTGAAGTTCCAGAATTAACCGAGCAGGAAATTAGCGATCGCTTGCATTTAGAACGCAAGGTGGAACGGGCGTTTTTTGAGGCAGGCAAGGCATTGGCTCAGTTGCGCGATCGCAGGTTATACAGATCCACTCATCGCACATTTGAGGAGTATTGTCGTGATAGATTTGGATACACCCATCGCCGAGTCAATTATCTAATAGCTGGTTCTGTAGTATTTGACAACATAGTAATGGGAACAAATTGTTCCCAAAATGAGGAAGTGGATGAAACGGGAACAAATTGTTCCCAAAATGGAGAAGCGGATGAAACGGGAACAAATTGTTCCCAAAATGGAGAAGCGGATGAAATGGGAACAAATTGTTCCCAAAATGGAGAAGCGGATGAAATGGGAACAAATTGTTCCCAAAACGAGGAAGTAGACAAAACTCGACCTAACCTCTCACGAATCCTGCCAACTAATGAAGGACAAGTGCGCCCTCTAGCAAAGCTAGAACCTCAGCAGCAGGTTAAAGTTTGGCAACGGGCAGTACATGAGGCTGGCGGTAAAGTTCCCAGTGCCAGGATCGTCACTGATGTTGTGCAAAAAATAATGGAGAGAACCAAAGTACCAAACACCTACCAGTTAGGCGAAGTCTGCCAAATTCTTGCTAAGGACAATCCAGAACTCAGGGGTAAGGGCGGGTGCTGGGCGATTGTCAGCGCAGTAAACGAGTTTAGTTGCACGGTGAAAATGTGGAATGGCGAGTATGCCGTTGGGTTGCAGCACCTCAAATCTTACAATTACCTCCCTGCGGAGTGTGAGCAGATGCAGTTGATTTGCGATCGCATTAATCGAGTGTATTCGAGTGGGCTGGAGGAATCGGTGCAGAGGTTTTTGGAATCGTTGGGGAAACTGAACCGTGCTTATTTGACGGCACTGGAGGAGAAAGTGTTGAATTTGTTGGAGTCAGAAGCTAGCGGCTGAAGCAATTATCACGCTTGAGTTCTGGAGCGATGGCGATTGCTTTTTTGTTATTTACGGGAATTTTATGCAAGGGCAGGCAGTTAGCCTGTTTTATTATTCATGGTGGAAATTATGAGCGAGTTAAATGATGATGTGGTTGCAGTGAGTAAGGAATTTAGTTTTGCCCATAAATCAATGAAATGACTAAGCATCAGGACTTAATTAAACCCTTTGAAACGGAATTAGATTTAAATCACGGACGAAGGAGAACGGCATGGCTAACAAATAATGTTGAATGTGAGGTTTTGCGTGTTGGTGGGACTTGGCTCAAGGGAAGGATGCGCTTAAATTTTGAGTTTATACCCAACGCACAAGAGTCGAGAGACTTGCTCTTACCTCAATCTCCTCTGAATGACTTACGTGCGGAATTGCTTGATGAATAGATAAGTGTTAGTCCTTGGGGAACTCTAAAAATACGGATTAAGTTTGCAGCTTAATCTGCAAGTTGTATCAAAAGGTATTCAATTAATTATGAGTGAATCTATTGGGTTGTCTAGTTTAGATGTTGTTTCGATAGAGAAAGGCAAAAGTCCATTGAACGCCTCAACATTTAAAGTTAGTGAGTTAATCGTCAATTTGGCTAACAGGATGAGCAGGGAATTTAGTTCGGAAATATTGAATGAATGGGCGTGGCATGGCGTACCTTGTGAAGTTTTGCTTAGAGATGGACTTGGGTGGCAATCAGGTACAGTGAAATTTTGTCTGGAGTTCATTCCTGATCCCCAAGAAGACGAAGTGACAGAGGATACAGAGGATGGATCTGAAAAACTGGGGGAGCTTAAAGCCTTACCTGAGTCGTCATTAGATGACTTACGGGCAGAATTACTTAATACTTAAGCGATCACCCTAGCGGGGAGGTACCCACTGATTAAGCCATTCCAAATGTGGGTGGGCGGTTTAATCAGTAGGGTGCATGACTTGCCGCAGTCCAAGAAGTCGGGGGTGAAGTTCTACATCTGGTCGCGTAGTTAAGGAAGTAATGCAGTGCATCATAGAATGCACCTAAGTCCCTAATAGCTACCAAATTGGGGAGTTGGGCCAGATTGTAGCAAAAGACAACCCAGAACTTAGAGGTAAAGGTGGATGCTGGGGCATAGTCAACCATGTGGGCGAGGTCAGTTGCACAGTCACAATGTGGGATGGGCAGTACACCGTCAGAATCGACCATCTGAAGCCACTGAATTATCTGGAGTCGGAATGTCAGCAGATGCAGTTAATCAGCGATCGCATCAATAGGCTACGAGAAAATGAGAGCTTGGAAGAGGCTGCCCGTGCTATGTTGAAGTACCTGGGGGAACTGAAGCGACCGTATTTGACTGCGGTGGAGGAGAAGTTGTTAAGTGTGATTGAGCAGGAATGTTAGTTAATTAAATAATGTAGCTAGTAATCATAAAGCTTATAAAATTCAACAACAAAATTGTTGAGGACAAATTCTTAATAAGAAATAAGTTAAAATATAGAAGAAATAATGTATACGCCGAAAGAGCATCTGCAAGATATCGTTAACAACGGTATAAAATTTGATTTACTGGCAGTAGAAACAGCAATACTCTTGTATGAAACTATTGGTAATTACCAATCTGAATTAGCTGATAAAAATTTTGAACATTTATTTGGAAATATACAACTACTGTTAGCAAAAGATATAGTTCTTTCCATCAGTAAGATTTTTGATAATAACGATAGATTTAGTTTGAGAAGTCTTTATGCTGCTATTAAAATAATTAATAATAACTCTCATGAATTAAAAATAGAATATAGAATCCAATTAGAAGAAAAATTAGGTATTTGGGGTTTAGACAGAAAATGTCTAATAGCTATGACTGACTCAGAGCTTACAACTCTTGTTGGCAAAATGCTTAATGATAAAATGCCATCTAAAGATGACATAAAAGCAATTAAAAATATAAGAGATAAGCGTTTAGCTCATGATGAATGTATTGATGAAGCTAAAATATCTGTAATTCTGTGGCAGGAATTAGATAATCTAGTAGAACTTGCTAAGAGTATACTTGGGATTATTGGTAATCATTATCTTGGGAGTTTATATGAAATAAATGGAGAATACACTCTTTCTGAAAATGCACTAATCGAGAGCCGATCATTAGTTAGGCTTTTCAAACAGGCTGGTATTATTAGTTAGAAAATAAAAATGATTATTTATCCAATATTAAGTAGATAAATTTAGATATTGGGGTGAAGCATCTTCGGTCATTCAATTACTTGCCGCAGGAGTGCGAACAGGTACATACAAGATAAAGGTTTTGCTCCCTAGCGATTTTTACGGCAGCAAGCAATGCCTTCTCTACGAGACGCTACGCAAACGGCGGCAAGCTACGCAACGCTAGTAAGTTATCCTGAATGCGAAAGTTGGCTAGGAGTGGTATTTATATGGATGTGCGTCCATGCTCTTCTCCCATTTTTGCTACTATGTCCATTTTCTTTCGGTTGACGAATTACAATCAAAATTTTAAACGAGACTGACCATGAACACCCTATTACTAGCTGAATGATCGGAGGTTTAAACTAATTGACATCTCACATAGCATAAAATTTGTGGGTGACATACTAAATTAACGATCGCTTCATGCCTACTGTTACAGTTACCAAAGATACACTCGATCAAGTCCTGGCACTGCAAATTATGGTTGCCTGGGCTGGTGAAGGAATTTGTGAGCCTAAACGTTTAGACTGGTGGCGCACTGATTTAATTGATGAATACGGCGGTGGTGATTTATTTGGGCGGCTTTTTCCCAAGACGCATCAATGGTCATCTTTAGAGGCGGTGCGTTTGGCAGCAATTCAAGTAGATAAGCGCAAGCGTCAAGAAATGGCTCAACCAGATGCAGTGCGATCGCTCTTTTTCTGGGGGTTTACTATAGATGAACAGTTAGCTGAACGTTTAGGTGTTCATAAACGGGGTGATAAACAACCTTTAGAAGCCTTGCGTTACTTACCATTGGATATCACCAAACCATTCTCTAAAGCAGAGTTTGAGGAAGCGATTCGGCTTCCTAATCAAACAGTAGATTTTACAGTAGTTCCGAATGGACGGGAAATAGTCGGAGAAATGCTCGAAGCCTTGGAAGAGCAAGCCAAAAAACTAGCTGCGGCTCTGTTACCCTTGACTGATAGTTACACTATGCCATTTTATCGGTTGCAAAAACATTAAATCCTGTGGCTAGAAAAATAACTTACTCCCCAGTTGCTAACCAAGAATTGGCTAAATCTATGTTGCACGGCAAAGAGTCCCATCAATTCCATACTCGTTTGCTGCGGACATCCTTAGCTTTGGAAGAAAGTCGAGCTTATTGGGAACACTTAAGAATAGATATACCGAAGGATAAGTTGGCAGTGGTAGCTTTTGAGGAACGTTGGTTTGGTAGTAAAAGCATGGCTAGGGTTCGCAGTTTGTTGGTGGAATTCAGCCACCGCTTTGCAGCTTATCCCATTACCTTAGATATTTTGAGACAATGGCAACCTAGTAACCCCACCACTCGCCAAAATATCTGCCATTGGCATTTGCAGCTGACTGACCCGATGTATCGCAATTTTACTGGTGTATTTTTAGAACAGCGTCGTCAGCAGCCAAACCCCAGCATTGATAGGGATATAGTAGCGCGATGGGTGACTCAGCAACTTGAGAGTGAATGGTCATCTGCAACAACTTTAAGAATGGCAACTGGTTTAATTGCAGCCAGTGCAGATGCGGGACTATGTTCGGAAAACTCCGGGAAGCGTCAACTGAAATACCCTAAAGTTACAGATGAAGCTCTAGCATATTGGCTTTATTTCTTACATCATCTTTGTTTTACAGGCACCCTGATTAATAATCCTTACTTCCACTCTGTTGGTTTAAATGAAAGTTTCTTAGAACAGCGTCTACGTAACTTGCCAGGAATTTCCTTTAACCGGATGGGTGAACTTTACGATTTTGGATGGCAATATGCTGATTTAAAGGCTTGGACAAAGGAATTTTTGGGGTTGAAATGGGAGTCAGAGTATGACGGGTAATATATTTGAAAATACTTCCTTGGATAATGCGATCGCATCACTGAAAAATGACCTTCTCGATGCCACAGGCCCCAAGATTAGCACCATGCGGAATTACCGCTTTGCCATTTTACACTACGATCCCCGCCAAGAATTTAAACTGCGCGATCGCATCCGCCGGTTAACAGATGACCTCAAAAGCCAAGGTTGGAATGTGCTGTTAATTTCCCTTCATCGCTTATTGTTAGACAGGCTCAAGCGAGAGGAACCAAGGATTTTAGATAGTCTGATTCGTACAGAAGGGCGTTTGTATAAAAAAGATCCAGACCGCGCACTTAATCATTTAAAGGATAAAATAGCACTAGATATCGAAGGGACTGACGGTATTGCTCAGGATGTGATTACACTCATTAATGAGTTTACAAATCAATATCCAGACCAAGCTGACCGCACTTTAATTTTTTTGGGACGTGCTGGTTCTCTGTATCCTTTTTTTCGTTCATCGGCGCTACTGAAGCACATCGACGGCAAAACCAAAAACCTACCTGTAGTTCTCCTGTATCCGGGAGAGCGACGGGATTTAAATGCCCTGTCTTTTATGGGAGAACTCCCATCAGATCGGGACTATCGACCGAGGATTTACTCATGATTAATTACTGCAACTGCTAGAGGAAATTTGGCATGACAATTAAGGATATCTTTGCTGCTGACGTTGCTCGTAATATTGCGCCAGTTGTCTATTTTCATGAGCAAGACCCGTCTAAAGTTTTAGAAGAAGTCTCGGAATACATTATTACAGGTGGTTATCCTGAAAATGACCCCCGCCATAAGCGTGTACAGTCGGGGATTCATGAGCAATTTGTTAAACTCCTTAAAGGCATAGCAGAAGAATTACAAAAACGGGGCGGTGTAGAGTTACCAGCTTCATGGATATCAGGTTTTTACGGTTCTGGTAAATCTAGTTTTGCTAAACTTTTAGGTCTGGCTTTAGATGGGATTGTGTTGCCTAATGACCGCACTTTGGCTGATACCCTCTTAGAACGGGATGATTCCCCCAAAAGTCAAGAATTCCGTGATGCTTGGCATGAATTACGCAATCAACTTGACCCGATTGCTGTAGTTTTTGATATTGGGGCAGTGGCACGAGATGATGAGGATATTCACTCGGCAGTTAAACGCGAAATTCAATCACGTTTGGGCTATTGTACCATCAGTCATTATGTTGCTGACCACGAACTGAAATTAGAATTAGACCGCAAATGGGATGAATTTCTCAGTTGTGCAGAACAGACTTTAGGCGAACCTTGGTCAATAGCAAAACATGACCAATTAGCAGAAGAAGCCTTTTCTGAGGTGATGCACGCTATGAATCCCAACCGCTACATTGAACCCATGAGTTGGCTTGATAGTCGTGCTGGCGCTCAAACAGGAATTGGGACATCTGTAGACGAAACAACCACAGCAATTATTAATATGCTGAAGTTTCGTGCGCCTAGTAAAAATTTGTTTGTGGTGGTAGATGAAGTTAGCCAATATATCTACCAAAACACTAACCGGATGCTGAAATTGCAATCCTTTGTGTCTGCATTGGGACAAAAACTGAAAGGGCGGGTGTGGTTGCTGGCTACTGGTCAACAAAAGTTAGAAGATTCCGACGACGAAAGTAATATTGGTAAACTTAAAGACCGCTTTCCGCCAAAGCTGCGAGTTCACCTTGCACCTACCAACATTCGGGATGTAGTTCATAAACGTTTATTAAAAAAAGCCCCTAGCAAAGAACCAGAAATAAGAGCATTATTTCAGCAACACCGTAGCAATTTAAAACTCTACGGTTATAAATGTGATTCCATAACTGAGGAAGACTTTTTGGAAGTTTATCCTATGCTTCCCGGTTATGTCGATTTGCTAATGCAGATTACCTCTAACCTCCGCACTCGTTCCAGCCGCGCTAAGGGTGACGACTACGCTATTCGCGGACTATTGCAACTGTTGGGGGAATTGTTTCGAGAACAAAAATTAGGAGATAAGCCTATAGGTGCGTTGGTGACTTTGGAGAATATCTACGAAGTGCAACAATCTGCTTTAGATGCTGATGTACAAAATACTTTAGCACGATTATTTAGCCATGAACAAGTAATTAATGATGAAATGGCGGTAAAAGTAGCTAAAGTTGTGGCACTGTTAGAGTTAATTCAAGAACAGGAACCCACCAGCGCTAATTTAGTTAGTCAGTGCCTTTATTCTGAGTTAGGTATGGGTAATCCAGAAGCGACTGTGACTTTAGCATTAGAAAAGTTGCGGGGGTTAGGATTGCTTTCTTATTCTGATAAACTCGGCTATAAAATTCAAAGTTCGGCTGGGCAAGAATGGCAACGAGAACGGGATCAATATAGTGTAATTCCTGATGCTATTAGTATTATTGTTGCTGAAAAATTGAAAAGTCTTTTAGGTAGTGTTACACGTCCACAATATAAGAATAAAAACTTTTATTGGGCAGCGTTTTATAGTGATGGTAGACAACGCCAAGACGAACGTTTACAGTCTACTAATGATGTAGCAGTAATGACAGTGGATTTTCGCTATTTGACCAATAACGAAGACCGCAACCCCAATACATGGATACCTTTAAGTAGTAGCTCTAATTTGCAGAATCGCCTAATTTGGCTAGTAGGAACAGCCGGTGATTTAGCTAGCTTAGTGAAAGAATTGGCGAAATCACGGCATATTATTCAGAAATACGAAGGTCGTCACCAGACGATATCTAAAGATAAACAGCGTTTGTGGTTTGAAGAACAAGGACGCGGTGACGGCTTAGAAAAAGATGTACAAAATGCGATTGCTCAAGCTTTCACTGAAGGTCAGATTTTTTTTCGGGGGCGACAAATCGATAAATCCCATTACGGTACAACCTTCAACACTATTTTAGAACGGGTGGGTGAGAGCATTCTCCCTGAACTATACAGCCATTATATTGATGTGGCGGTAACACCGGAGGAGTTGAAACAACTCTTAGAACTCAATCTATCTGGCCCTTCCCATAAGTTTATGAAAACAGGTTTGGGCATTCTCGAACTAGACGCAGGTAAATATTCTCCCACCTGTAGCGGCGAAGTTCCTACACGCATCGCCCAATATATCCAAAACCAAAACGGGGTGGGTGGTAATATTTTACTCAATTACTTTGGTGGCCCTCCCTATGGCTACCCAGCTGATGTGGTGAAAGCTTGTCTAGTGGGTTTACTGCGTGGGGGTAAAGTGCGGATTCGTCCCCAAGCTGGGCCAGAAATTACCTCAGTGCGTGACCCTGGTGCTAGAGATATCTTTGAAAAAGACCGGGAAATTAAACGTGCGGATATTCTCCCACCCAACGAAACCAGTATTACTCCACGCGATCGCATTGCTATCTGCAAATTCTTTAAAGACTCCCTCGAAGTCGATTTAGACCGCGAAAATGATGCGATCGCCGATGCTTCCTTCCAACAATTCCCCGGTTTGGTAAAGCGGTTGCAAGACATCGAAAAGCGGTACAATAAACTACCATCACGCCCAGAATTAGCAGTAGTATTACAGAAGTTGCGGGAAGCCTTAGAAAAATGTACCGCTTCCCGCCAAGTCGAAAACACAGTCATTGCAGTGAAGAAATATCTAGATGCCCTGCGGGATGGGATTCAGCAACTTGGTATTATAGAAACAGATTTAACTGATACTGCGGTAGCAGCAGTCACTAGGGCAGTTGAGATTCAAGAACACCAAGTCAAGCAACTCCGAGACATAGAAAGTTTAGCAGAAATCAGTAGTGCGATCGCAGCCTTAGAAACACAACTCCAAAGCGATCGCCCTTGGCGAGAGATTAACAGTTTAGAGCCGCATCTGCAAGCTATTGAGCAACATTATAAAGCTGTGCGCTTGCAACTTATCGAACGCCAAGAACGGCAAACCGAAGAAATCCGCGATCGCATTAAACAGCGTCCCAGTTTTAATAGACTCAGCGAAAAACAGTCAGAATATGTATTTCGCCCACTGCAACAAGCAGCCTTTGATACAACTAAAGATGTTCTTTACCCCACCTTAGTGCAACTGCGAGACTCCGCCGTTATTCAAATTCAAAAAGCCGAAGATATAGCCAATAGTAATCTAGACGATTTATTATCTAAAGTTACTGAGCAGCAAGTAATACAGCTAAACTTAGAACTCAGTGGTCGAGAAGTCAGCACCCCAGAAGAGGTAGAAGCATTGTTAAATCATCTCCGAGAGCGTTTATTAACAAAACTGAAAAATAATACCCGTATTCGCCTAATTTCATAGAAATCGGCAGTTATAAATCGCTTCTACACACAAAACCTTTAATCTTACCTTAGTCCGCGCAGGCGGACTAACCTTGTGTAGCCGCGAATTCCATTCACCCGGCTAATCTGAAATTACGAATTATCATGTATCTTTCCCCAGAAGCTAAAACCCAGCTATCAAACACCATCCGCACACTGCGAGAACGCCTACTCACCGATTTACACAACGCCGTAGACAGCACCTATCGCCTGTCTATCCCGGCGACACAGGCGAAACTTCCAGAAGAACAACACCAAAAGCGAAAGCGTTTAGAAGAATGGCTGAAAGAACAAGCCCGTAGCGGTGATAAGGGTAACAAAGAGACAGAAAAACAACGCCAAGAACGCTATTTACACACAGCAGTCAAATTAGCCGCCGCCACATTACTCAATCGGCTGATAGTCATCAAACAAATGGAAGCCCAAGGATTAATTAAACCGGCGGTAGTTACAGGAGGTTGGCAAAGTCCAGCTTATCAGGAATTTCGGGAATTTGCGCCGGAATTACTCAAAGATGAAACCGAGGGTTACGGGACACTGTTAAAACTGCTATTTGACGAACTCGCCCAAGATTTACCAGGGTTATTTGGCAATGTGGGAGTTACAGCTTTATTCCCCATTCCTGCTAATACCTTACGTGCAATCATTGAAGCTGTAGACAACCCAGGCTTAAAAAATGCTTGGTTGGATGATACTACATTGGGCTGGGTTTACCAATATTGGAACGACCCAGAACGGGAAGCATTAGATGCAAAACTCAAAGGCGGGGGAAAAGTCGAACCCCACGAAATCGCCAGCAAAACCCAAATGTTCACCGAACGTTACATGGTGGAATGGTTGTTACACAACAGTTTAGGGCAAATTTGGCTGGCGATTTGTCAACGTCAAGGCTGGACACCCACAGTAGAAGCAGATGGCACATTGCAAGGTTTACAAGCAAGGCGGAAGGAGTGGCGGGAAAAACGAGAACGGGGGGAAGTGGCGTTAGATGCGCTGATGGTGATAGAAACACCAGCAGAAGAACAATGGAAATATTGGGTTTCTCAACCTTTAACTGATGCGGCTGTAACTCATGCAGCTAACAGCATCCGCGAAGTGAGAATACTTGACCCCGCTTGTGGTTCTGGGCATTTTTTAGTCATAGCTTTTGGGTTATTATTTGCGCTTTACCAAGAAGAAGCCCAGCATCGGGGGGAAAGTTGGAGTGATAGAGAAATTGTTGAATCGATTTTAGAGAATAATTTATATGGTATTGATATTGACCCCAGGGCGGTACAAATAGCAGCGGCGGCGTTGGTATTAAAAGCGCGGTTGCTGTCTCCCCAGGTGGAAGTTAAGCGGTTAAATTTGGTAGCGTCAAATTTGCAATTGTCGGCACTGGCGGAAAATGACCCCGCACGGGTGGAACTGCGCGAAGAGGTAAAATTAGCAACGGGGATTCCTGAGCAGTTGACTGATAAAATTGTCGAAGCGTTGAAAGGTGCAGACTATTTGGGTAGTTTGTTGAAGGTTGACGCGGAAGTTGATCAGGCGATTAATCAGTATGAACAAGAAATTTCTATTCCCTTACAGTTAGATATTTTTCAAAGTGCGGTAGCAGAAAAGCCCGCTTTTGATTCTGTGGAAGCGAAGAAATCTTTATTAGAAAAATTAGAAAGTTTTTTAAACCGTTGCACCAGTGGCGATGATTTAGGTTTACGTTTGCGGGGTGAACAATTAGCAGCAGGTGTGCGGTTTATTCGCATCGTACAAGAAAATTTTTATGATTTAGTAATTGGTAATCCACCCTATCAAGGGACAAGTAAGATGGTGGATGCTAAATATGTGGCGAAGGAATACCCCAGGGGTAAAGCTGATTTATATGCGGCGTTTTTAGAACGGGGTTTGCAGTTGACTAAGCCAGGAGGCTTGTCTGCGTTGGTGACAATGCGAAGTTGGCTATTTATTAGTCAATATACTGCGTTACGAGAGTTTTTGATTGATTCTTATGATTTGCGATTATTGGGCGATCTTTCCTGGAGTGCTTTTGCTCATATTTCGCATAATCAAACAACTTTGAGTATTATTTCTCAATCTCAATCATCTAAAATTTATTCAGTTGCTTTATCACCACATCATCCGATTTCAAGAGCAGAATCTTCAGAAGTTTTCCGCCAAAAAATAGCAGGACTTTTGGCACAGGTGGGACACTATGAATTTTTGAGCGATCACTTTAATCTTATCAAAGAAAAGCCTCTCATTTATTGGTGGGATGATGATTTTATCAGACACTATTCTGAGACACCAAAATTAGGAGATGAAACTGATGTCAAGCAAGGAATGGCTACAGCAAACAATACTCGTTTTTTACGGCAGCTTTGGGAAATAAATATTGATGAATTATTGATTTCTCCTGTAAATAATACTCTTTCAAGTTTACCTAAAAATAAATGGGTTCCTTATATCAAAGGTGCTGATGGTAAAGCTTGGTTTGAACCTCTAACAGATGTTTTATTGTGGCAACAAAATGCGCTGGCTGTAAAAACATTTGAAAAGTCATATCCAAAAAATCAGCATTATTATTTTCGGTTAGGTATATCATATTCAACTATTGGAGCTATATTTTCAGCTCGCTGTTGTCGGTTCAGAAGTGTTTTTGATGTTTCTGGTTCTTCAGTATTTCCTATAAATGTATCAAATGCAGTTTGTTTGATGAACAGTAAAACTGCACAGAATATTCTTACAGCACTTAACCCAACCGTTAATTTTCAAGTTGGAGATATTAAACGCCTTCCGCTCTTTCCCATAGAATCAGCAGATGAAATCTTCACCAAACTAGAGGAAGCCTTCACCGAACACGAAGCCGCCCGCGAAACTTCAGTAGAATTTCGACAACCCGCCCCCTCAGCCTGGAACTATGCCCAAACCTGGGCGCAAACCGCCGTAGACAGAAAACCCGGTACACCCTTACCCCCCTATCAACCAACCTACGAACAACCGCCAGCCACAAACTATATATCCTACGCCCTTGGTGTCGCCCTCGGTCGCTTCGATAAAAACGGCGCAGGTATCATCACCGCAGATAAGGGAGATGAAGAAGTTTTACCCAACGGAATTTTATATCTTTCCGCCTACAACGACAACGACAGCTTAAAACATCCCGCCTGCGAATTTCTCCACCAAACTTGGCAACATCATAATGCAACCATAGCCAAAGGTAAATCTCTGCGTGAATGGCTGCGACAATCATTTTTCAAAGACGTTCACTTAGGGATGTACGAAAACCGCCCCATCTACTTTCCCCTTTCATCCGCCAAAAAGAACTTCGTCGCCTACATCAGCATTCACCGTTGGACAGAAAACACCTTACAAACCCTATTAGCAGATTACCTCATCCCCGAACTCAGCCAAATTGAAGGCGAACTCAACGACTTAATTGAGTCCCGCAACCAAGGCGATAAAAAAACCCAAGCCAAAGCCGAAGAACGTTATAACAAACTCCAACAACAGCAAACCGAACTCAAAACCTTCATCGGCCTAGTGAGACAATGCACCGAACAAGGGACACCCCCCGCCAACCCCAAAGACACACCCCGCCAAGCCAACGCCTGTTTTCACCTTGACTTAGATGATGGCGTAATGATAAACACTGCCGCCCTCTGGCTATTACTAGAACCCCAATGGACACAACCCAAAAAATGGTGGTCAGAACTCTGCAACGCTCAAGGTAAAAAAGACTACGACTGGTCACACTTAGCCGCCCGCTACTTTCCCCTGCGGGTAGACGAGAAATGTCAAAAAGATCCATCCTTAGCAGTCGCCCACGGCTGCTTCTGGAAATACCACCCCGCCAAAGCCTACGAGTGGGAACTGAGACTACAAGACGAAATCGCCCCCAATTTCATCATAGATGAAACTGACTCCGACCAACTGCGACAAGAATTTATAGAACAATACCCCAAATTGGTAGCAGAAATAGTAGAAAAAGAAGAAAAACGCCGAGAACGCAAACTTAAAAAACAAGACCCAGAAGAAGAGTGGACAATTCCCCTAGTAACAGAACTAGAATAGCAAATTGGGAATCCACAACCGGAAATTAGAAAATCACAAAACAGGAGTAAAAAATGGCTCTACATCATCCCCTTGGGGATATTAGAAATTTGCGAAACAGCCTTTTAAAAAGTTATAAGGTAGGTTTTCCCATCCTTAAAGAATTGGTACAAAATGCCGAAGATGCTGGAGCTACTTGTTTAGATTATGGATGGATAGAAAGTATACCCCAGTCCACACATCCATTATTAAAATCACCCGCCATTTTTATGTTAGACAATGGAGAATTTACAGACGAAAATGCAGAATGTATTAGATATCTTTTAGGTGGTAGTAGTAAATCAAGTCAACAAGACTCTATCGGTAAATTTGGACTTGGTTTAAAAAGTATTTTTCATTTATGTGAAACCTTTTTTTATATCGGCCCAGATTTCGAAAACTCCCAATATCCCAGAGCCGATATATTTAATCCTTGGGCTGGTGCTAACAACAAAGACAAATACCATCAAAATTGGGATGAATTTTCGCCCCAAGACAGAGAACATATCAAAAATACCCTCAAACCATTATTAACCAAAACAGATTATCAACACAAATGGTTTATCATCTGGATACCACTAAGACAGAAAACTCATCAAGCTGAAAATTGCGAATTTAAATATATTAAAGATGCCCAGGATGCTTTTTTTGATGGTATCCCTGATTTTTTAACTGATGTTAATACCCAAAAACAACTGAGCTTATTACCAATCTTACTTAATAAAATCAAATATATCCGCTACTGGGAAAAAGATTTGCTTAACCCTAAATTAAATATAATAGTTGACGAAAACGCTCAACGTCGGCAGATTTTTTCACAAGTCAAACCAGGGAGCCAAATCAAAGGTTACATTAGTCTGAATCAAACAAATTTAGTAAATTTTATGGGTTCAGAAATAATGGCGACAAATTCTGAATTTGACCGCATCAAACAATCAGATGGTTTCCCGGAAGAATTTAGAAGAATAAAACCTCACTGTGCAGTTATTTTTAGTCGCTTAAATACTATTTTACCAGATGAAGAACCTTCTCTCACTTTAAGAACAGCAGTATTTTTACCCATAGGTGACGATGAAAAACTTACAATAAATTCTTCAGTCCAACAATCATATTATTTAACATTGCATGGTTACTTTTTTGTAGATTCTGGTAGAACAGGTATTTTAGGTTGGGATGAACAAACCTTGACAGTTAAGAACAGTAGAGAAGCAGGAGATGATAATCGAAGTGTCTTAGAGAAAGTATGGAATTTTTATTTATATCAAATCATCTTAAGTATGATTCTAGATAATTTGTTTAACTTCATTTGTGAATATAAATTATCTGTATCTGAAATATTATCAATTTGCCAAGCATTAAGTAATTCTCAACTATTCGCAGAAAAAACTAATCGTGAAAAAATTTGTCATAACCAACAATTAGTTTTATGTGTAACTCCCCAAGATAATAAATGGGAACTATTACATAAAGATATCAAAATATTACCGCTTCCCGCAGTTCCACCCTGGGACTTATTCCCCTATTTGCAATCATCACCTCATACATTAACTTTATTAACAGCCTACAACCTTCGTTTTGATAACACAAATTTTAATCATTGGGATGCTGAAAAAATAGGCAACATTTTAAGTAGTTTATCACCACTAGATATTTTGCTAAATCATACGGCTATTAATTACCTGGTTGCTTTTCTTAAAAAATGTTGTCTTGACTTTATCAAACATCAAAACGAAATCAATACAATTCAAACCAATTTAATTAAGTTTTTGCAAAAAGGGATGTCCCAATTACAATGGAATACAATCAGTTCTGAAAGCAAAAAAGCTTTGCAAGAATTAATTCATTTAATTGACGGATCGAAATTAATTTGTCTAAATAATCATGAATCTGAAAACGTTTATAGATTTTTGCTAAAAATAGAACTTAGTATACTATTATTGCCCAAACAATTGTTTCCTAATCAAACTGTAATACAATTGCCAGAACAAGATGCCGAAATGATTTTATCCAATCTCTATCGGCTAATTGATAATTTAGAAAAAAAAGGGAATAAAGCTACTTTTTTACAGTCAATACTTACAGAATTTTTAACGCTCTCCCAAAGTCATCTCCTGCACATTTTATCAAAGAATCCCACTTGGCGGTGTCTTATAGCAAGCAATCGACAAAACCAAATTACATTCTATTCCTACAATGATTTTAAAGCCTTCAAACAGAGCTTCATTTTATTTAGAAACTCTAACAATTCTCTTATTAATTTATTAATCCAAGCTACTGAGAATATTGAGCCTGTTTTAGTTGCTAATGAAATTGCAACTTTACTTAAATCAGATGTCAACATTTCCCCTGAATATTGTAATACTCCTATCTGCAAACTTGTATTAAATCAAACACCCGAATTATCTCAACCAGCAAATCGGAAACAACTATTAAATGAATTATTAAAGGAAGTACATTAAAATGGACTTAGCTATTCGTTACTTATTACATGGACAATCTAATCACTACAATAGCCAGGAAAAATTATATATTATTTCTTCCTTTGACTCTTTATGGAAAAAGTTAGCGGAACAGCTTTTATTAATTAAAAATGAGTCATGGAGGCTAATTGACTCTAGTTTAGCTACATCAATTTCTGAATCACAGTTTACACAGCTTGGCATTAGTCAATTAACTAAAGATGCTGTCATAGATTTATTACATGAACTCCTAAAACAACCAGGAAATAGTATTTGCCAGTTGGGAACTACACAATTAAATGACCATGAATGCGAAGAAATATTAAACGAGGTAGGGAAAAATTATAACAATAAAGACTTATGGAAAGCCCTACCATTACACAAAACTATAGAAGGGAATTTAGTACCTATCACAGATAACACCTATGTTGAAAATGAAGAGCCTTTATTGTCATTAAAACACTTACCGTTACAAATAACCTTAATTACAAAAGACGTTAACATTTTACACTTATCAGATGAAGAGTGGATTCCTCAATGGAATGCTTCTGCTGCTATGAGCATATTATTAGCACAAACCAACCTTCACAATTATATGCAATTAATTTTACAGCTTTTGCAGTACTCACCAGAGGTTAGACAAAAATATAACGAGAGACTAAGGGAATTACCTTGGTTAAAATTATCATCTGGTCAACCCATATCCCCTCAGTATATTGTCAAATATCCTAATTATTTAAAAGATTACGAAAAATCTTTAGTTGAATTACACGAAGGTTATTACTTACCATCAGACTTAGCCCAAGTCAGGGGAAACTATACATATATTGATAAATTGTATCAGCAATTTACTGACGAAAATATTTTACTAGATATTCTCGCCAAACAACCATATTTATATAAGGTTATCATTACCATAATTGACCATAAACTAGAAAATAAACAAAACCCAAATTTTGATACTTCAACTGTACAAATTCTCCAATCAACTGAATGGTTAATTACCAATAATAAGATATCCATTAAACCATCGCAGGTTCTTTTTATAGATGAATTAGAGCCAGAAATCCAAAATATTCTTGATGATGTAAAAAATACTGATTGGGTAACAGCATCACAGCTTGATAATGAAATTATCGCCAATGAAGATGTTTTAAAATGGTTAAGTCATCAGCTATTGATTAATGGGAAGGACGCTTTAAAAGTTGTTAGTGAAATTATTTCCCAATTTCCCCAATATTATTTAGGTGATTTTACTAAAAATGAATTTCTTTTAGAAACTGCTTTAGAAATATTTCGCGGAATTCCTTCCCATATTTTACCTGTATGGAACTTAGTTAACAAAATCGTAAAGCTGCGCGGAAAAGAATTCTTTCAAAAATACATATTACCTGATATTTTACAACCTATTCCAGAAACTCAACTAATTAATTTATTAGGTTGGTTATCTGAGATTTTCCCATCTACTGATACAAAATCTATTGAACTTTATAATCAATATCTCACACAAGCTGTTAATTATCACAACTTTGCTACAGACATTCTCCCTAATATCTTGCTGCTTAATAACTTAGGTAAATGGAACTCGCCTCAAATTTTATGTGTAAACATTCCCAATATTGCTGCATCACACATCTTAGATAACACACAAGAAAAAATTATCAAAAATTACTTAGTCCAAGTTTCACAAGCAACTCAGCAACAGGATGAAAAACAAGAAGACAATACCATAGACTTAGATTTAGAAGAATATTTTCAAAATTGGCATTATCATGTTTATTCAGAAGCTATTGGTACATTTATTTGTTTAATAGCCGATAATAATGAGAAATTCCGAAAGTTAGCACAAGCCTTCCTAAGAAACAAAAACTTAGATTTAGTACATCATAGATTACTAGGAACAATAACATCTCGTTCTTTTACCATAGTTGAATCTAAAGGAGATACAGAAAAAGTTCCATCTTTAATTAATGGGTATTACTTCATCGCTAGGAAGAAGGAAGGAAAATCAGAAAGTATTTTTGTCAATCAATTAGACCCTTATACTAACAAACTCGTACTATCATCAATTGATATTTCCCAATACAACAGAGAAGAATTATCTAATTTATTAAAAGATGCTGCGAGAGATTTAATCCAAAATGTTTATCAAGTAACAGATGTCAATGAAAGTTTAGATAGTGTTTGGAAAAGCTTAACCAAATCTGAACAAATAGACGTACCAGTAGCTCGTAATGTCATATTGGAAAATGTACCTTTCATTCTCAAATTCTTAAACGTTCATAGACAAGATCAACAAATCCAAGAAATTTTGTTGGAATTGGATAAGGCCCTATCTCAACGTGAGGAATACCGCCTATACAATCAAGATTTCACGAGTATTGATACAAATATTTATAATCTCAAACAACAGCTAGGTAATCTATTAGAGAATAATAGTTCTATCCAAGATATTGCTAATATTGTACTACAAGCAGTGCGAGAAAAAATAAGATTTTATGGATATCACTTTACCAATATTCCTTTTGAAATCTTTCAAAATGCAGATGATACTTTAGTTGAATTAGAAACGATGTCTCAAGGACAGCCAATACCGAACGAACGCCAAAAATTTGTTATTGAAATTGCAAAAAAGACAATCACTATCATCTATTGGGGTAGACCAATCAATTGTTTTACCCATCCTGATTATCCTTTAAATGATTATCGAAATAAAGGGTTCGGACAAGATTTAGAAAAAATGTTATTGTTTAATTATTCTGATAAAGACTCTGATGTTACAGGTAAATTTGGCTTAGGATTTAAAAGCGTTCACTTAATTTGTCGAGAACCTTATATAATTAGTAGTCGTGTAGCTTTTAAAATTACTGCGGGATTACTTCCTAGTATATTAAAAGGTAATAGTATAGATTCAGTTATCACTTACCGTGATAGACTAGAGAAAAAATTACAGCAATATAATCCCAATATATTTGATGGGACAGTAATCAGCTTACCGATTGATAGTAACTTCGATATATCTGCAAATGATATAACCCAAGAATTTGAAAAATTAATAGGTTTATTACTAATTTTTGCTAGAAAAATCAAAAAATGCTATCTTGTCAAAGATAATCAAACAATTATAAATTGGAATCCACAATACTTATTAGGAGAACCCAGTATTGAAGTGGGAGAAGTATTAATTGCCAAATTTACAACTAATGCTATATGTCTGAAGTTAGGCAATTATGGACATTTCCTCATGACTATAGATGAAAAAGAAAATAAATTGCGAGCTTCATTACCTCATGATATTCCCAATATTTGGGTTACTGCACCGACTAAAGAAAAGTTAGGTTTAAGTTTTATAATTAATGCTGCATTTCAACTAAATCCGGGGCGCTCAACAGTTATTGAGACTGAAAATAATAACATACTCATCAAGCAACTGGGTGTTGAATTAGGAAAACAGTTATGTATATTATTTAAAATCTCTGAAAATAATTGGGAATATTTTCGAGAAATTCTACAACTACGTACAGCAAATTGTTATGATTTTTGGAATTTAATTTGGGAAGAATTAGCAGTAAAAATATTAAATCAGCAATCTATTCTAGTTCGGGCAATGCTCTCTGGTAATAAAGGAATGGGATATTTCTTAAATCAATGTCCTGCATTACCCAATGGTTTATCTGGAGACTATCAAGAATTAGTTTTGCCTCAGAATATTCAATATATTGTTGAGTATAGCTTAAAGCAACCAGAAATTTTTAGTTATGTCATTCAATGGAGAGATATTCAAAATAAATTCCAAAAAAACAATATTATTCATGGTAACGAATGGGATAAATTTCAGCAACTTATTTCCTATTCACCTGTTAAAGAAAAGTTTGATGCCAAACCACTAACACTATTGCAAATTTTGCAGTGGCAACTACCAAATCTTCAAGCGAATATTCAAAGAGCAGAAGAAACAGGTAAATTAATTAATCGAACTACCTTAGATAATATTAGAAAGCAAAATTTCTCAGAGTATGAGCAAATAAAATCTTGGTTAAGCACAGTTAAATTTCTCAGCCAGGATAACAATACTGACCAAACAGCCTGTAATTTATTCGTAAACAATAGCCAAGAAATACTAGATATAGAAACAAAACTCTTAGCTGACTTCGCACCAGATAATTATCTTTTAAACAAAGATTATAAAACCACAGGGTTAGAGTTTTTCTATGCTTGCCGTCAAGACAAACCAAACATACAAGATGCAACCCTGACCGAATGGATTAATATGATTGCACCAGAAGATCAAGAGCGACATTCGGCAGTTCAACTCTATTTACAGTGCATAAAAAAATGTGGCACTTTATCCCCAGTATTAGAACAAAAATTGCAAAAAAATTATACCTCAGAAGGCATATCACAGAATGAACAGACATCAGAACCCCAAAGTACTGATAGTGTGAAAGATACAGGCCCAGATGGAAAAGGTAATTTTAACTGGGGACCCCCAGGAGAAAAACTTGCTCGCCTATTTTATGAACAAATATATATTGGAAAAGAATATGAACTGACTCATAATGGTGGACTTTATGATTATCTATTAACAAAAAATGCAGGAAGATTTAAAATAATCGAAGTGAAAACTATTAGTGAACAAAATAAATCGATAAGATTACCACAATTTGAATGGAATCAATTAATTACTGAAACTCGATTTTATGAATTATTTATTGTCCCCCATTCTTCAGGTAATGTTTCAAGGGTTATTAGAATTACAAATGTTTGGGGAACTTTACAAAAAGCATTAGAAAATTTAAAGTTACAGCATTTAACAGACGAAACAAAATATATAGATTCCTTGATAGGATTACAGGAAGAAAAACAAGAAAACATTGTCATTTTTAATTGGCAAAGACTAATTAATACTTACAAAACCCAAAGTAAAGATGAAAATATTATGATTTATACTTGTAACGCTAAACTTATTCAAGCACCTGAAGGTGAACCTGAAAAAGCAGATGCCAAATTAGATGAACGATTTCACTTACAACCTTAAAGCTAGACTAAAATTATCCCTAATTATTCAACTTATAAGTTATTGCAACTTACTCTATTCATGATACAGGTTTAACTGCCAATACTTTCAATAGTCAACAACAAATTTCGTCTTTGTCAGGAAATTAGGAAATAGCTCAAGAATAACGGCTTTAGTAACAAAATTACCTAAAAATACTAACAAAATCTATGTTTATCTTAACTATTCCCCAATTACTATGTCCATTATTACCAGCTATCTAGAAGACGAAATAAAACAGAAATTACGGGAACAAGGTATAGTCATCTGGCTAGATAAAGATGCACACTATAACAGTTATGTTGATGAACTGATAACTCGTCATCGCCAAGGTGAATTTTTTGCCCCAGTCGTCGCCTTTCGCGGTAGTTATCTAGAAATGTTATTTGCCCTGGAATCTTATGGTAATGGACTTGTCCCCGAACCATTGCTAATTCATCTGCCCGGACATACAGAAGATACCATCCGCAAAACCCCAATTTTAGAACTTTACCGGGCTGGTTATCGTTTTCGCAAAGCTTTAGACACCCTTATCCGCGAAGCCTCTACAGGTCAAGTTACTCCCACAGAATTAGAAAACTACCTTTCTCAAAGCGTTACCGACCTCACCGCCGCCGAAACTTGGTTAGAAAATACCCTCTCTCAACCCCAAGACAGCCTAGCTAAATATTTAGATAATTTCAGCCTAGAGTGGATTTTGGAAGGTTTGCTGGATTTAGACAGCATCATAAATGAAGCTAAAAAGTTACGGGCTAAATTCCCAGATACCCACAGCCTCGACACCCTTACCCAACATCTTTACCGTCACACAGGAATGGATGAGACGTTTTTACAGTTCTACAGCAACCAAGAAACCCTCTCCTTTTCCAGATTAGGTGAAGCCTTCGCCGCGTGGCTGATGTGCGTTGAATATGTCCAAGACCTCAACCGTTCACCCCATCTTCCCCAACTCCAATCCCTCAACCAACTTTCTCCACCCCTACGGAAAAACTGTAAACAACTAATAGAATATCTTCGCCAGCGCCATCCCGACACCTACGCCACCAAAGCGGTAATTGTAGAGTCTCACCTAGAACCAGAACTACAAAAACTTACCCCAGAAGAATTAAGTAAAATTAAAACTTTCCAATGGGGAGAAAACGCAATTCTAGCCGCAGCCGTCCAAGCACTATTAGCGGCGGAATTTAGCAAAGTTTTAGGCTGGTCACAACCGCGCACAGAATTACCTGCATTTTGGTTAGAACGCGATCGCACTCATAAAATAGAATGGACACTCATCCAATCAGCTGCGACTTTCGGCGATAAAATTCAAAACTCAGGACGCATCAAAACCTTAGATAATCTGAGAGCAGCCCTAGAATACTATACCCAATCTGGTTATCAAGTGGATCGAGCGCATCGCCGTTTTGAGCAGCAATGTTTTAACCTGTTAGAGTCTAAATTACCCCACTTTGCCCAACTCCTCGAAGCCACCGAAAAACTCCGCCGCCAATACCGAATTTGGGCAGATACCTTAGCGCAAGACTTCACCGCCATCTGCCAAAAAGACAGCTTTTTACCAGAAGACGACCTCCAACAGCGAACTCTCTACGACCAAGTTATCCACCCTCTGACCCAAAACAATCATAAGAAAGTTGCCTACTTCTTAATTGATGCCTTCCGCTACGAAATGGCTACAGAACTGCTAAAAGAATTTACTGAAGCTGGTACTATAGTTTCCCTGAAAGCGAGGTATGCAGAATTACCCAGTATCACCGCCGTAGGCATGAACGCCTTAGCCCCTGTTAGCCAAGGAGGAAAGCTACTCTTAGCTGGTGATAATGGCTTTAAAGGTTTTAAAACAGGTGAGTATACAGTCCGTAGTCCCCAAGAAAGGGTCAGGGCGATGAAAGATAAAAGTATCTCTCATCATGGTAAGGGCAACAAAGACATTGCCAGCTTTAACTTAACTGAAGTTCGTAATAATACAACATCTAAGCTAAAAAAAAGCTGTGCTGATGTCCGTTTGATTGTCATTCACAGTCGAGAAATTGACGATGCAGGGGAAGCTAACCTGGGTTTAGCCACCTTTGAAAGTTGGCTTCAGCAAATTAAAGCCGCCTGGAATCACTTAAAAAACATCGGTGTGAATGAATTTGTCTTGACTGCCGACCACGGTTTTTTACTGCAAGACCACACCACTCAAGAAATAAAATATGGTAGTAAAAAAGACCCTAACCGCCGCCATATCATAGATTTAGAACCACGCTCTGAGCAAGGGTGCGTTACAGTTTCTCTGAGTTCCCTAAAATATGAAGGGCAAAATAAATACTTAATTTTTAGTAAAGATACATCTGTATTTGCCACAGGTAATCCCGGTGCTACCTTTGTACACGGCGGTAACAGCTTGCAAGAGCGCGTCATTCCTGTACTCACAGTATCTCACCGTTATAATTCCCATTTGGGAATGGTGAAATACTTAATTGAAGCCCAAGCAGATAATAACAAAATTCGCTTAAGAGTTAAGCCAGCCCCCTTACCTCAAAGCGTGCTAAATTTTGCCGAAGCCAAGACAATTAATTTAGCTTTCCATGTTCCTAACCGTCAGGATATCCAGATCACAATTAAAGATGTTATCGGCGCAGGGATAAATAACCAACAACTGCAAATTCCCGTTACAGATGAATGGGTAGAAGTGCTATTTGACCTAAGAGGACAACGTGATGAGCGAGTCCGCATTGAGATTTTTCACCCTGACGGTATTGAAGATATAGAAGCGACCATTCCCCAAGAATATTTTGACGTTTCTGGTTCCCTAAAAACCGAAATTCCTACCACGCAAATACCAAGCATCAATGATTGGCAAGATAGTTTTGAGGATAAAACAGTAGCCCAAGTATTCCTTCATCTCCAAAAACATAACTCTATTACTGAAATAGAACTCACTCAAATTCTCGGTAACGCCAGAAAAGCCAGGCGCTTTGCCTTAGATTTTGAGGAATACTTGAAGAAAGTTCCCTTCTCAGTCAGGATTGAAACGACAAGTAACGGTAAGCGTTACGTCAAGCAAAACTAAAATTAAAAATCAACTATGGCAATCAGTGAACGAGATATTGAGCATATCTTTGAACGCCTGCGTTCTGGAGTTGTTCCAGAAAGAGGTTTAGAAGCTTTTGCAGTCGGTATTGACAAACAACGTACAGAAATCCATCGCCAACTCAAACTAGCAGCTGATGGAGAAGGTGTATTTAAATTTCTTCGTGGTGGCTATGGCTGTGGTAAAACATTTATGTCATGTTTGGCAATTCTGGATGCCCAAGCCCAAGGTTTTGCGACTAGCTTTGTAGTGGTTTCTGACAACGATTTACACTTTTACAAATTTGATGATGTTTATCGTAAAGTCGTACAAGAATTGGGAACTAGTTCCTGTCCTAGAGGTGCTTTAAGCGACATCATTGACCGTTGGATTGCCCGTGTAGAAGATGCCCTAATTGCTGGGGGTGCTGACGAAAACAGTGATGAGTTTGATACTCTAGTGCAGCAACGTATGGAAGAAGAACTCGCCTCCCTAACTGGTGGTAAAGCCCCAGAAGATATGGCTAGAGTATTGCGGACTATTTTTATACTTAAACAAAAAGGTGAAATTGCGGAAGCTAGTGCTTTACTTTCTTGGCTCTCTGGTAGTGAAAATGTAGCAGCCAGCGCCAAAAAAATTGCCGGAATTAAAGGAGATATTGTCAGCCGGGATGCTCTCGATTACCTACAGGGTATTTTAGAGATTGTCAAAGCCGCAGGCTATAAGGGACTAGTAATTGTCATTGATGAAGTAGAAACAATTTTGCGAATGCGTCACGATAGCCGAGGTAAGTCCTTAAATGGAATTCGTCAAATTTGTGATGCGGCAGACCGCTACAAAGGCTTACTATGGATTTTTACAGGGACACCCGAATTTTATGATACCAAACGTGGTGTAGGAGGTTTGGAACCTTTGAGCGATCGCATTCAATTTTTAGCTCCTGGTGGTTTTGCCAACCCCCGCCAACCCCAGTTGGATCTCAAACCTTTTGATGCTAAACGCCTTAAAGAAGTAGCCTTAAAATTGCGGGAAATTTATCCCACTGTAAATAAAACAGTCCTAACTACCAAAGTCACCCCTGACTTTATTGAACGACTGGTTGCCAAAGTGACGGCAGGGTTTAAAGGCGATGTTGGAGTAGTTCCTCGTCAGTTTCTCCGTCAATTTGTCAACGTGTTAGACTTGGCGGCTAATGATGAGGAATTTGACCCCATGATCGCCGAGGGCTTTGAAGCTACTAATTTAACTGAAGTCGAAATCCGTATTCAGGAAGGTCGTCCCCTTTTCGATGCTGAACCAGAAGATATTCAAGGCTACGCTGTGGAATTTTAATCAGGTGAAGAATTGGGAATTGAAAGATTCTAATTTGAAATTTTGTAGCTTGCTTCCTGTAGGATAGTTTGAATTTTTATGACTTCTGCCTTTGCACGTTTTCCTCCCCGTCTACAACAAGCAATTGTCTCCCGCTTGGGCTGGTCTTCTCTCCGCCCTGTGCAAGAACTGGCGGCACACGCTTTATTAGATGGTAAAAATGCAGTAATTTTAGCTCCTACTGCTGGCGGAAAAACAGAAGCCTCTATCTTTCCGCTATTGGCAATGTTAATGGAGCGTGAACCCCAAGGAGTTGGTTTAATTTATATTGCACCAATCAAAGCTCTCTTAAATAACCAAGCCGAGCGTTTGGGGAGTTACACAGAAATGGTTGGTTTGCGCCGCTTCCTGTGGCATGGAGATATTAAAGATTCCCATAAACGGACTTTTATCAAAGAGCCAACAGCAGTCTTAATGACCACCCCTGAATCTTTAGAGGTCATGCTGTTATCTGCCAAAGTACCCCATGCCAAAGTATTTGGAGATTTACGCGCTGTAGTTATTGATGAAGTTCACGCCTTAGCGGGTACAGACCGAGGCGCTCACCTGATGTCTGTGATGGAACGGCTAGGGCGTTATACAGTCAATGATATTCAGCGCATAGGGTTAAGTGCTACCGTTGGCAATCCGGCTGATATTCTGCATTGGCTGCAAGGGACATCAAAACGGGAAGGTGATGTTATTGATCCTCCAAAAGTGCCTTCACAAAAGGATTTGCGCGTTTATTTACGAGATACACTAGGAGCGATCGCTCAAGAAGCTAGTCAATTAACCCAAGGAAAAAAGAGCCTGTTTTTTTGTGACAGTCGCTCACTGGCTGAAGACATTGCCGAACGAATGCGAAATCGCGGGACTGATGTATTCGTTCACCATAGTTCCGTCTCTCTAGAAGAACGCACCGCCGCCGAGGAACGTTTTCAAACAGGAAGTAATACCAGCATTATTTGCACTTCCACCCTAGAGTTGGGTATTGATGTTGGCGACTTAGACTTAGTATTACAAGCGAATGCAGCTTCTACAGTCTCTTCCTTTTTACAACGCTTGGGACGCACGGGTAGAAGGGCTGGTCAACGCGCCAACACTACATTTTTTTGTGAAGATGTGGAGACAGTATTGCAAGCGATCGCTATTGTTGAACTAGCGAGAAAAAGCTGGGTAGAATCTGTTCCCATTCAAACCAGAGCTTGGGCTGTCATGGTGCATCAGTTACTAGCTTTAACTCTACAATTTGGTGCTATTAGCCCAGAACGCTGTTGGGAGCATTTGTCTAGCGTACCTGATTTTTCCGGTATCAACTATACAGAATTTGAGGTACTAATCAAGCACATGATTCGGGAAGACTTCCTGTTTCATGCAGGTGGCTTACTTTCAATGGGAGATAAAGCAGAACGGGTTTTTGGTCGGAAAAACTTTATGGAACTCTACGCAGTTTTTAGTAGCCCATTGCTTTACAAAGTACAAACACCATCTGGCTACACCATCGGCTCTTTAGAGCAAGCATTTGTGGATAAACTAGTTGCAGATATGAGTTCTTTCCTGCTCAGTGGTAAGGCTTGGACTGTTACCCACATCAACCACCAAGAGCGTATTGTTGGGGTTGTTCCAGCTCCTCGTGGTAAAAAACCAAGTTGGGGCGGCTTTGCTCCGCAACTATTAGGTTATGACCTGTGCCAGCAAATTGCAGAAATCATTAAAACAGAAGATATTATTCCTTATATTGATCCTAGAGCGCAAGCATCTGTAGATGAATTTCGTACTGACCTTAGACCATTACTGATAGATTCGCAATTAAGTATTCAGATAGACAACGAACGAGCATTGTGGTGGACTTTTGCCGGCGGACAGATTAATCACACCCTCAAATATGGTCTGCAATTCCATCATGATTGGAAGATTGTTGCTGATAACTTCAAGCTCAAAATAGAGGGAGAAAGTCTTGGTCAAGCTACGTTAAGT
This sequence comes from Desmonostoc muscorum FACHB-395, assembly GCF_014698035.1. Classification (GTDB taxonomy): domain Bacteria; phylum Cyanobacteriota; class Cyanobacteriia; order Cyanobacteriales; family Nostocaceae; genus Nostoc; species Nostoc muscorum_A. The sequence continues at coordinate 29,975 of NZ_JACJSF010000044.1, forward strand.
TTGGCAATTACTCAGATGAGTGATAAAGACTTTTGGCAAAGCCCTAATATACAAAAATTTATCCTGTCACAATTACCAGAGTATCGTCTGAGTAAGTTTCAGGCAGCATTGCCGGAAATCTATTCTTTAGAAATGATTAGTAATTATTTGCTAAACCTTCCTGGCGCGGCTAATTTTTTGTATTCCAAATTCAACTAAATTTCCTCACCACCCGTTCCCTCGACAAACCAACATTTTTGCGTGATCCTCTCAAATCTATAATAAATCAATAGCTTCAATTATCATCAGCATCAGCATCAGTACCCTTGGTTGTGTCTCCTCCTCTAGTTTCGCCAATCAACTGAGCGTCTGGAGAAATAAAGCCTCGCTCTTTGCCTAACCGAAAAAAGTGAGTTTCAATGTATCTATTGACACTTGTGTTTTCCTCTCTGGCTAATTTACTCAGAGTTTCTACCACCAACTCGTCAATTCGGAAGGAAACAGGCTTTCTTTTTCTGGACATAAACAAGAGCAAGACTTGCATGGACACCTCCTTATATTACATTTGCTGTGCTTTTCATTTCGTTCTACAACTAAAAGTACTGCAAAAATATAGCATAATGCAATGCTTTTGCTATACAAAAATCTGATGGTGAGCAAGCAAAAAGCAGAGTAAAACTGATATCAAAAGTATTGCAAAAGCATTGCGATTGGTCTATATTTATTACAAGGGCAAAGGAAAGCGAACCGCCTGCACCCAAACGCAAAAAGGGTTCGCAAGTCTAACCAGTCACAGATTTGATTAACACAAAACATAGATTTGAGAAACAAGAACCCCCCGTCGTATAGCACAAGGTACGCCAGGTAAAGTCGGCTGGGGGAGATACTCAAAATCACTCAATAAATCCACTCATCCTGCAATTAGGGCAACCACTCAATACCTTCTCTAGAGCCTTGTGCTGTGAATTCTTGCTAGAAAATAACTGAAATTCAGAAACATGAGGCTACGCCGAATCTTTTTGAGAGCGTTGCGGTAAACCACAACGTTGTTCACGCAAAACAAAAGGCGATCGCCGTCCCTGGAAAGTCTGCGATCGCCTTTTTACCCCAAACAAGAGGTATTTCTAATGATTACACAAGTTTCAGCCCCTACGCCAACAAAAGATCCGTTAACCACACGCGATCGCCAAATCATTGCAACTATCGTCAATCAGTCGGACTATTCAAAAGAGTGCAAGCCCGAAGATGTAGTAACTATCTGGATCAACAGTGATGATATTGTGTGGGTAAAAATGACCCACGGCTATGCTCGATACCACAAAGAGTGTTTCAAACGCGCTGTTGCAGAGGTAAAAGCGAGTCTTTCTGCTCCAGTAGAGTGCAATCACCAGGAAGATGAGGAATTAAAACAAGCTTCTGAGAAAATTGGCTTATTGGGTGATTGTGATTGGCTATCGTTGAGCGTCCAATACTATCCTGATAAAGTAATCGGTCACGCTGGTTGTTATATCTCTCACAAGCCTCAACTATTAACCCCACCGGCTGAATGGGACTTCACCCTGCCGAAGTGGAATATGCCTGCTGCCATCTGTCCAGACTGCGAAGGTCATGGGTGCGGTAATTGTTCGTATCGCGGGACTCGTGCAGAAGACTTGTGCGAACCAGTGGACGGCTATCGACTGGCCTATGTAGGACGCACTGACCTTCAGACGGCTCACAATGTATATCTAGATGGTGAATTCTTGGGCATACTCTTCAAAGTCCGAAACCCCAATGAAGTCTGGGAAAACGACCCCAAGACTTACTATTGGCGCTGTGGTGATGGAGTACGGTATTGGTGTGTGAAAGAGGCTGTAGAAGCACTGTCCAGGGCAACTGCTCTGATTGAACTGCCGCAAGTTCGTCAGGAGTTGGTCGCGGCGTAAATAGGATGGTGGAAGAAAATTCTCTTCCACCACTATTTTAAAATCAGTGCCACTCAGAATTAGAGCTTCGCTTATTTTTTGCGAAAACTAACATTAAAGAAAGGCAAGCAGCTATTATGACAGCTTTTGACTTTGATTCTGCTGAACACAAAGCCTACGAAAAGACCCCAGCAGCCAAAAGTATTCCTTCACCCGCAGGCATTTGGATTGCTTACGAAAATCAACAATTAGCAGGATGGTACGAAAATAAAGAACTAGAAGGTGGAAAAGAGTATAAAGTTCTTACTAACAAGTTGGACGAAAACGATGAAAAGATAGGCATTCCTGGCGCTCTCTATAGACAACCACGAATACTTGTGATTGGGCGATCGCCTCTGCTATACGGAAACGATAGAAAGGTGATTGGAGTTTGGCGTAGCAGTGATGGTTTGGACAAGAACGCCTACAAATTCGGTAGGCGGTATATGGTGATTTTCGTCGATGCCCAAAATCAACCTCTTCATATCGCACCAGTACAAATAACTGCTTGGGGAGTGTTTCAAGTGTCGTTTGATCAACAACTAATGGCATTCCGTGAAACCTGCGAACAAGCTTATGCAAGTTTTCAAGGCAAACATCACCAACCGAAGAATTTACTTTGGCATTCGATGTGGGTATTTTGTCCCATATTGAAAACAGAGAAACGTGAGAAAGGGGGGCAAACTTCCAATGCCTGTGTATGTAGTGGATACGAAAAGCCAACTGCGCTCAACTGGGAAAGTTATTGTATTGGCAAGAAACCAATAGCTCAAGAAATTGCCCTTGTGCATAATTCCATCAGCGATTGGTGGAAAAAAGGATTGCCTAACAATAACTTACCAAAGCATACGTCTCATGCACTAGATCGCAATCAATTGATGATGGAGTCACAACGATTGATTGAAGCTTTAGGTTGGGGTGAGGAAAAGGGCAAACAGTTTCTCATAGAGAACTATGGTAAAAAAGGAAGGCAGTCACTAACTAACGAAGAATTTGCTAACTTCGTCAACAAATTGCAGTCTATGCAAGCAAATTATGACGATGAAGTTGGTTACTGGGAGGATGTGCCTTCTTAATAGCCAAATACTTGTTGAGGTGATTACAGCAATTGCGTTCATCTTTATGCTTCCCTATTTACCTTCAAGTAGGGAAGCATATTTAACGAACAGAATTCAGGAGTCAGGAGCCAGAATTCAGAATTGAATTCTGTGCGAGTGGTGGGTCTGAATCCCCCACTCATTCATTCTGACTCCTGAATTCAGAATAGCTGAATTCTTCTTCAATCAGTTCTCAAGTCTTGTCTACAGCTAATGAAGAAGGGGAAAGGGGAAAGGTTAAACCTGACTATTCTACACATGGTTTAATTCATGAATCCCTTTAACCCTCTTCCCCTCTTTTTGCTGTGTATTCACTATTACCAATATCAACAAATGACTATTACAATTGTTCACCCCAGCATCGAAAATCTGCAATCATTTTCTGAATTCTTTGACCTGGAAAAATTTTTGCAATCTGAGGGAATTCTGCCGTGGCTTTTAGCGAATGGCTGGAACTATGACGATGAATCTTGTTTGATTGCAAATATTGTTGATGAGTCTACAAGTCTGGATGAAGTTTGGGACTCTAAAGAGTTTGATTTTAATGCTCTGCCTGATGAATCAAAGGAAAAATTGAATCTGATTTTTGAGCATTTCTATCTTTAGTATTTGTCACTTTCAATCAATAATTAATCATTGGTAACGAATATGCAACCAACAATCACACTTCCACGCGGTTATGGAATTCCAAGGTTTTATGTTGGGCAACGTACTCAACAAGGCAAAGTCATTAGTATCGAAGTATTACCACACGATAGCGTATTAGCTGAGAATTGCGGTAGTGGCTACCGCTACCTTGTCATGACTTCTCGCCATACCGAAGAGATTAAATATCTGGAATCAGATCAGATTACACCGCTCTCACCGTCAGAAGTAGAAGCTGAGATTTTAGAAGAGGTTGATTACTATTTAACTCAGCTTGTATTGCTGCAATCCGAGCTAAAGGCTGACCTCAAAATCCAGACTCCATTCGGTCAAATTAATCCACCGATTTCAACAACTAAACGTACTTCTGGGAGTGGTTCTAGGTTGTCTAAACCGAATAAGGAAAAAGTTGCTGCTTAACGAAAGAAGAATCAGCTTATCCGTGAAAAACTCTACAGTCAGATTCAATCAGTCTAACTGTAGAGAAAAATCGATTCCACAAAAGATTATCACACACTCTAGTTTAATACTAATCAGATGGAAACAAATTTGATTAAAGTGTATGACGCGACACTATTAAGCTCATCGAAAGTTTACCAAATCAACGGTACACTTTCTCGATATTTGGGTGATGAAGGTACTATACAACATCCACATTATCTATTTGTACCTCTGCCAAATCAAAGAAAAAAAGTCAGCTTTCGGCTAAACCGAAGCAAACTCATGACTCGTTGTTATGAAGTCGAAGGCATGACTTATAACAAGCCTGTGGTACAGGATAATTCACAGCAACTTCAACTATTTTGAGCCATGTCCATACATAAACCACCAGTCATCAAAAGACACATTAGGTTACAAAAAAGCTCTAAAAAAGTAATCTATAGGGCTACTAAAGACATTCAAATAGTCACAAAGAAAGCTTCGCTGAATTGAAAGTGAAAAATAGTGATTGAGGTGAATAATCATGGTACAAGCAATTGACAATCCTGTTGCTGCAAATTTTCTAACTGATGCAGTAGTCGAGCGCCACAACTTCTCACAGTTAAATAAAACCCGTATTCGCTTCCGCATCCAGTTAAAGAAAAGTACAAAGTCTGCCGCACCTAAATGGGCCGATGTGCTAAAAGCTGAAGTCTCTGAAATTGAATCAGACCTTGTTAAAGTCACAAATTCTGAAGTCGGATTACGCGGAATCAAGGTATTTAAGAAGCTCGATGAAGCTGCCGCACAACTTCGTCAAGAAATCGCTTCAGTTCAAGAATGGATGTCTGCTGATACTGGTGATTGGGTTTGTCCGATTGATTTAGCTCCCTTGGTATGGAATCAGTTAATCAATATCAGAGATAATATCGCCCCTGGTTTACGTAATCAATTAAAAGCTGATTACGAAGCGGGACTTCTTGATTATCAAGAGCGCATTGATCAGTTCCTCTCACTTAACACCTGGGAATTAGCACAGGATAAGCAAGAGTCAGTCAAAGCCAACTTGCTAAGAGCATTTCCGACTCTGACCGATCTTGAAGACTATTTGCAAGTCATTATTGGTCGCCCGGTGATTATCCCTGCCCTCTCTGAGCAACTCAATCAGCAGCAAGCCGAATGTCTTGACCAGATTACCAAGTTCATTCAGCAGTATGACCAAAATCTGGAGCAAAGGCTACGGGAATCTGCTCTAGCTGGCGGTGAACAACTAGCCGCGCAGTTGCTCGAAGAGTTGAGCGATTGGGAGCCAGGACGTAAGCCAGTGCAGTTCAAAAAGAAGATGGAAAAACACCTGATGAAAGTGCGGGTGTTACTGGCAAATGCCTCACCGGAAGCTGGCAGCAGCTTGGAGGCGATGATGGCGCACTTGGATTCTATAGTTAAAGATCCAGCGATTGAGTCCAAAAATCTTGGTTCTGATACGCGCAGTCAATTACAGCGAAAGATGGAAGAAATTCGTGCCAAGTTGTTAGATGAACAACGCAATCTACAATCACTTGCGACTGACGACGTGGGCTTGTCGAAAGCTACCGTGATGTCGTTTAAGTTCCGCTAAAAAACAGTCTTGGGCGGGTGCATTCGCTCAAGACTAAATACCTTAAACGAAAAATGCATATAGCATATAAACCTCAAAAGAATACCGCACTTCTACCGCTATAGGAACAAAATTCTCATGTCACACTTCTCAACCGTTAAAACTAAACTTGCTAACCGTGAATGTCTTATTTTTGCACTCACGGATCTAAACCTATCACCACAAGTTCATGAAGAAGCGCAGCCACTAAAAGGATACTACGGCGGCTCTCAAGGACAAAGCGCTGAAATCATCGTATCTGGTCTTACCATAAAAGCCCGTGCAGACATCGGATTTAAGTGGAATCAGTCAAGCGGTGTGTACGAGGTCATACACGATAGTTACGAAACAGTTCCAAAGTTGGGACAAGACTTCTTTAGTAACAAGTTGATGTTGGCTTACGGACAACGGATGGTGAGAGCTAAAGCTGCCGAGTTACAAGAGCAGTTTGGGGAATGCAGTATTGCCGAAGGAACCAATGGAACTGTGCAAACTCTACGGCTGACTTTTGCTGGACATCAAGAAGTTCAACAATATGTAAGGAGATAAACATGGAACGTTCAGTTTTGATTCATTTTGACAGCGCTACAGGTGAAGTGAAAGTGGAAGCGGAAGGGTTCGAGGGATTGAGTTGTTTATCGGCTACACAACCATTTGAAGAAGCACTTGGAGTTGTGGGCGATCGCACATTTAAAGATGAAGCCCAAACCCAACAACTTCGGACTACGAACAGTAATCAAACACGTTTGCGTCAGTAATCAGTCATCAGTTACCAGTCTTAACTCGGCTGGTAACTGCTGATCATAAAGGCTTCGCCATTTCATAAGTGAAATATTTGAATAATTGACATGAAACTCTCAAATCTTCTCTCCACACTTGATTCCCAAATCCCGATCGCCGCAGTTGATGTCCTGTCCCCCGATGAGGCAACTATCATTCAGTGGTTGACAACCGAAGCTAAAGAAAAACTCAACAGTCCAGTTTTCTTTTGGAACCTGGGAGTATCCAGCCTGGAGCAATGCCTGATTGCACCGGATGGTGGGCTGGTGTTTAAGTCAGTGCCAGAGTACAAAAGACCTGCTCATACAGATCCGTTGCTGTTCGTATTCGACTATATCAATAACTTTGATGGCGTTGGCGTGTTTATTCTGGGGGACATACACCCATTTCTTGGCAAGAATTCCCCACAGATGAGTTGGGAAATCTTGACCAGAGTGAAAAACCTTTACCATCGGCTCAAACCTACAGAAAAACGGATCGTGCTACTGGGTCAAAACATCGAACTGCACGAAACTCTAGTTAGGCTGATCCCCTGGTGTGAAGTGCCACTACCGAACATTGGCCAAATTCAAGACCACTTCGAGTCATATCTGGTTTTTCTTGAAGAATCTGCTACTGAGCAGGATGTCACATTTCGAGTGTCCCTGAGTTATGAAGAAAAAGAAACCTTTGCACGGGCAGCGCTGGGACTGACGTTAGAGGAAGTCAGCGATTTCTTGCGACTGACCGTTAAAGAGCGTTTGAGCCGGAATGGTATTTTGATTGATGCCACAGTTACGCCTCTAATAGTCGAGTACAAAACTCGGCTGCTGGCTCAGATGGGAATTGAGTTAGGCAAACCTGCAACTATCCCCTTTGGCGGACTCGATTTACTGCGCGAATGGCTGATGAGGCGGCGGCGACTGTTCACTATTGAAGCGCGATCGCTGCATCTGCCGCAACCCAAAGGCGTATTGTTGGCGGGGCCTCCCGGAGTTGGTAAAAGTTTACTTGCTAAAAACATCGCAACTATACTGAATCTACCACTCCTACAACTTGATATTGCGTCCCTCCTTGGTTCTCTAGTTGGTGAATCTGAAGGCAATGTCCGCCGCGCACTTAAAACGGCTGAAGCTATTGCCCCATGCGTATTATGGGTTGATGAGATAGAAAAAGCACTTTCGGGGATTGGTGACACAAGTGGAGTTTCCCAGCGAATCCTGGGAAATCTGCTCACATTTATGAGTGAGTGTACGGCAGGTGTGTTCGTTGTGGCTACCTGCAACGACCCGTCTGCTCTACCTAGTGAATTGAAACGGAAAGGCAGATTTGATGAAAACTTTTTTGTTGACTTACCAACCGAACCGGAGCGATGTCAAATCCTGAAAATTCACCTGGAGCGTTTTGGCATTGTGGTCGAAGGCGAATATCTGGAAGCGATCGCTGCAAACACCGCGAAGTTTTCAGGCGCAGAATTAGAAACTCTAGCAGCAGAAGCGGCACTACTGGCGTTTGACGAAGGGCGACCGCAGCAAGTGACGCTGGGAGATTTAGAGAATTGCAGCCATTCCATTACCCCGCTTGCCGTTACTGATGCTGCTGCTGTGGAGCGAATGCAAGCATGGGCATCCACCGCACGACGGGCTAGTAGTCCTGTGGTTGCGGCGAAAACTCAATCGCTACGTGCTGCTAAGTTTCGCAATATGAACTGATGAAAAAGCGATTGTCTCCTGATTTTATGGGGGCGATCGCTTTTTCAAATCCAACAATCAGTTAAAGAGAAGGTGAAAAAAAGATGACAACAGATTTAGTAACTTACTACGGACAAACTGAACGAATTAACCAATTTGTTCAAAATTATGGAGTTTATCTCGAAAAACTGGATAGAGAAACTAAGCTTTTGCTGCGTACAACTTTGTCCCAATATGTTTTTATGCAGCGAATATGTAGTCCTGAAGATTATTCTCTAACAGAAGCTTTGACAGATGGACATTTTGAAAGATTTCTTTGGAATGGTATTCCAGAGGTTTTAAAAAATATCTGCTTACAGTTGAAGGGACTAACAGCAGACGAAGCAGAAACGATACTTGAAGCTTTACAGCATCAAATTCGATGGGGCAACGCCCGCCAAGTGGTGAGTTGACAGGGTAAGAAACATGGAAACCTATTTAGTCTTTGTAGACGCAATTCATAACAGCAACAAGTTCTGGAGCGCAAAAGTTGAAGATGGTAATTTAACAGTGCAGTGGGGCAGAGTCGGTTATAAGGCGCAAACCAAAGTCCACACATTAGGCAATCATCAGAGAGCGGTAAGTAAATTCAACAATCTAGTAGCCGAAAAGATGATGAAAGGCTACAGAAGAAGTCAGTCACAAATCGACAGTAATTGTGAAGTTTCTGAAATCAACAGAGCGATTGAATTACTAGAGATTATCCGTCCTTATGTAGAGCAGAGAAACTTTTCAGTTGCTTATATCAATGCCCTAAATCAATATCTTTTGATTGTCCCAACACCTTTGGGTATGCAAATTGAACCATACAGGGTATATCGCTCAGTAGAAGATGTTGATTATCAAATGGAATTACTCAATTCTCTGTTAACGACACCCGCACCACAAGTCGCTGCGGTGGCTGTTGGTCATGCCTCTGAAGCAGCAGCAGCAGAACCCAAGGTAGTCAGTCTCAAGACTATCAGTAAGAACTTTTGGCGACATTTGTAAACGAATTATCACCAAGCTGATTAAAAAGTTTGGTGGTAATTAAACAGTAGTCATTCTCAAGAAAACTATGAAACAGCCCTGTAAACGCTGAAATCAATGCTGGGTAAGGGTAAAGCAAGTTTTTAGATAAAAGTTTACATTTGCTTAAGCTTAACGACTTCCGTAAATCTACTGTTACTGCTAATATGCATTTAAATGCTGTTCTATACATTTATAGTTTTGGATATACATTACCTAGACTAGCCGCTATGCAAATTAGTATTCCAGATGATCTCAAAAAGCAGTTCCATGCCGCTTGTGCTTTACGTGGGCGGAAGATGAGCCATGTTGTAGTGGAGTTAATTAAGCAATGGTTAGCTAGTGAAGCACAATCGTCTTCTCAAGTGTAAGAGAAAGAAACCTCTTAAGGGTGTATTGTCATTAGTTCTTGCTAATTTTAGAACTAAAAATTGCTCAAAATCAGATTTAGTTTTTGAAAAAGAACGGTCAGTCACTACTTTAACAAAGTAAGTATCTCAACAATGTATTAGTTTTAACGTTTAACAGATATTAACTTTATTCGAGGATGTTGAGATGTCTAACGAAATTGGTTTAGCAGAGTTAATTCAGCAAGTAAAACAAGAACTGTTGACTACTTACCCGCAGAGTGAAAATGATACGCCAATACTTGGTATCGATTCTGTTGAGTTGGAACTACAAGTTACAGTTAAAAGAGAAGGGAAAGGTGGCGTAAAAATTAACGTTCTTCAATTTGGAGGAGCAGAATTATCAGGAGGGGTTAGTCGTGATGATATACAGAAAGTGAAAGTGAAACTCTCGCCATTGTTAAGTAAAGAGCAGATTCTCAAAGCTTACTACAAAGAAAATCCGGAAAAATGGCAGCAATTTTTGGAGAATACTGTGAAAGCCTTGACTAAAGGTAATGATGAGCCAAACATTTAAAATCCGTACTGAGTAGTAAGGAAGCGGTCTTTTGGAAATACTAAATTTGATCCTTTTGCCTATAGACGCAGATGTGAAGCGATTTCAGGTAGTTGTCTCAAAATATGGAAAAACAGAATCTTCACTACCTTTCTTTGAAGAAGAAAAAGATTGGCGCAAAACTGTACTCAGATGTCTAGAAGTGACTAACTTTAAATCTGATAAACCCGATGCACTCCCTCGTTTCGACTCAACAGAGCAGGAATGGATGGTAAAAGCTGGCATCCTCAATAAAAATAAGAATCTCTTTGTAGATGAATATTTAGTCAATATTGGGAAAGCAGTTTATCAAGCATTGTTTCCAGTAGATAGTAAAGCTCAAAAAGCCTTGATAGCAGCGCTAGGGAGAATTCAAGGAAATACTCAACTACATATTCAACTGGAGTTTTCCGCAGATGCGGTCAATAAATCGCGTTTATCAGACTATCCCTGGGAACTGGTGCATGATGGTGAAAAATTTTTATTCCAGCGCAATGTCATAATTTCTCGCTATATTGCCCATGAAACCGTTCCTCCCAGATTACTACCTACTGATAAAGTCAATGTCTTGCTGGCATCTTCTCGTGCCTCGGACTCAGACTTAAATTTGCACTCGCTAGATGATCAAGAAGTAGAAGCCATTCGTCAGGTATTGGCAAATGCAGGACATATCAATCTCGTAGAACTGAAAAATGTTACGCGAGAGAAGTTAGAAAAATATTTAAGGGAACACCAAGGTGAGGATGCACCTCATGTACTGCACTTTGATGGACATGGAATATTTGCTAAACGGTGTTCCCATTGCCACACTGTAAATCGCTACAAAGCCGAAGAATGCTCGAATAGTGAGTGCAAAAAAACGGAATTTGCTCAACCTAAAGGATATTTAGTATTTGAAAACGGGAAAAAACCAGATTACGTCAGCGCAACAGGATTCAGTGAATCACTGCGCCTGTCTAGTCTTGGAGATGGTAAGAATAAATCTGGTGGTATTGCCTTAGTTGTGCTGAGTGCTTGTCAGTCAGCGATGGCATTGGATGGAGATTGGGTATTTAATGGCGTAGCACAAAATTTGATTAGTATCCAAATTCCCTCTGTGGTGGCAATGCAATATTCAGTTAGTGTTGAATATGCAAAGAAATTTGCTGAACTTTTCTATCACTCTTTGGGGCTAAAAAATTCCCTAGTAACTGCTATCAGTCAAGCACGAGGGAATATGGAGAACCAGAATGAACGTAATCAGTGGTATCGTCCTGTGCTGTATCTGCGTTGGCAAGATAACGAGGGGGGAAAATTATTTAGTGATTCTCCTGTGCCCAAATTAAACCAGCCAGAGAAAGAGGATAATACTCAAGACTTATTAAAAGAATTAAGAAAATTAAATGAACCTAAAAATGAGGAAATTAGCAGAAATATTCAAAGGGCTTATAGAGCTTGCTATTCTGGCAAAGATTGGACTTATAAAAAAACTTATGATGTCGCAGCAATTTTGGCAGATGTAAAAAATATGCCACAAGGGAGCTTGCAATACCCAAGAATTGATCATTTTGTGCTTTGTTTAGCTGCCTATTTACAAACTTCAAAGATAAATTGTGGAGATTTGAGAAAATGGGCTGAGAGTAATATAAATAATTTTTCAGAGAAATTCAATCAGGAAATCAGCAATATACAACAAAAGGATAACCAAAAAGATTCATCTTTATTGATTGCGATTGCTAAAAATACACAAAAATCCACATCAAGCAAAAATTCAAATTATTATACCGCCAAAGCATGGTTTATTGAAGACAGTGAATCATATCAATCCCAAAATGATTTTGGTTGTGAACCAATTATTTTATCTGAATTTGATGAGAGAGATTTCGATATTGATGAACTGGATAAAGTACTAAATAAGTGTATACAAAATATCAATGATTTTGATTGGTCAAAATTAATAATTGAAATATTTCTTCCCTTAGATATGCTAAATTATCCAGTTCATTTGTGTAAACTTGAACACGCATTGATTGGACAAGATTACAGGATAGTAGTTCGCTATTCTGAGCGAGCGCAAAAAAACTTATCTAAGCTTTATAAAAATAATTGGGAGAAAAAATGGAAAACATTACAAAATTTTTCCTGCTTTTCTGTTAGTAGTGCTTTCTTATTAGCAGATGAAAATTATGCGGATAATCTTAAAAGCGAACTAGAAAGACAAGACATTATCGGATTAAAGTTTGTAAAACAACACAAAAATATAAAAGATATTTTTACACAAATCTTACGGACTGGTATTCCTGTAGCTTTGTGGTTGCAAGAACATTCGCTAGATTTACAAGAATGTCAATCAGAAATTGAACAAATTTTGAATTGCTGCATTTGTCATTTACCTGAAAGTGTTAAACAAAAACGAAACCAAGCCAAGCCAAATATCGATACTCACATTGGTAATCATCTTTCTTTATTATGGGATAATCCGTATTTATTGCCTCCAGATATTAATTATAAATAGGTAATGTTTATGAGTCGTTGGAAAATTTTTAAAGGAAATGAAAAGAACCCTCACAATGATGTTAAAGACTTAGAATCTCCACCACCTTGGCGTAAATTTGACAGTGATGCTGGAAGTGATACAAAAAGTGATAGCAACGATAAACCGCGCGGAGCGACTTTTCAAGCCAGTGAGGAAGCAATTCAGCTAGTGAATGCAGCCCTCCATCTACGTCGTCCCTTACTAGTGACAGGGAAACCAGGAACAGGAAAAACATCACTGGCTTATGCTGTTGCCTACGAATTGAACTTGGGTGAAGTCTTATATTGGCCGATTACAACTCGAACTACCCTCAAAGATGGGCTTTATTATTATGATGCGATCGCTCGGCTACAAGATGTTAAACAACAAGATGATCCTCAAACACAAAGTACGGATAATAATCCCCTCCAAGACATTGGTAAATATATTCAACTAGGTCCATTAGGAACGGCTCTATTACCATCTGATAAACCAAGAGTACTATTAATTGACGAAATTGATAAAAGTGATATTGACTTGCCTAATGATTTACTTCATGTATTTGAAGAGGGTCGCTTTGAAATTCCTGAGTTGGTTCGCATTGCCGAGAAGTTGGATAAAGTAGAAGTGCGAACTGCTTATCAAGATAAAAATAATTCAGAAACTAAGAAAGATATTAAAGTTCCTATTAATGAAGGACGCATAAAATGTAAAGCTTTTCCATTTGTAATTTTGACTAGTAATGGCGAGCGAGACTTCCCCCCAGCCTTTTTACGCCGATGCTTACGATTGAATATCCCAGAGCCTAATGAGGAAGAGTTAGCAAAAATTGTTGAAGCCCATTTGGGTAATGATCCAAAAGTTACTGAAGCTGCGAATGAGTTAATTCAAAAATTTCTCAGCAAGCGCCAAAAAGGAGATTTAGCTACAGATCAATTACTGAATGCTATTTACTTAATCAGTCGCAAATCTGCACCCATAGAAGAAGAAAAGACAGAACTGATTGAGAAACTGTTAAAATACCTCAATAGTGCAGAAGATAGATGAGTAAGCAGGTAAATAGTGAGAAGAATATAGCTGACCTATTCACCCTGTTAAAGCAGGTTCAACTTGACTTAGATGCAGAAGAAATGGCAGACCTGCTCTGGTTGGCACTAAAAATGGCAGAGGCTGAGGTAATTTCCACTGTGGAAACACCAATTGCAGAAGCCGAAACAGAGATTGTGCAACCAAAAAGGGAAGAACCTTCAAATTTGCCATCAACATCACCGCCTGTTGATAATCCTTCTGTACCACCTCCAGCAGTTGCTTACATTCCCCCTCAGCCATCTGAGCAGCCACAGAAAAAAACTGCACCTAAAGGTCTTCCCTTTAAAGCTCCCACAGCCCCAGGATTACCCGATTCTCTAGAGTTAGCACGAGCGTTGCGTCCTCTAATGCGTAAGGTTCCTTCTCGAACTAAAGCGGTTTTGGATGAAGAAAAAACAGTGACGCAATTTGCTGAACAAGGAGTTTTAATTCCAGTACTCAAGCCAGCACCAGAACGATGGTTAGACTTAGCTTTAGTAGTTGAGGAATCGCGTTCAATCACAATTTGGCAAAAAATAATTGCTGAGTTTCAGAAAATTACAGAATTGCAAGGTGCTTTTCGGTCTGTCAGTATTTGGAGTTTGAAAATTGATGAGCATGGGGAAATTAAACTGTTTTCTCAGCAGAACTTATCTGCAACTCAGCAACGCTTTCGTAGTCCCAAGGAATTATTAGATCCAGCAGGTAGGCGCTTAATATTGTTAATTAGTGATTGTACCTCTAAGATGTGGCGTGATTCTCAGATGTGGGATGAAAACAAGACAAAAAAAATTGACAATCTGCTAACTATCCTCAAATCTTGGTCTAACTCTCATCCCTTTGCCATTATTCAATTACTACCAGAGCGGTTATGGACGAGAACTGCTATGGGCTTTGGGTTTCCTGTGCATTTGAATGCTTTAGCACCTGGCGTTTCTAACACACAGTTGATAGTCGATGGGCTACCCGTTTGGGAAGATATAGATGTGAACAAAGCTATTACTGTACCTGTAATTACCTTAGAGCCTGATTATTTGCAACAATGGTCACGAGTAGTAGCAGGAGTAGGAAGCACTCGCACAGTAGGAATTTTATTCGATCCTGATTTAATGACTGATCAACCAGAGTTGGAAAAAGATTCTACTCAATTATCAGCCGAAAAACTTGTAAGTAGGTTTCGCGCTACTGCATCTCCTACTGCTAGGCGCTTGGCTGGTTTCATGGCAGCAGCACCTGTGAGTTTGCCTGTAGTTCATCTTATTCAAGCAACTCTGCTCAAAGAATCAAGACAAGTTCATATTGCTGAAGTATTTATGAGTGGGCTGTTAGAACCCATTACATCTGATAGTACAGCCCCTAAAAGTGAAATTCTTCAGTATGAATTTGTTGAAAAAGTGAGAGAATTACTCATAGATTCCGTTCCCATTCCAGATACTAAGACAATTTTGGATAAGGTTTCTGAATATATTTCTCAATATATTGCCGACCGAGTTGGTAAATCAGTTACAACTTTTCAAGCTCTGATATCCGCTAATATTGACTCGGATGAAATAACAAAGAAGGAAATTATTCCCTTTGCCCAAATTGGATTTCAAGTTTTACGCCGTTTAGGTGGAGAGTATGCTGAACTAGCAGAAGAATTAGAAGAACAATTAGAGCTAAAAACTAAACTTATTTCTAAACCTATAGCCGCATCTAATAATTTTCCTCAAGTACAAACTTTTCAATTTGAAGTAGCAACTATCTTGATTGATGATACAGGCTTCACCCCAACCCAGGAAAAGAGGATCGCTCTAATATCAGTTGAAGGAGATCCTGCATCAAATAATATTGGGATAGGAGAAACAGCAGAACAAGATATTTATGTTCGTCATATAGGTCAAGCACTAGCACAGCTAGGATGGCAAGTTGATATGTTTACCCGCAAAGTGAGTCTAGAGCAAGACTTCATAGTTCAACATAGTGATAATTGTCGAACTATTCGTTTAAAAGCTGGGCCTATTGAGTTTGTGCCACGAGATGAAATTTTTGAATATCTGCCAGAATTTGTGGATAATTTCCTCAAATTTCAAGTAAAAAATGAGATTACATATCAGTTAGTTCACACTAACTGCTGGCTTTCTAGCTGGGTAGGGATGGAGTTAAAGAGAATCCAAGGAATTAAACAGGTTCACACCTACCACTCTTTAGGAGCAGTCAAGTACAACACTATAGAAAATATTCCTCTGATTGCTGGTAAACGATTAGCTGTAGAAAAACAGGTGTTAGAAACAGCAGAGCGAATTGTGGCGACAAGTCCGCAAGAACAGCAACACATGCGATCGCTAGTTTCCACTAAAGGCAATATCGATGTTATTCCCTGCGGTACAGATATTCAGCGTTTTGGTTCCATTGGGCGAGAAGCAGCTAGAGCAGAACTGGAAATTGCCAGAGATACCAAAGTTGTATTGTATGTAGGGCGTTTTGACCAACGCAAAGGTATAGAAACCTTGGTGCGTGCGGTAAATGAGTCTGGGCTACGCGATTCTAATAATCTCCAGCTAATTATTGGTGGTGGTAGTACTCCAGGTAATAGCGACGGCATTGAGCGCGATCGCATTGAGCAAATCGTCCACGAATTAGGAATCACTGACTTGACCATCTTTGCTGGTCGTCTTAGTCAAGATATTTTACCAACTTATTATGCAGCTGCCGATGTCTGCGTTGTTCCTAGTCACTACGAACCCTTTGGACTCGTAGCGATCGAAGCGATGGCAAGCAGTACACCAGTTGTAGCTAGTGATGTCGGCGGACTACAGTTTACTGTAGTTAATGAAGAAACTGGTCTATTGGCAGCACCACAAGATGTAGATGCTTTTGCATCTGCCATTGACCGAATTCTCTTAAATCCACAATGGCGGGATGAACTGGGTAAAGCTGGTAGAAAGCGCGTCGAAAATAAATTTAACTGGGATGGCGTAGCAAATCAACTCAGCATACTCTACAACCAAATTTTACAGCCAATAGTTATAAACCGGATACAGAAAAAAGCCCAATACTACGTAGAAGATTTGGGCAACGGAATTGCCTTAGATATGATGGTAATTCCTGGGGGCAGTTATCTGATGGGTTCACCAGAGGATGAACTAGAGCGCAGGGATTCAGAAAGTCCTCAGCATTCAGTAACTATTCAGCAATTTTGCATGGGTAAGTATCCAGTCACTCAGGCACAGTGGAAAGCTGTAGCAGCACTACCGCAAGTAAATATTGAGCTAGAAGCTGACCCATCGAAATTCAAAGGGGATCAACGACCTGTAGAGCAAGTATCTTGGTATGATGCGGTTGAGTTTTGCGATCGCTTATCCTCGCATACAAAAAGGCAGTATCGGCTACCCAGTGAAGCAGAATGGGAATATGCGTGTAGAGCCGGAACTACCACCCCATTTCACTTTGGCGAGACAATTACATCAGAACTGGCAAACTACCGTGCCACAGAAGTTTATGGCAGAGGTGTAGAAGGAATTTACAGAGAAGAGACTACGCCTGTAGGCAGTTTTGGGGTAGCTAACACCTTTGGGTTATACGATATGCACGGAAACGTCTTGGAATGGTGTCTGGATGATTGGCACGAAAATTATGAAAGTGCGCCAACAGATGGTAGTCCGTGGTTTGATAATAATAATAATCTTTCTCAAAAGCAAGGAAGTGCCGTACTGCGGGGCGGTTCCTGGTACGACGATCCTCACTACTGCCGCTCCGCGTATCGCGACTACAACAGCACGCGCGGCATCCAGGGCAGCGGTATTGGTTTTCGTATTGTGTGCGCTGCCGGGAGGATTCTTTAGTAGCCCTTTATACTTTTTCTCTTTTACCCTTTACTCTTGTTTTTTTTATACTTGTTAAGTGTAGCGAAGCGGAACGATCTAAATTTTTTTGAAATCAAGGGTGGGTAGAAAATAAATTAAGATTTATAAACGGAATGAAAGAATTATCAGTAATCCAAAAGACTTATGACTGTATTAAATGGTATGTGCCAATTATTGAGCGATTGCCGAAAATTCATAAGTTTTCTTTAGGAGATAGGATAATTAATCAACTGTACGATTTATTGGAGGGTTTAATTAAAGCCAAGTACGCTAAAAATAAACTGCCTCAACTAGAATCTCTCAATATAGAGTTAGATATTTTACGATATCAAACACGAATGCTGCTTGATTTCAATAAAATATCAGTTGAGCGATACGAATATGCAATAAAATTATTAGATGAAATTGGTACAGAGTTAGGTGGGTAGATTAAAAAACAAAGAGAGAGGGAAAAGTAAGTTTATTTAACATTAAATATAATGAAACGTTACGGCAATCTTTACCCTCAAATCACCAAGTTTGAAAATATACTTTTAGCATCTCGTCAGGCACAAAAAGGCAAGAGATTTCGGGATGATATTCTAGAGTTTAATTATAATTTAGAAACTGAATTAATTAGATTACAGCAAAACTTAACAGATAAAAGCTATCAACCAGGAGCTTACCGAACCTTTCACCTGATAAATCCCAAAAGCCGCCTCATTTCCGCCGCACCCTATCGGGATAGAGTTGTCCATCATTCCCTGTGCAACATAATAGTACCAATTTTTGAGGCAACTTTCATTGCTGACTCCTACGCTAATCGAATTGGTTTTGGTACGCATCGAGCATTAAAGAAATTTACTCACTTTGCTAGAAACAGTCGCTATGTACTTCAGTGTGATATCAGGAAGTATTTTCCTAGTATTGACCACATAATTTTAAAAGAATTAATACGCCGAAAAATCAAATGTCCTGATACGCTGTGGTTGATTGATACTATAATCGATAATAGTAACGAGCAAGAAACTGTAATTAATTATTTTCCTGGGGATGATTTACTTACTCCTGTGACTCGGAGGAGAGGTTCACCAATTGGGAATTTAACCAGCCAGTTTTTTGCCAATATTTATTTAAATGGTTTTGACCATTTTGTGAAAGAACAGCTAAAGATATCCAAATACGTCCGTTATGTTGATGATTTTGCTTTATTTAGTGATGACCGAGAATTGTTAGCAGATGCCAGACTACAAATAGAAGAATATTTAGCTCAATTAAGGCTCAAAATTCATCCAATTAAAAGCCAACTATTTGAAACAAAAATCGGTGCAACTTTTCTAGGATTTAGAGTATTTTCAGACAGAATGCGGGTAAGAAATAGCAATTTGCATCATGCAAGACGCAGACTGAAGCGATTGAAAACAGACTACGCTCAAGGTCAAATTGAACTTGAGCAAGTAACTCAATCTATAAAAAGTTGGGTTGCTCACCTAGAACATGGTGATACTTGGCGATTACGCAAACAGATATTTACTTCCCTCTGTTTTAGGAGAAAGTAGAGAAGGGGTAGGCGAACCCGACTGCGGGGCGGTTCCTGGAACAACAATCCTCAAAACTGCCGCTCCGCGTATCGCAACAACAACAACACGCGCGACAACCAGAACAACAATATTGGTTTTCGTATTGTGTGCGCTGCCGGGATGTCTCTTCACCGCGAGAGTCGGCAGGTGGGAATCTGTCGAGGGTGCAACCGAAGAGTCCAGCCTACACCTGTGATGTCGGTGACGATATCCAAATATAAAACTGGGTTGGGTAGCTTGGTAGGTGCAAACCGAACAGTTGCTCAACCCTACAACAGCAGATTCCTGTTCTTGGTGAATGGGATCACTCTTGGGCAGCTGTAATCCCATAGTGGAGTTACGCTATTTAACTGACAGGAGTATCAAATATGGTTTCATCAGAATTACTGAACATACTGCAAGGACTTAGCCGTGCTGAAAAACTTTATGTTGTGCAAGTTTTGATTTCAGGATTAGCCCAACAGGAGGCAGACTTAATTAAAACAGAGCAATCCTATCCTGTCTGGTCGCCATATAATGCTTTTGAAGCAGCAAACACGATGCTAGAAGTTTTGCAAGCAACACAAAATCAAAACAATGCCGAAGCAAAACTTTCACGCCTTACATCCATATCAGATTTTTCGTGAAATGGTATCACTAGGTTTTTGTACCTGATAATTGACTACAGATAGATTCCACTGCTTTTCAAACTTGCTGATTGTTGCCCTCATGCTGGCGTAATACTTGCTGTCTAGCAGATATTGAATTACCCACAATGGGGGGCATTCTCCAACGTTTGCTCTATCCAACCATTCAAATATCTCACTTTGATTTAATGACACGGGCGCGGCGGAACTTGGTTCTTCATGAGAGACTGCCGCCTCAATGCCACATTCCTGGTTTTCAGCCAACAACGGAGTAGAATTACTTTGTTCTGCTTGCCTCTGTGTTTGATTAGCGATCGCTTCCTTGTCAGAAAATTCATTTTGAGCGACGGGCGCGGCGGAATAACCACCTTCATGACAGTTTTTCGGTTCAACACCACAGTCCTGCTTTCCAGCCAACAACGGAGCAGATTCACTCTGTACAGCATCCACAAGCGCCAGCGATGTACAGTCCGTTACCGCAGGTAACTCTTCCTCCAACTCTTCCACGCTTTGAACAGACTGAGGCGACGCGCCCCCCAAGGGCGCATGAGCCGTCTCCTCTTCACGCGAATTTCCTTTAAGCGTGTCAGAGAAACATCTCACCAACTCATTTGATGAGTTGGTGAGATGTTTCTGAGTAGTTTGTGAAGGGTCACAGACCCCTTGCTCTGACTGACTTTTAGCTATAATAGATGCTTGATTTAAAGCACGCATTTCTTCAGTGGCAGCATTCATCTCTGTATTTTCAGCATTTGATTTTTGTTTTTCAGCATCTGGTTTTGGTGACGCAGCATTCGCTTTCTCCCAAAATTCTTTCATTCGGCTGCCATGCAAATTCTTTACCATCCAGCTAGCCGTTTCCCTGCCATCCTGAATCGACTTGTCGGGTTTGAAGATGAATAGCCCACTTTCGGAGAGAATTTTCTTTGCAGAGATAAAAGTACTGTACCCCAAGGCTGAGGTCAAAGACATCCATCTAGAACCGTAGGGGTCAGCCGTCCAACACTCTTGCCACAGTTGCGTAACTGAGGGCTTTTGTTGTGAAGCCCACAGCAAATCTTGTATGGGAATAATCACATGAAGCCGCTTGTATGGGGATTGCTGTTTATTGGCAACAGCCTTTTTGGACTTGGGACGGGTAATGGTTGCAGTCATTGTACAATCTCCTGTTTTTGTTGACGCACGGAAATTTCCCCCACTGTGATGCGGGGCTTGGTACTTGTATTTATTTGTCTAAAAAGTTACCGATACGCTGGAAGCCTATTGAGCTTGCCAGAATCGCAACTCATCTCGGAAATACCTATCAGTCTTTTTCGATTGTTCCTTCCAGTGATCCCAGGCAACCACTAACTCTTCGCCTAAATCCTCTACAACTTCACCTCTCTCTACATACAAAGTGCGATATGGGTCGGCGTGAGCAACAATAGAACCAACGCCAATAGTGCGCGGTTGAGAGGATGCGTTCTGGAGAGCAGTAATTAAATCAGTCTCTTGGGTGGTCAATTCTGTCCAATAGTCTTGTTTGATTACCTCGTACTCTTGCGCCACTGCCCAATAGTCCTGCCACGTACACCCAGGTTTTGCAAGCACCCGCCGAATGTCGCTAACTGCTTGGGGCAACATTTCCAATTGCTCGGCACGGTAGGCGATCGCAATAGGTGTAGGTTCACTTCCCAGAATTATCGCTGCTGCCTCCAACGCTTGGGTATTGTTCATGGCACTAGCGAGATTCTTCAAAGCCATACCCATTAAACGTAAGCATTCCTGGGCATTCTCTTTTGGGGGTTCCTGGGCCAGCGATCGCAGATCAATTGTCTTCTCTAACGTCTTTTTCACCTGCTTGTTCAAGACTTTAGCCGCTTGCTGGGTCATGGTATTTCCCCATTGTTGCGAAGGACGCTGTTCAACGGCGTGTTCTAATTCTTGAATGCGCTGCTGGAGTTGTTGGTTTTCAATTTCCAGCTTTCTCAACCCCTCCATTTCATCCAAACGCTGCTGTAACTGGATATTCTGCTCCCTCTGCTGCTTGTACAGGTTTTGCAAGGATTGGATTTGCTCACTTACTTGCTCTTCGGCTCTGACATTAGCTTCTGACTGTAGCCCAATTCTCAATTCCTGCTGTAAACCCTCTAACTCCTGCTGGTGTTGCTCTTTGATTTGGGCGATGACCTCAGAATATTCTTTTGGGTAAGTCCGCTCACTCGATTCGGACACAATTGCATCATCAGCTAAATCACTATTGTTTACCAGCAGTCTCTCACTATCGCTGAAGGTAACAATCTGCTGATAGTTGTTTGGTGCGTCTGCCTCAATCAATCCCGATTCGCCATAGCGAGGGTGTGATTGTGATGAAATCCTGACTGATTTACACAATTGCGTTTGACTTCTTTCGCTTTTTGTAGAGCGTTTAGTTGTTGGTGCAACCTGTTGTACTGCTTTGGCGAAGTCTGAGGCGGTGGGGAAGGGTTTTTCTTGGACTGCGATCGCAACAGCTTCGTGTAACTTATCGGGAGTTTTAACCAGTCGGAGTAAGGATCGGGTTTGAGATGGTTTAGTGATCTTGCCCCTCAAATCTTCAGGTAAAGTTTCAACCACTCGCTTTGCTGCAAATAAATCTTTAACCTTGCGATATCCCCCGTGTTTGGTCAATTCGCTTTCGCAGTAGTCTTCAAAGCTAGTATATGTACCATCTCGGTAATATTTGTTATCTCGCATCAACCGCAGTTCATCCGATACCTGCCACTCAAATCGGTCTATGGCGGCGAAGGTTTCCTGAATGCTGATGTTGAGATTGCTGTAGTCAATGGCTGAGGTTGTTTCGGAACAGTCTAGTGTCAGCATTGTTTCACCTTTATATGCTGTATATACAGGCAAAAAACATAGTCAGCGTGTTTGGGATTATGACACTGTTGCACCAGAAGCACCGCCAACCATACTTGGCAATTAGATCCAGTCTTTTACGGCGTTTTTGACTTATTGTTAGCCGCTTATATAGGCAAACGAAATTTGCCCCCATTGTGGCCTGGGGATTTTGTATTGTTGAAACCATTTGGACTCCGAAAATAAGCCGGATTAGGATTGATGTATTAACATTAGCAAAATTGTTAATACAAATCAACCTATCAAAAAACAAACCAGCTAAGTTTCCCTAGCTGGTTTGTCGCTTATTGCCTTAGTAACTTGCTCTCGCCATTGCCTGAGAGTACTATTCTCTTCTCTCAGGCGGCGGATTCCCCCAACATTTCGTACTGCTGTTGTTGCCACTGCATAAACTGCTGCTTCATTTCGGCGACTTCGGATTTCAGCTTTACTAACTCTGGATCAAGCTCATTTACTGGCTTTTCAGCTAAATAAGAATCAATAAAATCCATTAACAACTTGGATACAGAGGTATTGCTAGCTTTGGCTTTATTCATAAAAGCCTCTTTTTTGTCTTCAGAGATCCTAATAATTATCTGTTTGTCTGCTGCCATCTCAATTCTCGTTGTTTATAACTTTCAACTTACACGCTATCAATAGCAAGTTGTATTAGCAAGTGTATAAACATAGCTTATCAACTTCCAGGACATACATCACCTAGTTGTATTAACAATGTATTGACAAAAGTATTAACAAAATAGTATCTTAGATTTATCGGATAAATAAAGCGATTTCGCAAATCAGCTTTTATTTTCTCAGATCAAAAGGTGATCACTCCCCGTCCAAAGTTTGTGATCACCCTCTGTAAAAACCTAACCCCGTGTAGAGGCAGGAGATCCTTATTATGACGCAATCCGTTTACACACAACAAGCACCCTCAAGCTTCAAACTCAATCAAACAATAATTGCAAATACTCCCTTCAAAGACGAGCAAGCGATAGCCCAAGCTGAACTCGACACCCACCTCGAAACCCAAGCCGAAGCTGTAGCGCCAACCAAAGACCCCCTAACATCTCGTGACCGCCGCATCATTGGCGAGATTATTCAAGTCCAACCCGAATCAGTGCGTACTATCTGGATTGAAGGCGGGATTACGGTATGGGTGCGCTTCGTAAACGGTAGCTGCTTGCCTTTTGACCGGGACTGGTTCGCAAAAAGAGTTGCAGAAGTCAAAGCGACACTTCCAGAAACTCCATTGGAGCGCAATGAACGCCTCAGCGATGAATTAGAAGAAGCTTGTGTCAAGTTCAACCTGTGGCATCCCCAGATTGATTGGTTATCCTTCAGTACTAAACTTTACCGAAATAATCAGCTAGTAGGCTACATCGGTTGTAATTACCAAGGTTGGTATTCCAGACCCCGCACATACGGCATGAACAGATTCGCATCGAGTGCAGAAGAAGCGATTACGTTTTTGGGAGTCCGACCAGCTGTAGCAGCGTAACCACTGACATAAAAAGGGCGATTGCACATCAAGACAATTGTAATCGCCTCTACAGTGTAATAGGTAACAAACATCACAATGGCATACACCACAGAAACTACGCCCTCTCCTCAAGTAGCCGAGTTGGATGACTCACCAGAGAAAATTTTTCTACCGCCAACAGACCCGAATGCAGAGATTATCGAAATCCCTGGTTACACGCTCGTTTACGTCAATGGAGCCTGCCCCAGAAATTATCGAGTGTACAAAGTTGATTCGATGATTGGAGTGATATTCCAGCATATCACCCACTGGTCTAACGCTATGGATCAGATTCGGTACGCTCAAGCCGCAGAAGCAGCAGTTGGGTTGGATGACTTCATGAAAGTAGCAAAGAAATCCAGAGTAACAGATAAAGCCATAGCAGCATAGTCAACTTCACCAATTACAACCATGCAATCAACAATATCAATTCCACACGGTTGGAAATACCCCCGATTTACTTTAGGACAACGTGCAGAACAAGGATTGATTATCGGCATCAAGTATTATCCAAGCAACAGTTTTTTAGCATACGAATATGGTGAAGGCTGGCGGTACATCGCCATGCTTGATATCAATTCTATTGATGAAGGAAATCACTTAGAGAACGAAATTAAATTACTGACACCGCAGGAATTGAGAGCAGAGATTCAGGCTGAAATAGAAAAATGTCTACGCCAACTTGAACTGCTTAAGTACGAATTAAAAGCAATTCCTGGAGGCATAGCTCATGCCTAAATCACCCAAAAACTGCTCTGATCTCACGGCTGCTAGCTTGCTGCTTTTCTTGCGCCGCTATGGTGGTTCTGCTCCTTTACACAGCATTAATTTCTCACGAACAGTAATCCAATCATTACTCGATAGAGAACTAGTACGAGTGCAGAATACCAAACATGGTTTTTTACTGACAATTACACAAGATTCCGACAAATTGCCGACTAACTAAGCCCATTAACTCATTCAAACAAATACAGCAATCATTTTGCACACATGGAAAGTATCAAAATCAACAACAGAGGTAATTGATAACAAACAAAGGCGATTCAGCTTTGAGTCGCCACTAGCCTAAATATTCAATTTATCAGTAGCTATGGAGGTCAACAAATGAAGAGAAAATGGACTCCCCAAGAGTTAGATATTCTTGAAGAAATGTCTGAAGCCTACACACCTAAACAGATAGCATACAGACTCAGAAGACGAGGCTATCACCGCACAACATTAGCTGTTCATAAAAAGCTCTATGCGTTGGGTTATTCTGCACGTCCCACTCTCGACAATTATAGTTGTAACCAAATTGCTCAAGCCCTTTCACTAAACTCTTCTACTGTTGCTAGATGGGTAAGACTAGGTTGGCTTAAAGCCATCAGACGTTCTACTAGAAATTATTTAGTCAAGAGTCGGGATTTAAAACGGTTTTTCAAGAATCCTCCGCAATCAATTAAAAAGCGGATTGCTGCGATAGATCCGCAGGTGGTTAGGTATTTGGTGGGGTAGCTAAACAGTATTTAAGTCTAAAGCAGAGGAATTTTTAACAATGCGAATAACCTACCAGTACCGTTTACGTCTAACTCAAAAACAAATAGACACATTTGAACACTGGCTCGAATTATGCCGTCGCCAGTACAATTACAGGTTGGCAGAACGGTTTAACTGGTGGGAACAAAACCGTTGTGATGTTAACCGATGCTCTATAGTTTGTTGCAGCATCACACCGTTGAAAGAACAACCAAATCGTTGGTCACAACAAAAGGATCTAGCTAATACTAAAGCTCGATTTCCTGAGTATAAAAAACTTCCTTTGCATACATTACAAAATGTAATTGCAAGAGTTGATAAAACTTACACTCGATGGTTGAAAGGTGATAAAAATGGTAAAAAGTCTGGTCGTCCTAGATTCAAAGGTAAAGGGCGTTATCGTTCTTTAACTTTTCCCGATCCAATTAAGCCTGAACACATTCAAGGTAAGTTTATTCAGTTGCCTAAAATTGGAAAGGTAAAAGCAATATTGCACCGCCCTATACCTGACGGTTTTAAAATCAAAACTGCTACTATCACGTGTAAAGCTGACGGATGGTACATCGGACTTAGTTTAGAAAATATGACTGTGCCTAGTTTTATACCTGATACCATACCTACACCAGATAACACAGTGGGTATTGATATGGGGTTAAAATCATTCTTAGTAACGAGTGATAATAAAGTAATTACAATACCCCAGTATTATCGTAAAGCTGAGAAGAAATTAAAGCGTTTACAGCGTCAGTTATCTCGGAAGAAAAAAGGTTCAAATCGATGCAAAAAAGTAATTAGGCGTGTCGCTAAAGCCTATTTAAAAATTACTAATCAGCGTCAAGATTTTCATTACAAAACTGCACAATGGTTAGTATCACAATATAGATTTATCGCTTATGAAAAACTGAATATTACAGGACTTGCTAAAACACGACTGGCAAAATCAATTCTTGATGCTGGATGGGGGCAGTTTCTAGATATAGTCAACCTCAAAGCTGCAAATGCTGGGGGTGCTGGACTACCACAGAACTCGTACAAGACAAGTATTGAATGTTCAGATTGTGCAGCAGAAGTTCCTAAAACACTTTCTGATAGATGGCACAATTGCTCATGTGGTGCTAGTTACTGCCGCGACCACAACGCAGCAAGAAATATAAAATACAGGGCGGTGGGGCATCCCGCTCTAATCAAAGCTAGGGAAATGTCCGATGCAATAGCAGGAGTCACCTAGAAGCCCGTACTGTTTTATCACGGTAGAATTCTGTTCACAAAACCTACCATGATAAGACAGATAGGGAATATGTCACCGTTTTGAGTTGTTGCTTTCTCAGCAGATTGAAGCAGCGATCGCCCTTTTGAGTAGACAAGGGATCGGTCGCTGTCTGGTAGTGCAATAAATTTTTAATCTGCGTCATTAAGCTCTACTAAAATTTTGTCCAGTCTATCGTTAGCTTCCTTCGCAAGTTTAGTACATCGCACACTAGCAACTATTCCTCCAGTGGTAGTAACAGTTCCCTCTGTAGCTTTGCCCAACAGCAATAATCCAGCACCCGCTAAACTCACTACGAAAGACATGGCAGTGGCAGATAGAGTTAGGTTAAAACTATAACGGGCTTGGCGTAGACGTTCCTCTGCAATTTTCATCTCTATTGTTAAGGGAAAGCTAGGTTCTGGAGTCGAAGCTGAAGTAATATTTTTCATAAACTGTTTGACTGCTGAATTACTACACTTGTAGTTTCGCAATTTACTGCTGAAAGTTCAGCCTATATAAGGGTTTTGCAGAAATAGCTTTCGTATGAGTTTGGTATAACTTTAGATTTTTACCATTAAAATAAACATAGTTTTTGCGTTTAGCTATGCCCAGAAAATCACTTAAAGCGTGTCCAGCAGGTATTGAGAAAGCGAAAATAGCTTTGACTGATAAAAGTTTGACACATTATAAATTGGCAGAAAAAATAGGGGTGAATACACGTGTGCCAATTGGCAATTTTTTTAAAGGTAAGGGAGTAGCTAGTGAAAACTTTGTTGCCATCTGCCGAGTACTGGAACTGGATTGGCAAGAAATTATGGGTGAGATTAAGCCAAGCGAACCAGTCGAATCGTTAGAGAAAACAAGTACTGGCATTGACATCAATACTTTGGTGCAGCAGATACGAGAACAAGTAAAACCTTATATTCAAGAACGCTGCGGTACGATGCGTATACTAGATATGAGCCAATCCATTGGATTAAATGATATTTACACTAGTGTCAATATTTTGCAGCAAATCACAGGACGCAAGCGACTGAAGATTGAAGAGCTACAAGCAGAGTTTTTAAAAAATTCCGATCTAGAAAATCTTAATCGTTTTGGACTTTACATAACGCAGAAGCGAATACCAGGGATAGAAGCAGTCCAACAGTACAGTAAGTTGATGGTGTTGGGTAAGCCAGGAGCGGGGAAAACCACATTTTTGAAGTACCTAGCAATTAAATGTATTGAAGGACAGTTTCAAGGTGATCGCCTCCTAGTTTTTATCACGCTCAAAGATTTTGCAGAAGCAGACAGAAAGCCAGATTTTTTAGAATATATTGCCCTACAAATGTTTAAATATAAGGTTAAAGATGCCAGTACAAAAGCGGAACAACTGTTAGAAGAAGGAAAGGTACTAGTTTTATTAGATGGATTAGATGAAGTCCGAGAAGAGGACACTAAGAGAGTATTAGATAATGTTCAAGAATTTTCTTACCAATTTTACAAAAATCAGTTTGTTATTACTTGTCGAATTGCGGCTAAAGAATATACATTTCAAGGCTTTACAGAAGTAGAAGTTGCTGATTTCAATTTTGAGCAAATCAAAACCTTTGCTCAAAATTGGTTTAGGTTAAATGACCCGATTAAAGGTAAGCATTTCATCCAAAAGTTAAGAAAAAACAAACCAATTCAAGAACTAGTAACTAATCCTTTGCTGTTAACTTTGCTTTGCTTAGTATTTGGGGAAGCTGGAAATTTCTTAGCCAATCGTTCCGAACTTTACAAAGAAGGGATAGACGTATTGCTGAAAAAATGGGATGTCAAGCGTAACATTGAGCGAGATCAAGTTTATAAAAACCTATCTTTGCAGCGTAAGGAGGATTTACTCTCACAAATTGCTCTAATAACCTTTGAACAGAAAGACTATTTTTTCAAGCAAAAGACAGTTGAAGCTTACATTGCTGACTTTATCTTCAACTTACCCAATGCTCGTATTGAACCAAAGGAACTAGAACTAGATAGTGAAGCAGTTTTGAAATCAATTGAGGCACAGCACGGATTACTAGTAGCACGGGCAACGGGCATTTATTCCTTTTCTCACCTAACATTTCAGGAATATTTTGCTGCCAGAGAAATTGTTGCTAAATCAGCTTGGAATAGTTTATCAGAGCATATTACTGAAAAGCGATGGCAAGAGATTTTTTTGCTTGCCACAGGTATGATGCGGAATGCTGATGATTTATTACGCTTAATGAAGCAAAAAGTCGATGGGTTGATAGCAACTGATGAAACATTGCAGCAATTTTTAAGGTGGGTTGAAGAAAAATCTTGTTCTGTAGAAACCAGTTATAAACCTTCTGCTGTTCGAGCCTTCTACCTCGCCCTCTCCAGTGCCGATGCCCACGATCTCGTCCGCTCCATCGACCACGACCTTGCCTACCACCTCTACCAAGTCGTCATCCTCGACAGCGGTATATGCAGTGGCCACCCCCTCATCTCCAGTGCCATCGACCTCACCAGCACCATTGCCCTCGACCACGACCTCGCCCTTGACTGCGACCTCGCCCTTGACCGCGACCTCGCCCTCGACCGCGACCTCGCCCTCGACCGCGACCTCGCCCGCACCCTCGACCGAGGCTTTGACTTCAACTACGACAAAAATCTCGTTAGTGGACTCGAACTCGCCCACGATCTTGAATTAAAGCGATCACTAGAACAACTAAAAAACCAACTGCCTAATGTTTCTGATGGAGAAGTATTTAAACATTGGTGGCAGAAAAATACTCAAGCTTGGAGTAAAAAACTCAGAGCAGTGATGATTCAGCATCGCAATATTGGTCATGATTGGCAGTTCAACGACGAACAAAAACAATTATTGCAGCAGTACTATGATGCCAATAAGTTGCTAGTCAATTGCCTCAACAGTGAGTGTTACGTAAGCCGAAAAGTAAGGCAGCAGATTGAAGATCAATTATTGTTGCCAGCTAAAACTATTTTTTCTTGAACAATGTAATTAACGCTGCTCTTGCATATCTGTTAACTTTTTCGCTGAAAGCATTCCTGCGATCGCGGCTGGTGTCTATGAGATGGGTGTGGAAACTTTACGGGCTGAACGGTTTACTGTTGAGAGCCAGGAAGCTGTGTACACCCACCCTGCGACTGGTAGCGTAACGAACTATCTCAAGATAGAACGCACTCAGAAGAATAACATCAGAACGGCTGACGAGATGTTAGAGTTCGCCACTCAATATCAAGGAAGGCTCATGATCAACTTCAAGTCGGATAATGCTGCTGTGTCAATTCCGACGCATAGCATCTACGACGCTGATGGTGGAGTTGTCCCAAGAGTTTTGCTGATTCGTCCACAGAAAGAAACTCGCGTACCAGTCCAAGACTTGGAATCTTCCACATGGGGGCAAGTTTCTATTGATGCGTTTACTGCTGCTTGGTCTACTGAAGTAAATGAATTACCCAAGTTCACAACCGATTACCTGCATTTGGTAACTGGTATTCTCCTACCCATCTGGAAAATCCTACCACAGCAGAATAGTCGAGTCTTCCGCTTGCAAACCAGCGATGGACAAAAGATTCTCGGTCGGGTGGTGAATGCTCACGACATTCAAACCGTGCGCGAACAACTTGGACTCAGGAACCAGCTGCTTTCTCCAGATGAACTTGTGAAGCTGGTACTGAACGAGAGATATACACAGCAGTTGCCAGGTGGTGTAACCTTGCGACGTTCTTTCGTTGCTAATGAACCTCGCATAGAACTGGTTAATGCTATCTCACTGGCAGAGCGGCTTTTAGCTGTTGGCTGTTTCACTGAGATCATCAACTGGAAAAAGCGGGTGTTCATTCCGGTTTCAGACAAAGCCCCAGCTATTCTAGCGGCTGTGATTGAAATCTTGGGATAAGTCAAAAGCTGATGTATTTATTAGATACATCAGCTTATTTTTCGCTCAAACAAGAGTGTGAAGAAAGGGAAATGGGAAAGGGAATAAGTAACTTAAAAGCTCTTGTTTCAAATATGGACACTGCTAAGTTATCGCACTACGTGCCTTAAAAATCTTCTTTTTTTATTCGACCTATTTAAAAATAGGGGCTTCATACCATGAATATAAAATGGTAATCAGCATCAC
>NZ_JACJSF010000045.1 GCF_014698035.1 Desmonostoc muscorum FACHB-395
ATCTACATGACAGAACAAAGCATCTAAACTAAACATAGGACAGGCTGCTGGATTTGTTGTTATTTTCAGCTTACTACCTGTCCTTTTCCTTATCCCGAACTCAGGTTAGTTAGCACTAATATTTTTCCCTATAAAGCTCAATTTCTCATCTTGAGAGCTTTTTTAGGTTAACTATTGGTTAATTTTTAATTTTTTATTGCTGATTAACGCACTGGCTCAAAGTCATAACCAGTGCGAGAGCGGGAACCAGGAACGATTTTTACAAGTTGGACTGGCGCATTGCGATCGCCTGATGCTAAAAACCGAATTGTACCAGAAGCGCCGGTGGCAGAGAAGTCAGAGGAAAAGAGTGCTTGTTGGACTCCAGAACGTGTGGGATTGCGTTTTAATGCCGTAATCAAAGCCACAGTAGCATCATAGCTGAGAGCGCTTCGCCAACTCACATCACCACCCCATAGCTGCCGAGATTTCTGGGGGAAATCTGACTTGCGATCGCCATCAATATGCCAGGGAACTGCTACTACCATCCCCACAGCTTGTTCTCTACCAATCTCTAAAGTTTTGGCGGTATAAACATCATCTCCTGCCAGCAGAGTTAACCGTTTCTGATTAATCTGAATTACTTGCAGCGCTTTATCGAGAGTTGCTGTATTAGCAGCTAACATAAGCACTTCTGCACCTTGTTTAGTTGCTTCTTCTATACTTTTAGCCGCACTAAAATCTGCCTTGGATAAGTCAAATTCGCTGGATACTTGTCCACCTTCTAAAGAAACAGATGAAACAAATTCAGACTTTAAGGACTGGCTATAGTTACTCTGAGAATTAAAGAAAACCACTGCATTTTTTTTCTGCAAAGTTCTCACCATGTAGTTGGCTAAACTTCTCGCAGCCATAAAATCACTGGGAACTGTGCGAAAAACGTAGCGGCTAAAGTTAGAAATTTTGACAGATGTACTGGTAGGGGAAATAGCTACAAGTTGTCCAGAAGTATAAATAGTACCTGCGGCTAAAGTAGAATCGCTAGTGATGGGCCCAACTACACCTAATACTTCTGAATTGCTGACTAGGCTAGAAGCGATTTGCTTTGCTATTTCTGGATTGTCGTCGTCGTTAGCTATACCTACCCTCAACAGTACTCCTTTAGCTCCCCCAGAGGTATTAATTTCATTTTGGGCTTGAGCGATGCCACGTAAAATTTCTAAAGAAGCATTGGGGTCAGTGCCTATTGCTACGGAAGCCACAATGGTGTAACTCTTGGAAGAGCCAATGCGGGCATTATTAAGAAAGATCAGTGCTTCTGGATCGTTACGGTTGAGTTTTAGGGAATCTGTGAAATTAGCGATCGCTTGATCATAACTTTTAGCAGCGATCGCCTGGATTCCTTCTTTTTTTGCAGCAGAAACCGCACCTGGAGTCAAAGTTTTGTCTCCAAAACTAATCCGATCTTGTAGGGATGGATTTTTGCCTGCTTCTGAACCTGGAATTATGGTATTACTTATTTTGGCTCCAGAGCCATTAGTAAACCACCACACACCTCCGCCAACTATTCCAACTGTCAGCAACAGAGCCAAGGCTAAAACTGCGGTTTCATTCTTTTGTGACATGAACAAATTTTAATAAAATAAAAATGTTTATTATTTGGCTAAATCTAACTCATTTGATCATTTAATTCTGACAAATCCAGCCTTTTCGATCAGGTCTTGACTCTGAGGTGTCAGCAGCCAATTTGCATAAGCTTCGCCAGCTTGCTGATCTGCTTGGCCATTCTGTTTAACAATTACAAATAAATTGCGGGTAATTGCATAGTCTCCACTACGAAATGCCTGACTATTCAATTGATTACGTTTACTGGGACATTGAGATGGAGGTACAAACGGTTGTTGGTAAGGAGGCACTAATTGACTGCTTGTGCGTCCCAGTGGTATGGATTTAATAATACACTGAGGTACAACCTCTGGGGCAGAAGCATAGTAAATTCCCCCAGGATTTGCAGCTACTTTTCGTACTGCCTCAGTGGTCGTGTCAACGTAATTAACATTGGCACCAAACTTTTCTTTATTTAGAACATTTTCGACAAAGAATTCTACTGTACCCCCAGTTTCTTCATTACGAGAGTAAACTTTAATGGGTAAATTTGGCCCACCTACCTGTTGCCAATTAGTAATTTTGCCCGTGTAGATGTCTTTGAGTTGAGCCACAGTTAAACCAGGGATGTTGAGATCGTGGTTGACAGCGATCGCAATTCCATCAATCGCCACTGGAATTTCTTTCAAACTAAATCCTTTTTGTTGAGCTTCGGCATTTTCTTCAGCCTTTACTGAACGAGAAGATTGAGAAAAAGCTAGTTGATTGTCTATCAACATCCGAATACCAGTTCCAGATCCTGCATTACCTGATGGAGGTTGAGTGTAACGTAAAACAAACCGAGGGCACTGGCTTTCTAGTACGGAGTCTACGTCTTTACGAATGGGTGCCCAAGTTGTGCTACCACCATAGTTGAATGTCCCTTCTAAGAGGTTGGGCACGTTACATTTACTACTGATAAACTGGTTTATCGGATTATCTGTGTTGTTAGTCCCCGAAGATTTAGCAGCAGTTCCATTTAGCTGTGCCCACCGTTCCATAAAAAACCATAAGCCACTAAAGATTAAGCCAATGGTGATAACAGCAGCTAAGAAAAGACTAAGTGTTTCGTTTTTCTGAGACATTATGTGACTATTAGCACCAAAAGCTTTTTAAAGGATGAGAGATAATAATTTGTAAATAAGCCGAAATATGGCTGTCAGTGAAATGGCTACCAATGCTGCTGCAACTGATAAAATGACCACTGCCTGAATGCCAATACCCCCTTGTAAAAAGGGAATAAAAAAAATAATCGCAAAAGTAATTGTCGGAATAATTAATAAATCGAACTTTTCAATCCAGCGTCTGGTTTGGGCAAATACCAGTATCCCCAAAATTACACATGCAACGCTTAAAGTAACTATTGGTGATTGTACTAGACTGAAGAGGGCGATCGCTATCAATGCCCCCTCAAATCCACTAAATGCCGCTCCACCCAACAATTCCACTGTAGAAAACGCTGGTTGAGTTGGTGAAGGCTGGGAGACGACGGGATTAGAACTTTTAGGTGATTGTGGTGGAAGTGTTACAGAAGGCGTATTAAGTTGTGTAGGGGCTAGAGGCTGTGAATAAAGCGCATCTAGAACTTCCTGCGCCGATTGAAAGCGCTGATTAGCAGCAGGTAACAGCATCTTATCTAAAATGTCAGCAAGGCGAGGATTGACATTTACTTGCTCGCGCCATTTCCACTGGTTGCTATAGGCATCAAATAGTTGAATTGCTTCTTGATTTGTTAATAAGGTAATAATAGTTACAGCTAAAGCGTATAAGTCTGTACATGGGAATACTTGCCCCCCAGCCATCTGTTCAGGTGGTGCAAATCCCATAGAATAAATTCCTGTGGAAGAAGCAGCTCCTAGTGCAACATTTGTTACTTGCTTAACTGCGCCAAAATCTAAGAGGAAAAGTTTCCCATCACGACGGCGCATGATGTTAGAAGGTTTAATATCTCTGTGGATAATGCCTCGCTCGTGGACAAACTTTAGCACCTTCAGGATTTCTTGCAGCACCTCTAAGACTTGGTGTTCAGAAAATTTGCCCTGTTGAACTAATTCTTCTTCTAAATTTTGCCCATCAATATATTCTTGTACTAAGTAAAAAAATTGGTCTTCCTGTCCTGATTGCGAACTATTAACTATCACTGGGAAGAAGGCAAACAGGTCAGGAATTTGTTCGTGATCGTTACCAAGTTGTGCTAGAACGTCTGCCTCTCTTTCAAACATTATCTGTGCTTGTTGCAGTTGAGTTGAGGTTAAATTACCCACTGGTTGAAACTGCTTAACCACGCATTGACGCATTCCTGGGATGCGGCGATCGCGTGCCAAAAATGCTGCTCCAAATCCACCCCTTCCCAGCAACTTCGTGGGTACATATCGACCATCTAACAGCAGTGGCATACCACACGTAGTACAGTATTTTTGCTGCGTTGTTTTCAGGGTTGTAATATCATCTAAATCAGCAAAATAGTTTTGTGGGCGTGGACAACGTGGACGAGTACAGTAAACTTCCATTTTCGTGATTAGTCATTAGTCATTGGTAATTTACAAAAAACAAAGGACTAATAACCTTAACTAATTTTAGATTTTAGATTTTAGATTTTGGAGTTAAGGAAAAATTTCCCATCCAAAATCTAAAATATTGGCTTTATACCCTTGAATTAATTCGTGGAGATGAATCAAATAATTTCATGATCTCAAGCTCCACTTTTCCTATGGGGTCAATCCAAAATCTTAAATTTAAAATCCAAAATTGTGTTACCAGATTTTAGTCTTCGCCAGAGGAGGCGGGTATTGCTATATCCAATGTAGTTACCACGATGTTTTTTTGTGTAAATTTTAACACATCTTGACTCCATCCAGGGTTAGCAAACTGGGGCAAAATTTCTTGACTAAAGGCTTCTGCGGCCTTGGATCTATAGCGATTGGGATTAAAAATCAACCATAGCGTCCGTTTGACGACTACCCCTTCAATAGGGGTACGGTGCAGAACACCCATTTGTAACTCTTTAGCGATCGCACTTGTTGAAACAAAAGCAGCCCCTAAACCAGATTGCACGGCATTCTTAATTGCTTCAATGGAATTTAGTTCCATTTCAACCTTAAAACGTCTGGTATCAATTTCACAGCGTCCTAGCACTTGGTCAATCACTTTGCGGATGGTCGATTGGGAATCTAGGGCAATGAATTGTAATTTATATAGGTCTTCTTTTTGGATTGTTTCAAGTTTAGCAAAGGGGTGAAAGACAGGTAAAATCAGCGCTAGTTCATCTTCTGCGTAAGAAAGAACTTCCAAAGATTCTGATAGTTCACCAGGAATTTCACCGCCGATTATTGCCAGATCAACTTGTCCATTAGCAACACTCCAAGCAGTCCGCCGGGTAGAGTGGACGTGTAATTGCACTGCCACATCTGGATATTTTTGTCGGAACATGCCGATCATTCTAGGCAAAAGATAAGTGCCGGTGGTTTGAGAAGCACCGACAATTAACGTACCGCCTTGGAGATTTTGTAAATCCTCAATGGCGCGGCAGGTTTCTTGACACAGACTGAGGATTTTTTCACCGTAATTTAGGAGTAGATGTCCTGCTTCAGTTAATTGGGCACGTCGTCCTCCACGGTCGAATAAAGGAACATCTAGCTGCCGTTCAAGATTTTGGACTTGTAAGCTGACGGCAGGCTGGGAGACATAAAGACTATCGGCGGCACGCTTGAAGCTTCCTTCTTGTGCGATCGCTTTTAAAATCCGTAACTGATCTAAAGTGAAAGGAAGGTCAGACATAAGGCTCAACCCACAAACATTGAAAGGAGCGGATGCACACAACAAATAAACTTTGGCAGCAATCAGCCGCGTCTGATTTGTTGCATATTAAACTTGAAGACTTGACTCGAAAAGGACAGTAGCACAACATCTTGACTAAAGTCTCCTTTGGAATACTTTGTGGTATTGGTTGTACTGAATTCAATTTTCTTTAAATTACTTCACCCGTCTATATGCTGCTGATTTCTTGGTTGACACCCAGTCATTTTGTCATACTGGGGTTACAAATAGTTTTTGCGATCGCTCACAGTGGAGGCGCTGCTTTGCGTCCTTGGGCAGAAAAATATATTGGCCCAAGGCTTTATCGCATTTTTTTTGCATTAGTCAGCCTACCGTTGGCTGTGATATTAATTATTTACTTTTTTGGGCACCGCTATGATGGTTTGCAACTTTGGCAGGTACAAGGAGTGCCAGGAGTACGAGAATTTGTTTGGCTGCTGTCAGCAATCTCGTTTTTGTTTTTATATCCTGCTACCTTCAATCTACTAGAAATTGCTGCCATTCAAAAGCCCCAAGTTCATCTCTACGAAACAGGAATTATTCGAATTACCCGTCATCCCCAGATGGTGGGACAAATAATCTGGTGTGTTGCCCATACTCTGTGGCTAGGTACTACCTTTACCCTTGTGACTTCCATTGGATTGGTGTTGCATCACTTGTTTGGAGTTTGGCACGGGGATCGCCGTTTGAGCGATCGCTATGGGGAAGCCTTTGAAATTGCCAAACAACGGACTTCAATTATTCCCTTTAAGGCAATTATTGACGGCCGTCAATCTATCTTATGGCAGGAATTTCTCCGGCCTTCCTATTTGGGAGTTGCTATTTTTATCGCTTTGCTTTGGTGGTCGCACCCTCTGTTGATGGAAGCAACTGGTAGAATAAGATGGGAAATTTAAGCGATCCCCAGTGTCAGCAGAAAATCCCAAATAGATTGGAATTTCCGCTTATCAATTGCTCCGAATCAATGTAGGATAAATTCAAACATCTATCAGTGGGGGTGCGTTTAGTCGGCTTAAGATTTTATATTGGTAGTTGAAGACCCGTTGTCTTTCCTTGGGAGTCAGTAGCAGATTCAGGCAAATCCCAGGCGGACAAAGCAATCAGGAGTCTAACATCCGAAAAAGCCACAGTGGGAGTCGCAGTGGCTTTTTACGTCAGAGACACATCAACACGTTGAATTTTTGCCCAATTATTCTGTGTCCTGAGATTTGGTTCCTGAAAGCATCTATCGGCAGTTACTGACTTACCAATCCTTCACTTCAGTATTGATAGGTAGTTTGATATAAAAACCTTATAATCCAAGAGGCGTCATGGTGTTGTCGGTTAGTGAACGGACATTTACTCAAGAAGTTTTAGAATCACCTATTCCTGTTTTAGTTAACTTTGAAGCACCTTGGTGTGGTTTGTGTCGAATTATACACCCACTGTTGTTGCAATTTCAAGCCCAATGTGGGGACGAAATTAAATTAGTTGGGGTTAACGCCGATCAAAATTTTAAATTGTCTACTACTTATAAGCTAAAGTCACTCCCAACTTTACTACTGATTCAAAATGGCACTGTTCGCCATCGCTTGGAAGGCTTTCGCGGCAGAGAAGATTTACGTCTAGCTTTAGAAGACATTAAAGCCAGCTATAGCAATTACGCGAAAATCTACAAGAGTCCAAAAACAGTGGACTTAGAGTGTCGGTCAGCTTGATGAATATTGGGAATAGGGCATAGGGCAAAACAGTTCCGAGTTCCGAGTTCCTAGTGCTGAGTAAAGAAGTGAGATTCCCTACTGGGCACTCAGCACTCATTACTCAGCACTCTTGAGGGGCATGGGGCATTGGAAAAATGACTAATGACCAATGACTTATGACTAATTGACTTATGACCAAATCTAAAACCATGCTTAACACCCCACCCAATCAGTCTTGGGTGGGTTATTTTATCCTAAAGGGTGTGTGTCACAATTATTAACAGTTTCGACACGCTAAATCAAGAATTCTAAAAGTAGGCGTCAGTGATGGAAGTAATCTATCAGTATGCCTGGCTGATTCCGGTGTTCCCTCTTTTTGGGGCAATGCTGGTCGGTCTAGGGTTAATCTCGTTGAATCAGGTGACAAACCGCCTACGGCAGCTTAACGCTGTGGTGATTATCTCCATGATGGCAGCAGCTATGGGGCTGTCGTTTGCCTTGTTATGGAGTCAAATTCAAGGACACGCGCCTTATCTCCGCACCTTTGAGTGGGCGGCAGCAGGTAATTTTCACCTGAGCATGGGCTACACTATTGACCACCTGACAGCCCTAATGCTGGTGATTGTCACAACAGTAGCCTGTTTAGTGATGGTTTACACCGATGGCTACATGGCTCACGATCCCGGCTACGTGAGGTTTTACGCCTATCTCAGTTTGTTTGGCTCCTCAATGTTAGGTCTGGTGATCAGCCCCAACCTAGTACAGATTTATATATTCTGGGAACTTGTGGGGATGTGTTCCTACTTGCTGGTCGGCTTTTGGTACGATCGCAAGTCAGCAGCAGATGCCGCTCAAAAAGCGTTTGTTAC
This sequence comes from Desmonostoc muscorum FACHB-395, assembly GCF_014698035.1. GTDB lineage: Bacteria > Cyanobacteriota > Cyanobacteriia > Cyanobacteriales > Nostocaceae > Nostoc > Nostoc muscorum_A. The sequence continues at coordinate 7,988 of NZ_JACJSF010000045.1, forward strand.
CAACCGCGTCGGCGACTTCGGTCTCTTACTCGGCATTCTGGGGCTGTTCTGGGCAACAGGAAGCTTTGATTTTAATATCATGGGCGATCGCCTCGCTCAACTCGTAGAATCAGGTTCGATCAGCAACTTCCTCGCTGTCCTGTTGGCGATTTTAGTTTTCTTAGGACCAGTAGCGAAATCAGCCCAATTCCCCCTCCATGTCTGGTTGCCAGATGCAATGGAAGGCCCCACCCCCATTTCTGCCTTGATTCACGCGGCAACAATGGTGGCGGCTGGTGTTTTCCTCATTGCCCGGATGTACCCAGTATTTGAACACGTTCCAGCCGCAATGAACGTCATTGCCTATACTGGGGCGTTTACGGCGTTTTTGGGGGCAACCATTGCCATTACCCAAAACGACATCAAAAAGGGCTTGGCTTATTCCACCATTTCCCAACTTGGTTACATGGTGATGGCAATGGGAATAGGTTCCTACAGTGCTGGATTATTCCACCTAATGACCCACGCCTATTTTAAGGCGATGCTGTTCTTGGGTTCAGGTTCAGTAATTCATGGTATGGAAGGTGTCGTCGGTCACGACCCGGCCTTAGCGCAAGATATGCGGCTGATGGGTGGACTGCGGAAATATATGCCCATCACCTCAATTACCTTTTTGATTGGTTGCTTGGCAATTTCTGGTATTCCGCCTTTTGCTGGTTTCTGGTCAAAAGATGAAATTCTAGGGAAAGCTTTTGAGGCTAATCCATTCCTCTGGTTGATTGGCTGGCTAACTGCCGGGATTACGGCTTTCTATATGTTTAGAATGTATTTCTCGACATTTGAAGGCAAATTCCGGGGTAATGATGAGAAAATCAAGGAGAAACTCAAGAAAGCTGCGGCGACAATTGTCCTGGAATTAGAGTCAGCAGAACCAGTCCCGAATTTTGGGCCTGGGGCGATGAAGAAAGGAGAATTGGCGGCAACTAGTCAGCATCATGATTCTCATGACTCCCACGGGCATCATAGCGATTCCCCCCACGAATCGCCGTGGACAATGACGCTGCCGTTGGCACTGTTGGCTGTGCCTTCGATTTTGATTGGTTTGGTGGGAACTCCCTACGCCAATTATTTTGAAGAGTTTATCTTTCCTCCTAGTGAAACCCTCTCCGAAGTTATAGAAAAGGCTGCCGAGTTCAATCCGACGGAATTCTACATCATGGCGGGTGCCTCAGTCGGAATTTCTTTGATTGCGATTACCCTGGCTTCGCTGATGTATTTGCGCCGTAAAATTGACCCGGCTGCGATCGCTGCTCAAATCAAACCACTTTACGAGTTATCCCTCAACAAGTGGTACTTTGATGACATTTACCATCGGGTTTTTGTCCTCGGCTTGCGTCGCCTAGCTAGACAAGTTATGGAAGTTGACTTCCGCGTTGTCGATGGTGCTGTTAACCTCACAGGCTTTTTCACCCTTGTTAGCGGTGAAGGTCTGAAGTACCTAGAAAACGGTCGCGCTCAATTCTATGCCTTGATTGTGTTTGGGGCAGTTTTGGGCTTAGTGATTGTCTTTGGTGTCACCTGATTTTCATAGGGGTGGGCGACTGTCCGCCCCTAAGTTTTTTAAGAGTCTAAATTAGACTCTTTTTTTGGCGGATAGTTCAGTAATTCGATAGTTTAGAAAAAGGCAGCGAATAGGCACATGACAAAGAAGAAATACATTTATTGGCAAGATGATGATATGTGGTTAGGTTATCTGGAAGAATATCCTGACTATTGGACTCAAGGTGAAACCGAAGAGAAGCTAAAAGAAAATCTACTCGATATTTACAGTGAATTAACAAATGGAAATATCCAAAATATTCGTAGAGTTGCAGAACTTGAAGTTTCATGAAACGAAGAGATTTAATCAGTAAGCTTGAAGAAATGGGTTGTATCTTCGTTCGTCATGGTGGCAAACATGATTGGTATCAAAATCCAATCACAAAAATTTCTCAAGCTGTTCCCAGACATAGAGAAATCAAAGAGTAACCTGCAAAACATATTATTAAGATGCTTAGTGATGAAGCTGGCTAACACTAAGTTAGAGCCGATCTTTGAAAGCGTCCGACGGGCGGTGCGTAACTCCTATGAATGGAAGAAACAAGTAAAATCCTCTTCCCTCCTGACTTGAAAATCAAACTTTGGCTGATAATCAGCAATTAAATATTAAAGTTTTCTTTTATATCATCTGGTGGTTCAAAAAAAAGATCAAAACCTCCGTTGGGAATAGTTTGACGCAAAAATCTTAAATGGTCGTCTGCATCTTGGCGGTTAGCAAAACGGGCGATGGTGTGAGATTGGGTAATAACTACAGTCAGTTGGTAAAGATTAGTGAAATTGGAGAAAGGCATGAAGTTATTGCTATGAGAGACAGACTACACAGTAGATAAATGATATGCGATCGCGCTTTATCTATGTATGGCTATGTCTTTTTAATTGCATCTTCAATCTCTTCTAAGCTCACATCCGCCTGATCAGATTTTGCATAGATGAGTAGAAGTAAGACGCATTCAGGTGAGATAACCTGATAAATCACCCTATATCCACCACTTTTGCCCGTCGGGATATCACTGTTTTTTGCTCTAACTTTAAAAACAGTCAAGTCTATCCCAGAGATTTGATCGCCGATAAAATTCCCAGCCTCTAGCTGATCGATAATGGGTTGAATGTCAATTTGAATTTGGCGATAACGTTTAGTCAGAGTTTTGAGACGGCGCTTAAAGGGAGGTGTAAAGCGAACTTCTGGCATAAATCTAGGCTTCGATATCGTCCCAAAGCTCTGAAACTGGCAAAGTTTGTCCTACTGCTGCTTGTCGCACAGACTCTTGCAAATCGGCTAATATTTGTGCTTTTGGCTCTTGTTCATCAATCCAAGCTAAACCACTGACGTTATCAGAATTTATGGAACTTATAAGCTGTTGCCAAAGTTCTACAGGGACGAGTACATCTGTTGTTTCTCCATTTACGTTGGTCACATAACGAATCTGACTTTCAATTTGTGCGATTATCATAGTGTTATTTCTCCTGTGATGCTTTTTTGTACCGAATCAACACTAAACAGCATCTTGTATTTTTAGAGATGTGGTAGGCTACGCGTAGACGCAAAGCGGCTTGTCGTAGACATCACACCGCTTAAATTCTAGTTTACCAACTTTTTTAGGGTAAATTTTTGACTTGACTGGGAGTATCACAACCTACATTCCGCACGCCCAAAGGTCAAAAGAGACTCCCAACAGAAGAAACGGGGGATTGCCAATTTAATTAAATCAACCTAACGAGGAAGACGAAATCCCCAAAAAGCTGTTACTTAATAACTAGTGACTTTTTGCCAAACATGATTTTGATAGCAGACGAATTGTGATGAATATAGCTAATTTTCCGTGGCTGACGACGATTATTCTGTTTCCGATAGCCGCGTCGCTACTTCTTCCCGTCATTCCTGATAAAGAAGGCAAAACAGTGCGCTGGTACTCCCTTATAGTGGGGCTGATAGATTTTGCACTAATTGTTTATGCTTTTTATACTGGGTATGATTTCTCCAATCCAGATTTGCAGTTGGTGGAAAGTTACCCCTGGGTACCACAAATGGGTTTGAATTGGTCAGTAGGGGCAGATGGCTTATCTATGCCCCTAATTATTTTGACTGGATTCATTACCACGCTGGCGATTTTAGCAGCTTGGCCTGTCACCTTCAAGCCCAAGCTATTTTACTTCTTGATTTTGGCGATGTATGGCGGTCAGATTGCCGTGTTCGCCGTCCAGGATATGCTGTTATTTTTCCTGGTGTGGGAACTGGAACTAGTACCGATATACTTTCTGCTGTCGATTTGGGGAGGTAAAAGGCGGCAATATGCAGCGACCAAATTCATTTTATACACTGCTGGCGGTTCGCTGTTTATTTTGCTGTCTGCCCTGACAATGGGATTTTACGGCGATACGGTGACGTTCGACATGAGAGCGATCGCCTTAAAAGATTTCGCCCTGAATTTCCAACTAGCCCTCTATGCTGGCTTCCTAATTGCCTACGCCGTCAAGTTGCCGATTATTCCTTTGCACACGTGGCTACCTGATGCCCACGGTGAAGCAACAGCCCCTGTACACATGTTATTAGCAGGTATTCTCCTGAAAATGGGCGGTTACGCCTTAGTTCGGATGAATGCTCAAATGCTCCCCGATGCCCACGCTTATTTTGCACCAGTGTTGGTGGTTTTGGGGGTAGTTAATATCATCTACGCTGCCTTGACATCCTTTGCCCAGCGCAACCTAAAGCGAAAAATTGCCTACTCCTCAATTTCTCACATGGGCTTTGTGATGATTGGTATTGCCTCCTTCACCGATTTGGGATTGAGTGGCGCAGTATTGCAAATGGTTTCCCACGGGTTAATTGGGGCGAGTTTGTTCTTCCTGGTTGGCGCAACTTACGATCGCACCCACACTCTAATGTTGGATGAAATGGGCGGTGTAGCGAAGAGAATGCCGAAGATTTTCGCTATGTTCACCACCTGTTCGATGGCTTCTTTGGCATTGCCAGGGATGAGCGGTTTCGTAGCAGAATTGATGGTATTTGTTGGCTTTGCTACTAGCGATGCTTATAGCTCTACCTTCAAAGTCATTGTGGTGTTCTTGATGGCAGTTGGAGTGATTTTAACTCCGATTTATCTGTTGTCGATGTTGCGAGAAATTTTCTACGGAGAAGAGAACAAGGAATTAGTTTCTCACCAAGCTTTGATAGATGCCGAACCTCGTGAAGTATTTATCATTGCCTGTTTGTTAATTCCAATTATTGGTATTGGTTTCTATCCAAAATTGCTGACTCAAATGTATGACGCGACAACTGTACAATTGACAGCAAGATTGCGTGATTCCGTGCCGACATTAGCACAACAAAAAGAAGAAACGCTAAAGGTTTCTTTGAGTGCGCCCCAAATTGGTAATTAAGTTGCGATCGCTAGTTTAGTTTTAATATTGATTGCTTTAAGGGCAGGTTTTATACTTGCCCTTTTTGTTACTTACTCGTAACTTTTTATGGGCAAGGTAAAAAATAAATCATTGAACTAATTTAAAAAATCCTGTATAGGGTAAGTGAATTTTCATAAAAATAGATTTTAAGCTGATTGATTTGTTTGCAACCACTTAAGCAAATCTTCCATACCAGTAAAATCTAACAAAGCTTCGCCAAGGGTTTCTAATTGATTTAAAGAAAGAGATTGGATGCGTTCTTGCAATTCTGGTGATAATTCTCCCACTCGTCTTTGTAGTAACCTTAAAATAAGTCGTTGTTCACCTTCTTGTTCCCCACGCTCGTAGCCAATGCGCTCACCTGTAGTTACATATCTCATAGTTCGCTCCTGCTCAAATTGTTTAAACTCTTCCCAAAACTGATTTTCTAATGCCTTTGGTAATATCATAACCCAATCGATAAATCTATACAGGTTGCGAATATCCTGCTCTTCTAAACCTAAATCATAGAGCCTACGAATCAAGCTAAATTTCCATATTTTGCGTTGTTCTGGTGATGAGCGTGTCTGTTGTGTTTTCAAATGCGCCATGACGACAGTTGCAAATGGATTATCGCTATTTTCTAACTCGTCAAATCGATTTTCGTAATCCAAAAGTTTAATACTGCCAAACTCAAAATTTAAGCGAGTATTGGGATAATTGTAACTGTAATTATTTGGTCGCCATTCGCGGTTTGGATCGCAGAGAATTGCAAGGCTAATTGCTGGTCGATCAAAGCGGTCAAATATACGAAAGTTGTAGGTAAACATCCGCTTGGCAAAGTTATCTTCTTTTTGTGCTTGAATTTCAACATGGATTAATAACCAAAGTTCTTCCCCTTGGATTTGCCAAACTTTGACTAGTTGATCGGCATATCTTTTACCTTGTTCGGCTTCACGAGCTATTTGTTGGAATTCTTTATCTAGAAATTCATAGGGACGTTCCCAATCAATTAATGCAGAAGTTTCTGGAAAAAAGAAATGCATTGCTTGGGGAAAATAAGCTTCTATAATTTCTTTCCAAGGGCTATCAAAATTAGCGCGGTCGCTATAATTAGTCATATCATTTTCCATTTGTCCAGAGTAACATCAAATTCTGGATAGACTAGCAGTACTTGTAGTAGCTAGTGTACTACTTTGAGAAATCGGAATCTCAACCCAAAATTCTGCTCCCTGTCCTGGTTCTGAAATACACCAGATAGCTCCATTGTGTTTTTCTGCGACAATCTGAGCGCTAATTGCCAATCCTAATCCTGTGCCTTTACCTGCGGGTTTTGTGGTAAAGAAAGGGTCAAATAATCGTTCCTTAACTGCTGGGCTTATGCCAGCACCATTATCTGCAATTTGTATAGTTATACGATCTGGGTTGCGTAACTGAGTACGAATTACAATTTGGCTGGGGTTAGCTTCTATGTCTTCAAGAGTTCGCTGACTGTTATAACTATCTAGGGCATCAATGGCATTACTGATGAGATTCATAAATACCTGATTGAGTTGTCCAGCATAGCAATCTACTAAAGGGATATCACCATATTCTTTTACTATTTCAATTCCGGTATTTCCAGATGTTTGTTTGAGGCGATTTTGTAAAATCAGTAGGGTGCTATCAATACCTTCGTGAATGTTGACAGGCTTCATATCCGCTTCGTCAAGTCGAGAAAAATTCCGCAAGGATAGAACTATTTCACGAATGCGATTAGCTCCCATTTTCATTGAAGTTAGAATTTTAGGTAGATCCTCAGCCATAAAGTCAAGGTCGATCGCTTCTATATAAGCTTGTACTTCATGTGTTGGATTAGCATAGGACTTTTGATACAGTTCTACCAGTTCCAATAAGCCCAGCGTATATTCATTTACATGAGTAAGATTACCGTAGATAAAGTTAACTGGGTTATTGATTTCGTGAGCTACCCCAGCCACTAATTGACCTAAACTCGACATTTTTTCAGTTTGAATTAGTTGAGCTTGGGTCTGTTTGAGATTGTGTAGTACTTGGTTGAGTTGTTCTGCTTGAGTAGTTGCAGCAGCAGTCGCAGCGCGGCTTTGATTATACAATTGGGCTTGGTCAATGGCGATCGCTAACTGGTCAGCTACGCCTCGAATTAGTTCCACCTCTTCATCACTCCAAGAACGTAGCGCCCTACTATGTTCGCAGACAATCACACCCAAGCGACCCGACTGAGTTTGAACCGCAACTGTTAAGAGAGACTTAAAACCCAATGTCACCAGTAAATTCCGATTTTTGAAATCAAGCCAGGGATCTGTTGCAATGTCATCAAAGCAAAGCAAATTCCCTTGCAGAATAGCTTCACTTAGTGCTTCCACATTCTGGATAGGAGAACAGCCTAAAGGTTCTGGTAAGTCGGGAGCGCAAGCTTGTTGACTGAGTTCAAAACTAGTAGATTCATCTTCTTGATGACACCAAAAAAACTGGCATCGATCAATCTGTAGCAGTTCCCGAACTTCAACTACTACTGTACTCAAAATCGTATTTAGATCCAACGAGTTGCGAATTTGACTAGATAAACGAGTTTTAAGAATTTTTTCCCGTTCAACTAGCTTTCGTAACTCAGCTTCAGACTGCTTTAACTCTAGCTGGGCCATCTGACGATTGACGCTAGCTTTTGCTAGTAGCCAAGAACCAATGCCAATGAGTCCTACCAACCCAGCATATAGAAGTAGCAATTGGCTCAAAAATCGGTTTGATTTGGCCATCAACATCTCTGGTGATACCCATGAGACAATCTTCCAATAATAGGATTTGGCATCAATTTGATTTTGGCTTGGTGCAAAAGCCTGTCCTGCTCCTGTACTAGATTTTTGTCCTTCAAGAAGTGGATAAACTGTAGTAAAAGTGAACATTCCCTCAGCAGTTTGGAATTGTCCCGATTCTTTTTGAGAAATTTGCTGCCATGCTTGGGGAAAAGTTTTGCCAAAAGTGTGGTTTTTGCGACCGGGAAACATAAATCCCCATTCGTCCTCAGATTTAGCCCCTTTTAACCAATAACCATCAGCATTCAGCAGCATTCCCTGACTAGGTACGTTAGCGAAAGCTTGATTAAAATTATCCAGCAGTTTAGCACCGAAATAATTTAACACTACAATGCCTCGTTTTTGTCCACGACGATCAAAAACGGGAGTGCCAAAGCGGATCATTGGCTTCAAGGGTTGTTCAACCTGACCTCGTTCAATGTTGAGGTCAAGGGGAGAGACAAATACTTCTCCTTGGTTCAGTCGTAAAGTGTCATTAAACCAGTAGCGCTTGGCTTGCACTTGCAGTTTTTCTTCGGGGACAATCTCTGGTTCACCCTGTTTGAAGTTGACTCTGACAACTTCTTTACCTGATTGATCCAAAAAGCGAATTTGGTCGTAAAGTTTTTTATATTGAGAAAATGATAAGAATTCTCTGGATAGTGCCTGTTTATCTTTATCTACTCCTTCTAAAATTTTCTGTAGCTCGTTTTGTCTAGAAATGACAATCAAATCTGAAACAACTGAATGAAAGTCTCCGCTAATTACTTTTGTTTGTAAATCTACCTTGTCAAGTTCATTAGTTTTTAATACAATTTTCTCAGTCTGTACCTGTTGGTAATAAATAGTTCCTACAACACTTCCAACGAAGGCCGATAATGGTAAAAAAACGGCTAAAAAGTGTTTGATTAAAATTCGTGAATGGCTCTGTGATGACATATCTGATACTTAAGTACGATTCAGAAAAAAATCGGGCTAAAAATCAGCTAAGTTCCAGCTACGCCATATTTTCGGAGTCAAGGTTGAGAAAAGCCTTTTTCTCTTGGTAGGTATAGCTAATCAGCCCAGCTACCAAATTCACCATGAAATTGAATACTCTGCGACTTCTGGAATGTTCTAGTTGAACAATATTCCACCCTTTTTTGCTATTGTGGGTTAGATACTCTCATAGTCAGTACCGAAAAATTACCTAATTAGAAAATTACACTTGCAATTGCTTTTCAATACTGAAAATAATGAGAAGCTATGGCTACGACAGACTATTCGGCATCGCTAAAAATGGTTCTTTATTCTGGCGCTGCGATCGCACATCAATAGATTACGTACAATCTATCTAGAATCAGATTTGGCAAAACCGCTCATGTTAAACTACAATCCGCTACATTGTTTGCCATCTTCAGAAGAGCTACCCGACTCAAATGATACCCCTGTGGATAATGAAGTCCAAAATTTAATTCCCGGCTTGCTGAAAACGACACTGGCTCTAGTTTGGTGCGATCGTTGGGATTGGTTTTTTGGCGTTGATATGGGTATTTATTATCACCCAGACAAACCAGCCATTGTTCCTGATGGGTTTCTTAGCTTAGGAGTTAAACGTGTAATTGATGAGGACTTACGCCTAAGTTATGTGCTATGGGAAGAAAAAAAGCTGCCAATTCTAGCACTAGAAGTTGTTTCTCAAATATATCGGGAAGAACATAGCAGCAAGAAAGAACTCTATGCCAAAGAATTAGGAATTTTGTACTATGTTGTGTATAGTCCCCTTCGCCGGAAAAAGACACCTTTGGAGGTGTATCACCTAGTTGATGGGGAATATATCTTAATGTCAGGAAATCCCGTTTGGCTACCAGAAATTGGTTTAGGAATTGGACGAGAACGGGGAATTTATCAAGGTATAGTCCGGGAATGGCTGTATTGGTATGACGAGGAAGGGCAAAAATTGCTCACACCAGAAGAACGCATTAGAGAAGCGGAAGAACGCGCAGCTTTTGAAGAAGAGAGACGTGTGGAAGCAGAACAAAAAGTGAAAATGTTAATTGAAAGGTTGAATGCGCTTGGTGTTGATCCAGAAACTTTGTTATAGATTCACCAGATTTTGTAATTTTCGCTGCCTTAATGTTAATTAGCTTCCTGGGTAGGGAATTATATCTATAAGCAACTAATAGCTTAACGGTACAAATCGTAATGACTTGTTGCTAAATAAATATATTTATCAAAACCTTCATCAAAATATGGAAGTTAAATTAGGATTTGGAGCAGTCCCAAAACCTCAATATGTCTTTGTCAGCAAAGAATCGGATCACTGCTGGTATATGCTTGCTGAAGATGAAAAACGCATCCCAATTTATGATAGAGCTTTGACTGGGGTAATTACAGGGATAGAAGTTAATAAAAAGGTTGAAACTAAATTCGGGCCAGTTGAAAAAAACGATTTATATATTTTGGCAGATAAACCTTATATTATCCGTTCAGGTAGCGACTCTTTCTTTTCTAAAAGTTTATTGTTATCTTTAGATACCCTTACTTATAAAGAATTGTGTAATCCACTAACGATCGCCGTTAGTCCTGGAGATAGTAATGTAGTTTTTTGTAAAATTTACGACCCAATAACTTATCGTTCTGTAGGTGTTAGTTGGGATGGACATAAGGAATTAGACTGGCAAGCTGTAGGGCAAAAAGTAAGTTTAAAAATTAATAAGATTCACAATTTGAATCCAGATAAAAATCAATCTCAATCAGAAACAATTGACAATATAAAAACGCCTGAACCGCGTGATGTTTTTATAGCTAAAACTGACACATATTTAGCTCAATTAAATTGGACTCCAGATCAGGGAAGGGAGTATTTGCAGCAGAAATATGGCAAGCGATCGCGTCTACAACTCACTGATACAGAAATTCTGGATTTCATTGATTACCTGAAGCTACAACTAACCTAAAAGTGCCCAACTTAGCTGCTGTTGGGTTAGTGTGCGATAACTGCGATTACCCTTCTGCGTGCGTAGGCGTAGCACGTCGTAGACATCGCTTGTCCATTGCATTGAGATGTTAGCCTCCCACAGCGATCGCACTCAACACGAGCATGATTGACAACTGCATTAATCGCAGTCTCAAATTTATACCTTCTGAATGTTCATTAGTGAGTATCTCCGGGAAGCATAAGTATAAGGTGATGCCTTATTTTGATGTTCAACCCCTAGACAAGTACTAACCAAATATTAATCACATCAGGAGTATTTCATGATTCCACTGATTTTGGGTGCTATTGCTTTAGGAACTGCTGCTTTCGGAGCAGTAAAAGGTGCTGAAGGTGTTGGGAATATGAATGAAGCGAAGGAAATTGGTGAACGTGCCCAAAACCGTCACTCCTATGCAGTCGATGAGTTGAAAGCAGACTGGGAGGCGACTAACGAGCTTGCAGAAGAGTATGGTCAACTTCAGCTTGATGTGATGATGACTACAGTTGGGCGCTTTCTTGACTTTATTGAACGAAATATTGGTAAATCAAAACAAAGCGAGAAGGAGTTTTTAGAAGGGCTAGAAGGAATTTCAGTTCAGCAGATTAAGGAGTACAAAGCTGCCGCATTAGAAGCTGAACAGTTTTTCAACGGTGGCACTAAAGCGATTGGAGCAGCAGCAGCAGGATATGGTGGTGCAATGAGTCTTGCTACCTCTGTAGGAGTAGCCAGCACTGGGACACTTATAGGAGGACTTAGCGGTGCAGCAGCCTGGAATGCAACTCTAGCATGGTTGGGCGGTGGCTCATTAGCTGCTGGCGGTGGAGGTATGGCTCTTGGTTCTCTTGTGTTAGGTGGTATCACTGTTGGCCCCGCTGTTCTTATTGGAGGCTTTGTGCTTGCTGGTGAAGGCGAAAAAGCATTGACAAAGGCATGGGAGTACAACGCTGAAGTCAACACTGCAATCGTTAAAATCGAAGCAGCAAAAGACTTTATGCAACAAGTAAAACGGCGGATTACTGAGTTACAAGGTGTATTTGAATGTCTGAATAAATCTGCTATTTTAGGTCTTCAAGAACTTGAATCTTTACCATCATTCGACAAAAACAGGGACGCTAGTAAGTTTCAAAAAGTCGCGCTTTTTGTTAAAGCACTTGCAGAAATCATGAAAACTCCTGTTTTAGATACTGAAGGGCAGTTGAATCCTGTTACTGCGAATATACAAGCCAAATATCGTACTTTGTGAGGTAATTAGGAATGTCGACCAAAAAAGTTACCACAGTAGTCAAGGAATTTATCAATCCTGCTGAATGCTTACAGCAAATGGTTTCAGCCTATACTGAATATAAAATAATTGCCGAACAAGAACAGACAAAGAGACTAGAAATTGATGTTTGGGAAAAAGAAACAATCACCAAGATAAACGCCCAGCGAGAGTTGTTGATGGCGTATCTAGATCGCTCTTTTGATGAACGTGCAGAAAACTTTCGCGCTTTGTTTGCTGTCGTTGATAATGCGATCGCATCCGGCAATAATGAACAACTAGCCCTTACATTAAACTCAATCACAGAAATAGCTAAATCCTGCCCATTCAAAGAACTTGCAAATTTAGCTTCTGTTCGCGCTGCTCTAGATGATCCAGATCACGAATGGACATTTTGATTTTATAACAGTGCGATCGCAATCCCAAACCTTTCTCAAAAAGCCTACCAACGTAGGCTTTTTTCATGTAGTACGAGGCTTACGGGTTACAAAGGCTTTGAGGATAATAGTGATCGCATCGATAGTGGCGATCGCAATAGTTGGGCTGTCTGCTCAATCCACAAATTAAAATCTGTTTTATAAGTTACGTTCATAACCATTATCGATCTTAGGCAAGCCAAAATATTCTCATTTTCCAATACGCTCAAGTTCCTCTCGCAATACTCGCCGTAATGTCTCTTCTAACGGTTCACGGCGCTGCTGAATGTACTCACGCAAGGCATCGTTAATCAAAGTTTGGTAATTTCCCCCACCTGCTGCGTGAACTTGGTCACGAAACCATGCTAGTACTTCATCATCTAGGCGAATTGTAATTCGAGTTTTGCCTGTTGGTATTGATTCAATCGCTCCCCGCTTACCCTCGCTAAAATCATACTCAGCTTCCATCACTTATCCATCCTCATACTGCTTTTGTTCATAGCGCGTAGCTTGGCGGGCAGAAATCAATCGAATCTCATCATTGCGCCATGTATAAACAACTACTAGAACTCGATTGAAAGCACCTATCCCAATAGTGATAAATCTCTCTTCATCAAAACGTTTATCTGTGATGGTAATTGCTAAATCGTCAGAAAACACGGTTACTGCATCAGCAAAATCAACGCCATGTTTGCGAAGGCTGCTGCCTTATCCCTATCCCACTGATACGCCATCTAAATCTATTATATGCACATTTGTGCATACTACCAGATGAAGATTACTTAACTGGTGTAATTCTATGTGTTTTTTTCAAACCTCAAAAATCTTCATCATCAACAAAAAATTCCGCATCGTCTTCTAATCGAGAATTGCGCTGTCCAATACCAGCAAGTCCCCACAGAGGTTGCAGCAGTGCCATGCCAATTAACCCTAAACAAGCACTAAAAGCTAACACTAAACCCAGTGGTATCTGAATCGATTGGAATGTTAAGAATTTTAACGATACGGGTGTGGCATTTTGAACTGAAATAACTGCGATCGCGATTACCCAAACCGCTACAACTAGAGATGTCAAAAAAGGAGCGATTTTCATAGTTTGAGCAAAGTTAGGAGTGAGATAACTGTTAATAGGAGTTAAGAATTATTAATTTACAAATTTTAACTTTTAACTGCTAATTCTTATCCCTCTAATTTAGCAATGACACTCTCTAACTCTTGGGCAATTTGGGTGAGTTTTTCGGGAGTGTTGGTTTCTAGGTAGACGCGCACCAGTGGTTCAGTACCGGAGGGACGCAATAAAACCCAGCTACCTTCTTCTAAATACAGCTTAATACCGTCTTTACGCCCGACTTCCTTGACTTTAATTCCTGCTACCTCTGGAGGTGGATTTTTAGTAAAGGAGTCGATAACGGCGGTTTTATGAGCCTCTGTGAGGTGCAAGTCTAGGCGGTTGTTGTAAAGTGGCCCATCGGCTTCAGCGATCGCTTCTTTAACCATCTGACTTAAAGGTTTACCTTCATAAGCGATCGCTTCTGCCACCAGCATATCGGCTAAAATCCCGTCTTTTTCGGGAATATGCCCGATAATACTCAAACCGCCTGATTCTTCTCCACCAATTAATACGGCAGTTTCCCGCATTTTTTCACCGATGTATTTAAAACCAACAGCTGTTTCGTAAATTTGCAGCCCATTTTTAGCAGCGAAATTATCCAACAGGTGGGTTGTAGCCACAGTACGAACGATAGCGCCGGTTTTACCTTTGTTTTTAATTAAATGACGTGCTAGAACTAACAACACAGTATTCGGAGTGAGGACAGTTCCTTGTTCATCAACAATACCAAAGCGATCGCTATCTCCATCCGTCGCCAAGCCCAAATCAGCTTGATCGCGGACTACAGCTTCCACTAACTCAACTAATTGTTCTCCTTTGGGTTCTGGCATTCCACCGCCAAATAAAACATCCCTCCAATCATGGAAACTTTCTAGCTGAACACCACTATGCTGCAAAACTTCATCTAAATAGCCACGGGAGGTAGAATACAAAGCATCGTACTTTACCTTTAAATTAGCCCTTTTGATCTTTTCTATATCAAGTAGAGTGTAGATAAATTGCAGGTAATCAGGTTTCGGATCGAAAATTGAAATTGAACCTGATGGGTTACTTCCAGGTAACTCATCCGATGCACTTTCTATATTTGCCACAATAGTATCAGTAATCTCTGGAGTGGCAGGCCCAGCATAATCGGGTATATATTTAATTCCACAGTAAGGTGCTGGATTATGACTAGCAGTAAACATTAACGCCCCTGCGGAATTTAGATGACGGGCGTTGTAGGCAATTACTGGTGTGGGGCAATCCCGAACGGTAATTTTCACAGTCCAACCCAAGTCTGCCAGTACTTGGGCCGCAGTTTTGGCAAACTGGTCAGCTAAAAAGCGAGTATCGTAGGCAATAAGTACTGGTCTATCTTTTGTGTAGGCTGTTTCCAAGTAAGTGGCAATTGCCCTTGTTACTTTTCGCACGTTGGGGAAAGTAAAGTCATCGGCAATAATCCCTCGCCATCCATCGGTACCAAATTTTATCTTGCTAGACATTCTTGCCACTTGCTCCCGTACATTATCAGTACTATAAAAGCTTCCCGCAAAGCCTGTGTAGCAGCAACTATCCTCCGAAGTTCTTTTCTAAGTAAGCCTTAGTTTAAACTTCTTACCACCGTATTTTCTCTCACTGTTTCTGAGCAATGTCAACCCCCGATCGACCTTTTGCCAGTTATCACCTTTGGTCTCTAGTTGCCCCAGCGACCGGGCAAGAACGCTGGCATTGCCAGATGAGACGGGGGTTTATCAAAGCACGGCAACACGAACCACAAGTCAAAGCACTGCTAGCGCAAGCCACTGCACCCCAGCGCATTGGCATACTCGCCCAAAAAGGTGTTTATGAGTTTCATCATCATAGGCATTTGCTGAAGCAATCAGATGGTGTAGAAAGAGTTGCACAGCTACTTAAGTTAGGCAATTCAAGCGTTCAAGTCCAGCAACGCGTCCTGCAAATTTTGCAAAAATATCATGATGCGCCGTTGCTTTTGGATAAAGATATTATCCAATTAACTCCGGGTGATGAAGGCTTTCCTAAGCCAATAGTAGTTGAGCAAGAGGATTATTGCTTTCGGTTATATGCGGCTATGGACTGCGTTTTCATTGAATCTGATAGGACTTTACATATTTTAGATTTCAAAACAGGTAAGTCAGCTTTTGACAAACGACAGGCATTAGTTTATTTGCTCGCTGCTCGTTATCTTTACCCTGAACACGAAGCTGTCGCATCATTTTATAATTTAGAAATATGTAAAAAGTCTGAGTTAATTAGCATCAATAATAGTGAATTAGAATCTTTAAAATTTGAGTTAGCTAATATTGCCCATAAGCACCAGCACGATTTGCAAAAATATCAGGAAAAAACTACTAATTTTAGTAAAATTTTTCCTCCTAATCCTGGTTCTCACTGCCGCTTTTGTCCATTTAACTCAATCTGCGAATTTGCCGATTTTAAGCAACATCAGTCGTATCCACTGCCCAGTTTAAGAGTTAATATCAGAGGTTAGAAATTTGACGTTGTTGAATGAGGGGAATGCGAATGATAAACTCAGTACCAACTCCTGGTTGCGAAATGCATTCTAAAGAGCCGCCATGTCTTTCTGTGATAATTTGGTGACTAATAGCCAGCCCCATACCCGTACCTTGTCCAACGGGCTTGGTCGTAAAAAAGGGATTAAATAGTTGCTTTTTAGCATCTTCTGGTATTCCGAGTCCGTTGTCGGCAATGCCAATTGTGACTTGATTTGGTGTTAGTAATTTGGTGCGAATATAAATTCGAGGATTATCCGTTTTTAGTCGTTTTTTTGTTGTCCACCGAGATATAACCAATGAATCTTCTAAAGCATCGATCGCATTCACTAAAATATTCATAAATACTTGGTTTAACTGCCCAGCATAACATTCAACCAAGGGGAGATTGCCATATTCTTTGATCACCTCAATTTTCGGGCGCTGGTCAGTAGCCTTGAGGCGGCTTTGGATAATCATCATCGTACTATCAATTCCCTCATGGATATCAACCCGTTTCATTTCAGCTTCATCTAAGCGCGAGAAAGTCCGCAGGGAAAGCACAATCTCTCGAATCCGCTCTGCTCCCATCATCATCGATTGGAATAATTTGGGTAAGTCTGACCTTAAGAAGTCTAGTTCAATTAAATCTGCAAACTCCTGAATTGCCTTGACTGATTGGGGATAATGTCTTTGGTAGAGGTCTAACAGTGAAAATAAATTTTTGGTGTATTCATCAGCTGGGCTAATATTGCCGTAAATAAAGCTAACTGGGTTGTTGATTTCATGTGCCACACCTGCAACTAGTTGACCCAAACTGGACATTTTTTCGCTTTGGATTAACTGAGTTTGGGTATTTTGTAGTTTGGATAATGCTGTTTCTAGTTCTTGTGTTTGCTGTCGTAGGTCTGCTTCCGCTTGTTTAAGCACAGCATTACTATGGCGCAGGGCGGCTTCTACCTGCTTTTGCTCTGTTAAATCACGAATAATCCCAACTAAGAAACGATTACCTAAATCATCCTTAAACAAATATTTTTTGGTCAGGATACAGTGTGTTGCGCCATTGGAATCTGTAAATAATTCCTCGTTTTCATGAGTTATCCCTGTAGTGAAAACCAGTTCATCTTTTTCCCAAAACACATTAGCTTCCGCTTTGGAAAAAACATCATAGTCAGACTTACCAATTAATTCTTCTCGGCTATACCCGATGAAATTACAAAAGGCATCGTTAAGTAGTATCCACTGATGTTGGTCGTTTTTAAGAAAAATGGGGTCAGATATACCATTGATCATCCGCAGCAGAAAAGCCAGCGAGAAGTTTTGCTGCTGCGTATATTGTTTGTCAGAGAAGTCATTCAGAGATTTCCAATCATTCATGCCCTTAGTCTGAATCTAAAATGTTGTTTTCATGGTTGATGAATAGGAAAAACCACTAAATCAACATAGCCTAAAAAGCAGATAAAAACCTCAGCGATATGATCGCTGAGGCTCTAAAAGACTGGCTCAATAATCCTGAAAAACAGGAGCTAATTAAAAAGCATAATTCGGGTAAATAAATCGAAGAAATTCAAAAGGGTGGTAATTCTTTAAGAATTGTGAACCGAATATGATTAATCGCTAAATCACCGATGGGGATATCTTCTTTGGTTAGCCGCGCACCTTGACTTGTCACGGTTTCAAAAGTGATACCTTTGCCAATTTCAATGTGATACCAGCATAAGCCCATAAAAAAGCGCGTCGGATAAGGCCCACCTTCACCTATATCGTCAGGATTTGATTCCATTGGCAACCAACCAAAATTCGGGACGTAGAACTCCAGCCAAACATGATTAAAGTCTGGTTGTAGTGGTACTCCTAGTAAGTCACTATGGGGAGGACATTTGTACCTACCTACGGTGCGGCAGGGGATGCCATTTAAACGGGCTAGGGCAAGCAATACGCCGACATATTCCCCACAGGAACCAACGCCCCGTTCTAAAACTATATCTGGCGTGTCGATGTAAGGTTTAATACCGTAAGATAACTGGTCGTATACGTAGTTGCGGATGCTGTGCATTTTTCGCAGTACATTTGTTTCAGAACCAATTGCTTCTCTGGCGGCACGGCGAACAATGGTAGTATCCATTGCTAAATCGTCGTCATCTACTAGGTAGCGTGTTTGTAATTCTGGAGATAGTTCAGGTATATCTTCAACATCTCTAGGTGTGATGCGATACTTAATTCCTCGAACTTCCACAAGTGCTTTCCAGCCAAATATATGCCGCTCACCTGGAGCTAGAGAATCAAATTTAAAGACTGCTACACGTTGCCCTTCTATTACTTCTTCTGTAAAGGGTATACCAATTGCTTCAACGTGTTTCACCTTTTGACGCTCAGTTTCCGATGGTAGGGCGATGCGCCATTCGACATCAGGTAAATACACCTCGTCTAAGGGTGCAATTTCCTCAGCATAAGACATTTCAATGAGATAGCCATTAGAGAGGGCGTAGCGCTTATCTGGCTGGTAATGATAATGCAGGGGATGAATAAAAGTGCGATCGCGGAATGTTAGCTCATGACTTGGATCGGCATTGGGGTTATCCCGGATATAAGGCTCCTCGGAGGCGTAGGCAACGTAAATACTTTCTTTACCTGTTTCGGCATTTTTATGTATCGCTATGCCTGTAGGACATTCAAACGGTGTCAGGACACTAAATTGCAGTTCTCCTGTTGCCCTGTCCATTGCGTACACTGATTGTTCGGTGCGATCGCAAATCCATAGCATTTCTTGGTTAACGGCTAAATTCTCTATCCCAACTCCAGGGGCATAAAATCTGGTAATTTCTTTTCGTGTTTCGCGGTCATAAACCAAAATGTAGCCCAGCCGTTGGCAGCTGACATAGACTGTTGTTTCCCAAACAGCAACGCCGTCAGCCGGATAAGGCAATGTCACAAAATGTTCCAGACCCAAAGCATTGAGCTTGCACAAGTAAACACTATTTTCGCGGCTCACCCACAGGGAATCTTCCCATACCGCTATACCAGTGACATCGGTAAATTCTTTAACTTGATGGGGATTGAGAATTTTGCTGTTGTCAGAGGTGGGATCAATCTCCAGTAGATGCCCTTTAATACTGTCAATGGCAATGAGTCTATCTTTAATGAAAGTAATGCCACACAGGGTAGCAGCAGTAAGCGGTCGAATTGTTTTTTGCCCAAACATCTGGCTAACGGTCAAAGTGGGGAGTGCAAAACTCATATTAAGCATATTTATTGAATGGTTTAGCACGCCTGGGTAATTCAAAATTCAAAATTCAGCTGGAAAAGTTTGCTAGATTGGTAAACCCTAATGGCACTCCAGTTTACTTGAGCGGCGAAATACGCAAGGGACTGGCTCAACTTTCCGCAAAATTAAAAATGAGAAATGCAATCGTGCCATACATCCTGGCTATTGACTACGGGATGAAATGAAAGGAATGGCAGCCTAAAATTAATTGTGACATATCCTCTGTAACAAAGCTTCAAAGCTCTATTACTCATAATTATCGGTAAAATGTGTTCCGATCAACTCTTTCGTGAGAAATAATACTATGTCAAAATGGGGGGATTTACAAATGTTAAGAATTACATATACATTTATCAAGCAAGACAGGAGGAAAAATGTCCTCACTCTTGAACTGCTCTCACCAGAGCAAGCTTGGGTTTAAAACCCCATTAACGATAGTTCAATGACTTCAATGACTTAAATTCATCCGGGGTCAAATCCCCAACTGAAAAGTTCCTTCCGTCTCCTTCACATATCTAGGCGATCGCCTTACGCCTTAATGTAACTTTAGAAGATGGAATTCCTGCCATCACTAAATTATGATCGAATTTTGTAACCATTTGCTGTGACCTACACGATGTCTGCTAATTCTCTGCCTGAAGGTGCCGCCGTTTGGCATAGTTTAGAAGTTGATAAAGCGCTAGAACTGCTCGATAGTAATGCAGACAGTGGCTTAACACCTCAAGAAATTCAACAGAGGTTGCAAAAATACGGCCTCAACGAACTTGAAGAAACTGCTGGCCGTAGTGCTTGGGAAATTCTGCTAGATCAGTTCAAGAACATTATGTTGTTGATGCTGATTGGCGTAGCTCTGATTTCTGGGTTTTTAGACCTGATGGCTTTGCGGGCGGGCGATTTGAAGCCCGGTGAAGTGCCATTTAAAGATACAATCGCTATTTTAGCAATTGTGATTCTCAATGGCATACTCGGCTATGTCCAAGAAAGCCGTGCCGAAAAAGCCTTGGCAGCCCTGAAAAAAATGACTTCTCCCTTAGTACGGGTCATCCGCGACACCAGACTGGTGGAGATAGCAGCCAAGGAACTAGTTCCAGGGGATGTAATGCTGCTGGAAGCTGGAATGCAGATAGCTGCGGATGGACGTTTAATAGAACAGTCTAATTTACAAGTGCGTGAGTCGGCATTGACTGGTGAAGCCGAAGCGGTGAATAAACAGGCATCACTAAAATTGCCAGAGGAAACATCATTAGGCGATCGCCTTAATGTCGTGTATCAAGGAACCGAGGTAGTCCAAGGACGCGGTAAGGTTCTGGTGACTAACATCGGCATGACTACAGAATTAGGCAAAATTGCTGCGATGTTGCAGGCGGTGGAAAGTGAACCTACACCCTTACAGCAACGCATGACTCAACTGGGTAATGTCCTGGTTACGGGTTCTTTAATTCTCGTGGCGATCGTCGTCGTTGGTGGTGTCATCAAGGACGGAGGTTTTAAAAACATCCAAGAACTTTTGGAAGTTTCCTTGAGTATGGCGGTTGCTGTAGTACCAGAAGGTTTACCAGCTGTAATTACCGTTACATTGGCACTGGGAACCCAGCGAATGGTGCGCCAAAATGCCTTGATTCGCAAACTGCCAGCAGTAGAAACATTAGGTTCTGTAACCACCATCTGTTCTGATAAAACCGGCACCCTGACTCAAAATAAAATGGTGGTGCAATCGGTTTATACCAATGACAAAACTTTTCGTGTCACCGGCGAAGGTTATGCTCCTACAGGGGACTTTCAGTTAGATGGTCAAAAAGTTTCCTTAGAGGAGTCTCCAGAAATTTCCGCGTTATCAGTCGCCTGTGCTGTTTGCAATGATTCAGTGTTGCAAAAAGAACAAGGTGAATGGGCAATTTTGGGAGATCCGACAGAGGGAGCATTAGTTACCCTGGCGGGAAAAGCCGGAATCGAAAAAGACCAGTGGAACAGTAAGTTACCTCGCGTCGCTGAGTTCCCCTTTTCTTCGGAACGCAAGCGGATGAGCGTGATTTCTCAAGTGGAGGGAGTCGCCACAGGTGAAGCGTCTTCGAGAGGCGTTGACCCAGCGATCGCCGGTTTTCTCCAATCTGAACCTTACTTAATGTTTACCAAAGGTTCTCCAGAGTTAACCTTGGCACGTTCCACTCAGATTCATTTGGGCAATCACTCAGCCCCCTTAACCGAAGAACAACGCCAGAAAATTTTGGCAGAAAATGACCTGATGGCAAGTAAAGGTTTGCGGGTACTAGGTTTTGCCTACAAATCTCTCGCGGAAATTCCACCGGACGGTTCAAGCGAGGCATCTGAGCAAGAATTAGTGTGGCTGGGATTGGTAGGAATGCTGGATGCGCCACGCCCAGAGGTGAGGGCAGCAGTCCAAGAATGTCGAGATGCAGGTATTCGCCCAGTGATGATTACTGGCGACCACCAATTAACAGCACGAGCGATCGCTACCGATTTAGGAATTGCCCAAGAAGGCGATCGCGTTCTCACCGGTCAAGAATTGCAACGGATGAGTGATGAGGAATTAGAGCAAAACGTTGACCTAGTAAGCATTTATGCTAGGGTTTCCCCAGAACACAAACTGCGAATTGTCCAAGCGTTGCAACGTCGGGGACGGTTTGTAGCGATGACGGGCGATGGTGTTAACGATGCCCCAGCCCTCAAACAAGCCGATATTGGTATTGCAATGGGCATTACTGGCACTGATGTCAGTAAGGAAGCCAGCGATATGGTGTTACTTGATGACAACTTCGCCACCATTGTTAGCGCCACCAAGGAAGGTAGAGTTGTTTACACCAATATTCGCCGCTTTATTAAATACATCTTGGGCAGTAACATTGGCGAAGTTCTGACCATTGCAGCCGC
The DNA here is from genome assembly GCF_014698035.1 of Desmonostoc muscorum FACHB-395. GTDB lineage: Bacteria > Cyanobacteriota > Cyanobacteriia > Cyanobacteriales > Nostocaceae > Nostoc > Nostoc muscorum_A. Next base: position 30,148 of record NZ_JACJSF010000045.1, read on the forward strand.
ACCCTTAATTGGTTTGGGAGGCGTTCCCCTTACCCCCTTACAAATTCTCTGGATGAACTTGGTGACAGACGGTTTACCAGCCTTGGCATTAGCTGTGGAACCTCCAGAACCGGATGTGATGCAACGTCCGCCTTTTAGTCCCCGCGAAAGTATTTTCGCTAGGGGATTGGGTTCTTACATGATTCGCATTGGGATTATTTTTGCCATTATCACCATTGCCTTGATGTGGTGGGCTTATCAACATACCCATGCTGCTGGGTATCAAGGCGATCCCGAAACTTGGAAAACAATGGTATTTACGACCTTGTGTATTGCCCAAATGGGTCATGCGATCGCCATTCGCTCCAATAACCGACTGACTATCGAGATGAATCCCTTCTCCAATATTTTTGTACTAGCGGCTGTTGTCGTCACCACGATTTTGCAGTTGATGCTAATTTACGTCCCACCCCTGCGAGATTTCTTTGGTACTCACTACCTCAATATGCAAGAGTTGGGCGTTTGTATTGGCTTCAGTGCTTTAATGTTTGTCTGGATTGAAGCGGAGAAGATATTTCTGCGGATTATGGGCAAGAAGGCTGTGTAAATTGGGCATGGGGAATTGGGAATGGGAAATGGGGAATGGGGCATTGGTTATTCTCTTCTACCCCTCTAATCTTTTACTTCTTATTTTTCTCCATCCTTCCTAATGCTCAATTCCCAATTCCCAATTCCCAATTCCCAATCCCTGCTATGTACCTGAAAACTCTAAACCTCCGACAATTTCGCAATTATCAAGACCAAAAGGTTGAATTTACTGCTGCCAAAACAATTTTGGTAGGTAATAACGCTCAGGGAAAATCGAATTTGTTGGAGGCGGTGGAGTTGCTGGCGACATTGCGATCACACCGCATGACCCGCGATCGCGATTTGGTTCAAGAAGGGGAAGCTATAGCCCAAATTAATGCCACCCTTGAGCGACAAACAGGCGTTAGTGACCTGACTTTAACGCTTCGGCGCAATGGTCGTCGGAGCGTTGCTCTCAATGGTGAGTCTATCCGCCGTCAAATGGATTTTCTTGGCGTTCTCAACGCAGTGCAGTTTTCCAGCCTGGATTTAGACCTAGTACGCGGCGGCCCGGAGGGTCGCCGCAACTGGTTGGATACACTCTTAATTCAACTCGAACCAGTTTATGCTCACATTTTGCAGCAGTATAATCATGTATTACGCCAGCGCAATGCCTTTTTAAAACGCCATGTAGAGACTTTGGATGCAACGTCTCTACACTCAGAACTAGCAGTGTGGGATGCACAGTTAGCTACCACAGGAACCAGGGTAATTAGAAGACGCGATCGCGCCATAGAAAGATTAGCTCCTATTGCTAGTGCTTGGCACGCCAGTATTAGCGGCAGTACAGAAATTCTGCAAATCAATTACGTGCCTAATATTCCTTCAGAGGATAACCAGCCAGAAGAAGTACAGCAAGCTTTTTTAGCAAAAATCCAGCAGCGAGCCGTTGCTGAAATGCACCAAGGTACTACTCTTGTCGGCCCCCATCGAGACGAAATAGAATTAACTATTAACCAGACACCCGCTCGTCAATACGGTTCTCAAGGTCAACAACGGACGCTGGTTCTAGCTTTAAAATTAGCCGAATTACAATTAATTGAAGAAGTCGTCAAAGAGCCACCATTGCTATTACTTGATGATGTTCTTGCCGAACTAGATTTATCCCGCCAAAATCAATTGCTTGATGCTATTCAAGACCGCTTTCAAACCCTAATTACTACCACTCACTTGGGTTCTTTTGATTCCCAGTGGTTAAAGTCCTCCCAAATTCTTTTTGTGAAAGCAGGAGAAATAATCCCAAATTTTTGACATCCTCACCGCCGTGAACGCACGGTGATTCTGGAGTAAGGAGTAATAAGTAATAAGTAATGAGTAAATACCCATTTTTCATTCACTCATTACTCATTACTCCTTACTCACTACTCATTTATTGATGTTTTTCTAACCTTTTAAAAACGTTGAGAATCAGAAAAGTCAGCAGAGTACCAATCAATCCTAACTGCCACAAACCACAACCGGCTGCAATTCCCAATGCAGACGAAACCCAAATAGCTGCTGCTGATGTGAGTCCGTGAATTTCAAGTCGCTGTGATTCTTGAGAAGATTGGCGCACAATTTCTCCAGCACCGAGAAATCCTACACCGGCTGCAATTCCTTGAATGACGCGGCTAAGTGCATCAGGACTATTTTGCAGCCCTGCTGTTTGCATAATTATCAAGGTAAACACAGCTGAACCTAGACTCACCAGCGTGTGAGTTCTTAAACCGGCTGGTTTGCGGCTAATTTGGCGTTCTAAGCCGATAATCGCTCCTATAAATAATGCAAAGCATAATCTGAAGCTGATATTTAGCCAATCATTAGTTGCAATGTAGTAAGTGTTTGGCAATGTTTAGTCTGGTGTAAATAATTTTATATAAGCTAAGTGGGCGTAAATAATTGTCGTTGGGATCAGGCAATAGGCAATCTTGCTACAGTCAATAGGTATAAGGGTTTTAGCCTAGTTCATTTTTCTTTACATAGTTTGATTCTATTGCGCCAACTTATTTACATAGTACAGCAAGGGGAAATCCAGTTACCATCTCAATTAACAAGACTTGGGAAAAAATACCTTTGTTAAAGGTTGGCAAATTTCCGCCGTGTTGTACTAGGTTAATTATTAATATTTTTACCAAATAGTGCAAAAATATTTTACTCTTTATATTGGTGGAGTTTAATTCAACGGGTGTAATTGAAAGTTTATATCATCTAGTCATCTGCTTTGTTTTTTGAACTTAATCTTGGCTTAAGAGGATGTTTGAAAAGTCCTCTTCTCGGTAGTGAAAAGTTTTAGATCCCCCTAAATCCCCCTTAAAAAGGGGGACTTTGATTCCGGTTCCACCCTTTTTAAGGGGGGTTAGGGGGGATCAATAAGTACCTAAAATCACAGCCAACCACTTTTCAAACATCCTCTAATAGGCAATAAGGGTTTTGTAAAAAATCAAATACAAGTACTACGTTTAGATTATTTCAATTCAGTGATACTTTTTTAGATGTAAATTAACATCTTCCATTCTTAAGATTATTTTCCAATTAAGATATTTTGTTATCAAAACCAAACAAAGTTTCCGTTATTAAATTATGACAGCGATCGCAATCTGGGTAAACGACATGAATTTTAGCTTGATTAAATAGTTATCTCAACTATTTTAAATGAATGAACTATAAAAGTTTACCTTAAATTGCTAGATTTAACCCATACACTAAATAATTAAATGTGATACTGACATCTACAACTCTGGCTACAAATAGACAACTAACAAATTGAGTGGACAAACTCTACTGGCTAGACCAAATTAAATTACAAGACCGCGCCAAAGTAGGTGACAAAGCATTTTACTTGAGCAGAATCATGCAGCGTGGCTATCCGGTGGTGCCTGGTTTTGTCGTTTCGGCAGAAATTTTGCGGCAATTTCTGGAAAATCTCAATAGTTCAGAGTCATTAGTGGCTGACTTACCCCATTCTTCATTACATCTAGATGTTGCTAATTGGCGGCAACTTCAGCAGGTAGCTGGTCGCTTGCGCCAAGAAATTCTCACTGCGACTGTGCCGCAGCAGTGGGTGAGTACAATTTTCCAAGCAGCTAAGGAATGGCAAACTAGCTGTCTGATTCTTCGACCTACCTTATCAATATCAAATGCTACTCCAGGTATAAAGAATATATCTGGTTTGCTGGAGTCGGTGTTTTGCCAGTGTGAACCTGAAGCGATCGCTTGGGCATTAAAGCGCACTTGGAGTCAAATATTTCGTGCCAGAAGTCTCCTATATTGGCAACGAGCAGGAATTAATCTGCAACAAATAAATCTAGCAGTCTTGGTGCAACCTGTTGAGAATGCGATCGCCAGTGGTTTGCTCAAAGCCAACTCCTCTGGCTGGGAAATTGAGGCTACTTGGGGATTAGGAGTTGCGATCGCTCTTGGTGAAGTCCAGCCAGATATCTACTACATTCAACAGGCAACTGGAGTTGTGCTTGAGCAACATTTGGGCAATAAAATGCTGGCTTATGGCGTGAATGATGCAGCGCCTGAAGCTTTTTCGCAACCCACATCTAACTCAGTGCTAACACCAGATCATCTTTCTCTAAGTACCTACGTACTTCCAGAAGCCCAACAAGAACAGTACGCTTTACAAGAAGAATATTTACAACAAATAATTGCTCTAGGAACTCAACTAGTAAGTGAACTAGGTAAAACTTTTACCATTAAATGGACTATTGCTCAACAAACCACATCTAACAAGCTCTACATCACACAAGCTAGTTCTCCCCAATCTGTAATTCCCCACGGACAATTCATTAGGGGACTAGGAGCAGCAGGGGGACGTGTTGTGGCCAATGCCTTAGTAATTCCTCATTCACAACAGAAACCCGAACAACTACCCAAGGGTGTGATTTTAGTAGTACCAACAATTACTCCTGATTGGCTGCCATTGCTACACCAAGTTGCTGGTATTATCACAGAACAAGGTGGATTAACCAGCCATGCCGCAATTCTTGCTAGAGAATTAAGGATCACAGCAGTAGTAAACGCAACATCTGCCACAACCTTAATCCAAACGGGCGAACGACTACAGCTTGATGGCGACAGAGGAGAAGTTTATCGCATCAAAGGAGACTCAAAGGAGGAGATAGAGAAAGAGAGAGAAGAAAAACTTCTTTCCCCACATCACCCCAACCCAAAAGCGCCCTATCCTACTTTCACTTCTCATCTACCCATGATTGCTACCCAACTACTGGTTAACTTGAGTCAGTCCAGTTTAATAGAACAAGTGCAAAGCTTCCCTGTGGATGGCGTGGGATTATTGCGCTCAGAATTGATGGTATTAAATATATTGGACGGACAACATCCCAATAGTTGGATTTTAGGCGGTCGTCAGGCAGAATTATTAGAGTTATGGTCTGAGCAGATTATGCAATTTGCTCGTGCTTTTGCACCAAGACCAGTTTTTTATCGTTCCTTAGATTGGCGATCGCAGGATTTACCATCATTGAGTGATAATTTAGAATCTTCGCCCCAGTCGATGTTGGGTGAACGCGGCACTTTCAGCTATTTACGAAATCCCGCAGTGTTTGAGTTAGAACTGCAAGCTTTAGCAAGGGTACAGCAGGCTGGTTACAGCAATGTCAACCTATTATTACCTTTTGTGCGGACTGTAGAAGAATTTGTCTTTTGCCGTCGCAAAGTTGAGCAAGCTCTTTTAACCGAGGTGTCGCAGTTTCAATTGTGGATGATGGCGGAAGTGCCAAGCGTACTATTTTTGCTGCCGGAATATGTGAAAGCAGGTGCAGCCGGAATTTCCATTGGTACAAACGACCTAACCCAATTATTGCTCGGAGTGGATCGAGAACAAGGACAACTAGCAAAAGTATTTAATGAACGTCATCCCGCAGTTATGGGTGCGATCGCTCAACTGATCCAAATGGCTAAAAGTGCCGGTATACCTTGTTCAATCTGCGGTCAAGCACCAGCCCTTTATCCAGAAATCATCGATAAATTAGTGGAATGGGGCATAACTTCTATTTCCGTTGAACCGGAAGCAGTGGAGCGAACATATCAGGCGATCGCTCGTGCTGAACAACGCGTAATTTTAGCAGCAGCACGACGAAAGCTTCAGTAGTTAGAAGTTATAAATTAATTGCTCACTGCTAATTTATTTGATGTAACCTGTTTCGCGCAAAAACTTACGTAAATCGGCGAAGAATTTAGTACGGTCGCTTTTTTTATAAGCTTGTTGTACCCGTTGCCAACCATCCTGTCCTTGATTCAGCAAATATTTATCCGCCAAATAAGCTGCTAAAAAGCCCTTACCATCATCACCTTCTTGCCGTGCCTGGGTATAAGTTTGCCATAGCTCTGAGGCATGATTGGAGATTAATTTGGGATAACGACGAGTCACATCAACCATTTTCCCTTGACGATAATGCCAAATTTGCAGGGGGTAGGCAGAAGCAGCATAAGCTGTAAAAGCATAGGCAAAGCGATCATCTCGACTATCAAACTCTGGCAGTCCATCTTTGTCTAAATCTTTAAGTTGATAACCACCATTGCCCCATTCATGACGAATCTTAAGATACTTTTGAGATTTGCTGTCGTAGCGGTAAATCAATGAATAAGTACAACAGTGCGCTCCACCTGTAAAGAAATCGGCAATTATTTCTGGTTCTTTGTTACCGTCCAAGTCTTGCACTGGTAAGTTATTTTCTTGCCCAGATATATTCCCCACAGGTCTGTCATATTCATTTTCTTGTGGCAGCTTTTGATCCAAAATAGTTTTACCCGCTCGGATAATTTTCAGGCGCACATTTTTATACTGATATTCCTCTGGCTTCTCGTAAGATATTTCTGCCCGCACATTGCCCGATTGCCCAATTATTGTTTCTGCTGTTGCAGTCTGGGTAAATACAGCCGTTGTACTGAAAAGAGCTAAACCGATTAGAGATTGCGTGATCGAGGAGCGAATTGTCATGATCGTTGGTGTTATATATAGCACATTCAGCTTTATACAACACCGTCAAAATGTTTGTTCAATATCGATAAATTGCTACAACAGGTGTGCTATATGGAATCTGTTCAAAGGGAGCAGCGTAAACCGTGCCACCATTTAATAAGGTATGAGCAGCAACAAAATCCAACAAATCTTCATCACCAGCTTCTTTTTCTGGGTGCAAATAAACCGTTTCTGAGGTTGGATCGAATAAACCCCACTGTTGTTGACCAACTGCAACTAATAATGAATCCACTCGTTGGTAATAAGCTGCTGAGACAATTTCTTTCAGGTTGTTAGATGCTTTACCGGTATCACCACCAAACAATTCGTGAAATTGCTCTAAAAACCCTTCTTGAGACTTCTGGAAATCAGCCTCGACAATTGGCCAAGCTTCATTATGCAACTCTTGGGCACTGAGAATTTCTGGATTACCAGTAATAGCTTCATCCATCAAATGCTGGTAAGTATTTGCCTGTTTATATAAAGGCAAGAGATACTCTACCCCAGCCAGTACCAAAGGCGCTTTTTGCAATTTCAGTTTTTCGTGTAATGCGCGATCGATAATCTGAAAGAATTGTAGTATGTATTCTTGTTGTTTATCTCTGTCAGGACTTCCCTGACCGTGAAATGTGCCTGACTGTGAAAAAGGATTAGTGGTTCCTCCTTTTGATGGTGCGAGGTGGAACTCACCTTCTTGGGCAGTCTCGTCTATTTGCAGAGCTTCATCTCGACTTTTAGGGAGATTTTCTACTTCCACCTCTTTGACGCTGTAGCGTGTTCCTTCAAAGAATCTGACATCTTTTTGGCTCAACGCCAGGATATAGAAGCGACCATTGCCATTTAAAATTGGCAGCAGTGGCTTGATGTGAAATCGGTCTGTAACCACGACCAACTCTTGAAAATCAATTGGTAGCGTATAATAGCGAAAAATATTTTCAGAAATAAAAATCGCTAACCCTGGTTCTCCCTTTTGCTCCCAAAATTCTTGGGTATCAATTTCATGGGATTTTTCCAATAATGCGATCGCATCTTTTTCCTCCAAACCCGCATCAATTAAACGAGTCTCCGCTTCCTTGACCAAATTTTTAAAGCGAATTGGATTTTGTCGCACTTCTGGCCCGGCTGGGTGCATTGGCATATAAATTGAAACACAATTCCCTTTAGGCTGTTCTATTAATGTCTTTATTTCTTCTCTAGAAATTAATTCCATAAGATACCCCTCCTATAAACGGATCAAAAACATCAGATCAGATCATCGATATTCAACGATCTGATAAGACATTATTCTCAGATGGTGGCGGTTAAAGTCTAACCGTTTGCTTCTGAATTTATTTCACCTTAAGGAGGGTTTAATTGCATCTTTCTTTTGATAGGCAATATTCATCAATGGAATTACTAATGAAAACCCCAAATTTAAAATCTAAAATCGCCAGGAACATCAAATGTTTGGCGTGTTAGAGTTAGTGCTTTCTGACTTGATCCCGATTCTACTACCTGGCTTGCTAAGACCTAAAGTTACTCGTTTCATAATCCAGTACAAACCTGCAAGTACCACAAAGGTGATAGCAATAATTACCAAGGGTTGTTTTCCCAGAATTTCTTCTACTCCTTTGGTAAGTACGGCATCGGGTTGAGTAATAAAATCCCAACTGTTGAAACGTAAAAATCGTCCCCAATAAACACCAACAGCGCAGAGAAAATGTGTAATTAACTCAACGCGCCAAATCCATTGACTCTTACCGATGCGATGTAAGTAGTAACCCCAATTAATTAACGATATTACGTAAGCTTCAAATCCACCGAGAATTACTAGCAAATACAGAGGTATGAGTATTAAAGTAATCATCCACACAGATTGAATTGTGCGGATATCATCTATCAAGTGGATTACATCGGTCAACAAATACGGTGCATTTGGTAAGAAAGCATAGAAAACTAAGAATCCTAGCCACCAAAGCCAAGTGCCACCGCGCCTCATGCGAAATAGCCACACACTCAAAGCCAAAGGTATAAAAGCCAGAAATAAATTCCAAGTCATCCAACTCATATTAATTTGCAATACTTGTATAATTCTGGCTATCAATTCTTCTTTCATAGGTGCTAACTCAGAAGATGTTTGATTGTTTTAGATTGACTCTGTAATGTTAGTGTTAATAACCTCAGTGATTGACTGATGAAATTTTTTACCCCCAAGGAAATTTATTTACTCTAAGACCAGACAAGGCTTTTGTGTCGCTTAAAAGGAAATGCACACTTAATATTATGTCTGAAATTTCTAGTTTTTATGTGTTTCATACTGGGGGATGAAATTTATCAATCAATCAGCTTAAATCACTAGTATAGCCAGAAAATCATCAGGGTAAAATCTACCACTGAGACGAAGCCTGAGCAAATAAAACGCCACTAATAACTTCTAGTGGACTTTTTTAATTGCAATGTTGCCCCTGTCCTGGGTATCATACATATTGATTCCATTTTGTCCTGCTAGAGTTCCAGAAGCACCTTAAAACTTTTGCCAAGACCACACCCCAAACTCTCTCAGTTTACAGGGCTATGCTGTACATACAAGTCTTCTAGAGTCGTTTCACAGGCTTTTGATCCGCTTAAAAAAAGAGGTGGTTTCATACGAAGAAAGAAAAATACATAAGTCTAGATTTTTCATTTTGTGGCACGGCTTTTCCCCCTCTCCAAACCTCTCTCCGCTTCGGGGAGAGGCTTTGAAACACCGTTTTAGTTTTTCTCTACTTGTATAAAACCACCCTAAAAAAAGGCTACGGTGTACACACAAGTCTTTAAAAGTTGCCCCACAAGCTTTTGATCCCCCCAACCCCCCTTAAAAAAGGGGGCAAAAACCTCTCAAATTCCTCCAATTTATCGGAGGATTTAGGAGGAGCTACAACATTTTGGTTTTGTAGAGAGATGTGTACACCGTAGCTAAAAAAGGGGGGCAAAAGAAGCTCTCAAATCACTAACGTACTAGTACTCGACTACGGGGGCCGATCGCTTGTTTGGGTGAAGCGGGTATTGTGCAGCTATTGGTAGAATCCTGTGAACAAGCAGCTTGAACAAGGGTTGCAGGGTTAACCATTACTTGATTACCCTCTAAGGAATTACCGTTACTGAATTCCATATTAGGTGTAGTAGAAAGTGACGGAGAATTACTCCTTGTAGCTGTCGGGGAAGCGATCGCACTTCTATTATCAACTACTGGTGTAACAGTGAATTCATTTCCACCATCAACTATTGGTGTAACAGTGAATTCACTTCCACTATCAACTATTGGTGTAACAGTGAATTCACTTCCACCATCAACTATTGTTGGCAGAGTAGATGTACTACCACCGCTAATTACTGGCGGGGGAGTAGGTGTACTATCACCACTAACTACGGGTGTAGGAGTTGGCGTACTACCACCACCAACTGGTGTGGGAGTTATAAGAGTTGCATTTGCAGGTACTTTGATGGTTATCCTCGCCAGAGGGGAGTTAGTCATTTCCAAAGATGTCACCTTTGGCGAACCTGGAATATCGGACTTGAAATCAAAGACAGTGGGGGTTGCACCACCATTGCGATCGCTATATCTGACTCCATATCCACTCACTTCAAAGGTTCCCTGATATTGATTTCCGGTTTTTGGATCGGTGACAGTACCAGTGTATAAGGCTTTTGTGAGATTAAATTCATCCTGAACTACTCCTTGAAATGTGGTTCCTGCTAATCTTCCCTGATATTTATAGGGTGTTAACTCACCGCCAGAGAGAATTGGCGAATTCAGAACGCCATTAAAGGAGACAATCGGAATGCCTTTAAAGTCAACAAAGTAATGCAAACTACCATCAGAGCGTGTTTGTACCTTCACATAGTCTGACTTGTATACAGGAACGTAATTAGGATTGTTCTTAGTACCTAAATTCCGTGAGTAAGTTCCCGCGTCATCTGTATCAACACGAGTCGTACTGCCATTGAAATTGGGATTAATGCTGGGAAGTTGGATAGTGCCCGATAATGTACCAGTGCTTTGAATGGTGATTTGAGCAAAAGCACTTGTTCCAGATGAGGCAATGATAACTGCGGCTAAACTGCTGCTGCTAACAACTGCACAACCCAATTTAGTTAATGAATCTAATTTCATGAAAAATTTGCTCCTTTAATCACATATAAAAAAATACGCGCAGCTTTTCGTTCCTTCTATTGGGCGATGCAAGCATTTCATACTGAATCGATCAGTATAAAAATAGCGCTTTTTATTACATTTTCATCAGTATAAAGTTAAAACCGGAAAGTTGCTCTTAATGCTCCAACGACTAAAGTATCGTTAGCAGCATTGTGATCGGGATTGAAAATGACGAATAAGCCTGGAGTCAGGGCGATATTATCACTCAGTTGGGCGCGGTAAAAAAGTTCTACGTGAATTGATGTGTCACTACGTCCACCTGCTGTTCCCCCATCAGAAAACTTAGGAAAATTGAAGCCATCGGGTAAAGTACTCGAAGTAATTTTGGGCGGTTGTCCGACGAGAACGCCCCCTAAATTTCCAGGACGCAGCAAATTGGGAAAGGCCGCGAACACCATCCAGTTTGTAGTTTCTACACTTCCAGGAAGGTTGAATGGTTTGGAAGAAGTAAAGCCACCCCAACCGCCCAATTGCAAGTTAGGGTTAATTCGCCAAGCAACCGTCGCGCCAATGGCTTGGGTATCAAAAGCTGTTGTATCTGCAAAAGGCGAAATCAGTTGAGAATCGCCGATACCAGTTCCCAGTAAGCCATCTGGAGAGTGAGAATAAAGATAATGTACGCCGATATCGATGTTATCGGTGGGTGCTAAACTTAACTGAGCGCCAGTAGTAAATCTACCGCCGAATAGTCCGCCCTGGTTGATATTGCCCGGAAAATTGGCTATTTCTGCACTATAAACACCTTGCAAACTGATGCGATCGCTAATTTGCCAATCAAAGCCTATACCACCAGTGCCGTTGCCAATACTTAAAATCGGGTTACGCTGACCAAATAGAGAAATTGCACCGTCGCTAGAACCTTCTAAAGGACTAATACCCCGAAAGGTGTTAATGGGGTTGACTCCCGCCGTACCTACGACAATTCCCAAGTTATCCGAGACGACAAATCGATAAGATAAGTCACTCACAACTAGATTGTTGTCTGTATTTGACTCGAAACCCAACCGCCCCATATTGGTAGATAGCAACGCTGCATTAGAACCCAAATTACCCGCAGATAGCCCTGTTAGAAGCAAATCTCGCCCTGTAAATGAAGTTGCTAAGGTTAGTTGGGTGCTACTTGTAAAAGTCAGATTGGTTTTTCCCTGACGTTCAGGGACTCCATCTCTAGGAAACAAATCCACATCGGGGCTATTGCTTCCCTGGACGCTAAAAACGGCTTGACCAAATAATCTGGTAGTTGTGGAAAACTGATTGGCTTGTAATTCAGTAGTCCGGTTTTCTACAGCCTCAACACGCTGCTGTAATTGCTGCAACTCTGCTTTAAATTCGCTTTGCAACCTTTGCAGCAGGATTAAATCTTCACTATTAACAGTATTAATTTTATTATTAGCGTAGGCGTAGCCCGACGCAGGCATCGCTTCGTTAATCCTCTCTAAACAAGCGTTTAAACCAGCCGCAAATTCATAACGGCTGATAGTGCGGTTTCCCAGATAATTCCCATCGTGGTATCCCGCAATGCAGCCATAGCGTTCTACTAGAGATTGCAAAGCATCAAAAGCCCAGTCGGAAGGTTGCACGTCTTTAAGTTGTGACACCGATGTGACTTGAGACATTTGGTTGTCTGAGTCAGGAGGCTGAGGAGATAGAGAGAATTCTTCTGTGTTTTCCTGGTTCTGTGCAACTTCTGTTACAGCTTGAGTGTTTTTTAACTTAGGTAAATCAGGGGAATTTATAAATTGAATTTTTTCTCTGCTTTTTTTAAGTATATTTTCGTACTTATGCTTTATAGCTGATGAAGTAGTTATATCTGGCTGCACAAATTCAGGTGGTGTAATTTCAGCAGGCGAAACAATTTGAGATAAATTTTCTTGTGTTGACTGCTGCACCAGATTATCTGGCGTGATTACAGGCTGTTCTGGTAAATTAAGGGCAGAGATTGGCCCTGTTGCTAGCACACCCGCCATCAGTAGACTAATATCACTCATGGTATTTCATTTGACTTGCACCAATATTTCTTTTGACAGACAAAGTTGGTGTATATCAGGAAAATTTATGAAAAAAGAGTGATAAAAATTACTATGGCTGGGGTGGAGGCAGGGGAGCAGGGGGACAAGGGGACAAGAGGTGAGAACTTGAAACAAGTCTTTCCCCTTGTCCCCAATTCTCCTTGTCCCCAAGTCCTCTTCCCAATTCCCAGATAAATTATTCTGGCTGGCTACAATACTTATTCATCTGATTGACTAACGTATCTGACTGCTTGCCAAGAGTTGTAGCTGTTGTCAGTGCTGAGTCAATTTCGGTTCTAGCCTTTTGGATTTTTTCTCTACCCGATTCTGAAGCTTCTGCTGTCTTGGTTGCACCAAGCGCTCTACCGGCTTTGGCGATCGCTTGACTAAGATTCTGAAAAATATTGACAAAACCGCTTTGATATTCTTTCAGCTTGGGATCTTTTAAATTCAGTTCCTTAATCGATTTAGTCACAAATTCTAAATCTTTAGACAGTTGTATGCTGGTGATGACTTGCCTTCCTTTATTGTTATCAATCAGAGAAGTTCCGGCATTTACAACTCGAATCAGTCGTTGGCACTGAGAAACTTTATTTTCGCTGCAACTGGTAACGAACAAAGCGATGCTCAGGCTAACAGGAGCAATAACAGTATATTTATGTAAAACAGACATTAACACCCCAACAGCAATAAAACCCAAAATATAGTATCTAATATTACGGGCAATGGGCAGAAAGAATAGCGGATGAGTCTTCACACTCCACTTCTGTGCCCATGCCCAAATGACACTAAGATAAGCGCAAACCCCTTATTAACTGGCTTTTGAGTGTGGGGAGTGTGGGGAGAGAAGGGAGAGGGGGGAGAGAGGGGAGTGTGGGGGGTCAGATTTCTTCCCCATCCTCCCACACCTCCCACACCTCCCACACCTCCCACACCTCCCACACCTGCCTCAGACAAAGGTTTCACGTTTTCCTAGTGCCATTGGCCCATGCCCCAATTTCAAATTACCAATCTATGGGCAAACCTAACTGGTCTAAAGTAGCACCATCTTGCAAAAGTGGCTGAATATTGCCGTCTATTTGAATTCGGCCACCAGACAGCACCAAAGCACGTTGCGTAACTCTACCTAACCAATTTAGGTCATGGGAGGCAATTAACATCACCTGCACTGGTAACTTTAACAACACTTGCGCTAAATGTCGTCGCCATGCTGGATCGAGACCGTTAGTCGGCTCATCCAAAATTAGAATTGTCGGGTCTAGGGCTAAAATTGAGGCTAGGGCAGCAAGGCGTTTTTGCCCACCAGAAAGTTCGTGAGCGGAACGATTAGCGTAAGCTTCTAGTCCGAAATCAGCTAATAACTGCCGGGCGCGATCGCTAGCCTCGGCTGGGGACATTCCGTAGTTGCGTGGGCCAAAGGTAATATCTTCCAAGATGGTGGGCATAAATAGTTGGTCGTTGGCATCTTGAAAGCTAAAGCCAATTTGACGACGTATTTGGGGTAGAGTTTTGGTTTCTAGCGGGATGCCATTAATGGTAATTTTCCCCGTCTGGGGTTGTTTTAAGCCGATTAGGTTCTCTAGCAAGGTGCTTTTTCCAGAACCAGTTGCTCCCATCAAGGCGACGCGATCGCCTTTATTCAAAGTAAAAGAAATTTCTTGTAATACCGGCTCCTGGCGAGAATAGGCATAGACCAAGTTCTCAACTTCAACAACAGTTGCGTGGGGGTTATGGGTTGGTGGTTGGGGATTAGATGTTAAAGATTTCAAGATTCACAAACTCAAGATTGCGGAGTGAGGATTGGGTTAAATTTTGTAAGAAGTTAGGGTTACAGTAGCAGCGATCGCACAAGCTAGTAATACGGCAAAACGCTCTTTCGGTTTGAGAGGAGAATCGATGGGCAATTGCCCGTTGTAACCGCGAATTACCATTGCCCCATAGACTCGTTCTGCTCTATCCAAACTGCGGAGGTACAAGGCTCCAATCATGGCAGCACTGGCGTAGCGCAACCATCCCGCAGTTCCATTCAGACCACGTAATTGAGCGCTGCGCTGCATCCGGGTTACTTCTGAGAGCAAAATTTCCATATATTGCCCAGCTAACAACAAGTTTTCCTTTAAAGGTGCTGGTACAGGTAAGCCTTTCAGGGCTATACCAAAGCTGTGGGGCGGTAAGGTTAACAAAAAACTATTCATAGTAACTAGACAAACCAGCGAACGAAGCAGTAAAAAGCTGGCTCTTTCCCATCCCAAAGGCAAGGCTAGCAATGACAAAAAAATCAATTCTGTACCGAGTAATCCTCCCAAGTGGCGAATTGATACGCGCAACAGCCAAGCCCATAAAAGTGCGATCGCGGCATATACACCTAAGCAATACCAAGCATGATATTTTAATAACGCTGCTCCCACCACTATCACTAGAGACAGCTGCAAACGTAATGGCAAAGAAAGTTTAAGCATTCTTTGGTTTCACCACCTTGGCAATCCCAAAGGCTACAGCAAAGCAAACTGTAGCTCCCATAAGTCCAGCGATACTAGTACCAATTGGCCCCAAACCCTTAATAGTATAGTCAGCTAAGGGAGTCGGCACAATTACCCGGACTTTCGCAGCTAAATCAATGAAACCTGTATTTTCAGCAACTTTTTCCAAACCATCAGGCCAGGCTGAGGCAAAGAGTGACAGCACTCCTGCAATCAAGAAAATGGTGACAATTGGCACTGACCACCCGCGAAATTCCTGCTGTTCCCCTGGTAACAAATCTGGTCGGGCTGTAGCTAAATAAGTCAGCACACCCCCAGTAATTATCCCTTCGCCAATGCCAATCAAAATATGTACGCCAGACATAGCTGGTAAAACTATGGCTACAGGTGCAGTACCAGAGAGGGCTAACTCAATAGCACAAGCTATAGCAGCTACCACTACACTTACACCAGCAGCTATACCAGCAGCTAAGGGTAAACGCCCTTTAAATCCCCCCAACAGCCGTTGCAAGGTTTGGGTTAAAATCCAGCCTACCCAAACACCAACTACTGCCATATTGAAAATGTTTGCTCCCAAGGCTGTAATGCCACCATCAGCAAATAGCACAGCTTGAATAATTAAAACTGTGGCAATACACAACGTCCCTGCCCACGGACTACCCAAAACGATCGCAGCTAAGGTTCCTCCTAATAAGTGACCACTAGTACCTCCAGCTACCGGAAAATTGATCATCTGGGCGGCAAAAATAAAGGCAGTGGTTAATCCCAGTATGGGCGCACGACGGATACCAAAAGCTTCTTGCGATCGCTCGAAGGCAATAAAAAGTGCTGCTACACTGGCTAAACCAGTAGCCCCTGCCACCGGAACAGAAACAAATCCATCAGGAATATGCATAATCTACCCTGTATTTTTTAGATGTTTATTTACTCAATACCAGCAATAAACAAAGGCATCAAATTAATAACAAACAAAATTTTCACCTTTTTTGCAATGCCCTCTTGGGGGATTTTATGCTGTTACTTTTGAGAGATTTACAATCCAATGGCTGCTAAATAGTATACTTAATTTACACGAATATTAATTTTTGTTAATTTTATTTTTATATATGTCGATAAATTCTTGTAAAAGTGCAAATCTCTTGACTTTAAGAAGCTAATATGTATCTGATTGGGACATTCTGAATGCCAAAAAGCTTGCTAGTATTGTGCTTTTTATCTATGAGGCTACTACACAAACATTTTGGATTTTGAATTGCTTTCTAGCTCTTATGGTTGATAAGATAATAATCGCCATTTAAGGCGGGTTTCATTGATTTTAACTACACTTTTTATGGCAACACAGCGTTACTATGACCTAAAAATATTTAACTATATAGCTAAATATCAAGGTAATTTAGCTAGATTCAATAATAACTCAGGATTCAGAATTCGATTACTTCTTAATCTGTACTCATTACTTTTTTGTTGACCACCAATTTTAAAATTTGGTAAACTAGTACTTTTTAACTTATAGTTATTAACCAACTAATGATTTTAGATTAGTATAACTAATATACTAATCTAAAAAAGTCTTTACATAGTCTCGACCAACTGTATATTTGCTGACTTCGCTGGCTTAATGGTACAGTATTGATTAATTTTTGGGATAAAAAATTGTGTAAGCGTTGATACGTAACACAAAATAGTGGTTAAACTTAAAATTCAGTTGAAGAAGGCAGAAGGCTTAATTTAGAAGGGGTTTGAATCCCCTCCGAAATGGGATGAAACTTAGCTAGTGCGTCACTAATGTTAAATAATCACAACGAGGGATTTGAGATTTTGATTTTTGTTCTTAGATTTTAGAACGAACTTAAATCTCAAACGTCAAATCTACAAATCCATTGGTATAAGGTCTGGCAATGAGAATTATTTTCAAAGGTGCATTTTATTTTTACAAAAAAATTATCTCGTTGCTACCTACATCTACTGACCCTTGTGTACAGATTGTAGATACTAGTTCTGCCTCACAAAATAAGCACTGGTATAATTATTGGCAAGCTCGCCTCCCACCTTCCTGGCTTCACCCTTTGCTGATTTTGATGTGGTTGCTCATCGGCATTAGCTTACGCCTAACCAACTTGACAACAAAGTCTCCTTGGACCGATGAGTTTTCCACCTTAGTGTTTAGCTTGGGTAACAATTTTTTATCAGTACCCCTAGATCAGGCGATCGCACCTGATATCTTATTACAACCACTACAACCAAACCCAGCAGCTAGTATTGGTGATGTGGTTCATAACTTAGCTACACAAGATAGTCATCCACCTCTGTATTTTGTGCTGGCTTACCTATGGATGAAATTATTTCCTAGCGAAGGAGGATTAATATCGCTATTTGCAGCGCGATCGCTACCTGCGATATTCGGTGCTGCCTCAATACCGTGTGTTTACGTATTAGGTAAAGTAGCATTTCGTTCGAGAATAGTGGGACAATTGGCTGCTGCCACGATCGCAGTATCACCCTACGCCGTATTTTTAGCACAAGAAGCACGTCATTATACTTTGGCAATCTTGTGGGTAATTGGTTCTCTCACCTGCTTAGTAATTGCCACACGTCATATTCAAAACCGCACACCTTTACCTATATGGGTAGTACTTTCCTGGGTAGCAGTTAATGCTTTAGGTATTGCTACTCATTATTTTTTCACCTTCACCCTCTACACAGAAGCCGTAGTTTTGATTTCTCTGGCTTGGCTTCAATTGCAAACTAGCACCAAATTTTCTCTCCTCTTCTCTTCTCTCTGGCGGCGAATTTATGCCGTTGCGGTAGGTACTTTGGTGGCGGGTTTAATTTGGATACCAATCTTGTTAGAGAACAAAAATCGTGGAATTTTGACCGAGTGGATTCGAGGTTCGCGCGTTGGACTAGATTGGTTAAGCCCAATTTTTCAAGCTTTAGGAACATTGATTGCAATGATTTCCCTGTTACCGGTTGAATCTTCTCAAGCTTTGGTGGTGATTCCTTCTGGAATAGTGATGCTGGCTTTCTTTATTTGGGCAGTACCAATTTTGCTGCGTGGGATCAAAATTCAACTACAGCATCCAGAAAACCGGATTATGATTCAGGTGTTTATTGGAATTGCGGTTAGTGCGATCGCTTTATTTTTGATCTTTACGTACTTTTTGGGTATTGACCTGACCAGAGGCGCTAGATATAACTTTGTTTACTATCCTGCGATCGTTGTCTTGCTAGGTGCAAGTCTTGCAGTTTGTTGGCATCCTCCCCAAGAATTGATGGAAAGAGAACAAGGGAAAAATGGCATACAAAGCATAGGTAAATGGGGAATAAACGGTAAAAAAGCCGTGATGTTAATTTGGCTGATGGGATTTTTTAGTGCAGTCACAGTAATCTGCAATCTCGGCTATCAAAAATATTATCGCCCTGACCTGTTTGTGCAACTCATCCAACAAAGATCCCCAGTACCAGTACTGATTGCCACTACTCACAAAAGTTATATACACACTGGGGAAATGATGGGAGTAGCTAGGGAGTTGAAACTTGCCAATTCGCCCCAAAATTCTTTGTTTCTCCTTGCCCATCAATATCATGATCCGAATACTTCCACCATTGCTCTAGAAAATACTTTAAAGACGCTACCACGACCTTTTGACTTGTGGTCGGTAAACTTTCATGCGCCAGTAGCAGAAGCCGTCAAAACCTGCGTCGCTGATACTAAATCTTTGCCAAGCGTAGACGGCTACGAATACGAACTTTATCATTGTTAGCAGAGTTAATAAACTGGAGAGTGTTGAGCCTGAACAATTCAAATTGAAAGTCTCTCTCCTAGAAGGCTGCTGTGTACACACAAGTCGGAAAAACTTCATCCACCAAAGATTTGCAGTGCGTTACGCTGGCATGACAAAGCTAAATTGTTGCAATTATGGCGATGCCTACGCATTTGTTATTTCGGCGAACTCATCTTAAAATTTTCTCAATATCTTGTGGGGTGGGCATCTTGCCCGCCCTGATTATGCAACTTGAATGCCGATTAGCTTACAGGCAGAAAGTAGTATTGAGAAAGCACGTTAAGAAAGTACGCGACACTATCCCTCTTTTATCAGTTTTGAAAAACAATAATCTTGTTGCTAACAGGACAAAACTGTTATGAAAATTCTTTTAGTTGAAGATGAATATCGGATTGCAAAAGCACTTGCAGAAGTACTAATTGACCAAAATTATCTTGTTGATATTGCTAGTGATGGTCAAGCAGGATGGGAGTTTGCTAAAGCCTTTCCTTATGACTTAATAGTATTAGATTTGATGTTACCAAAGTTGGATGGTATAACTTTGTGTAAACAACTACGACAAGAAGGCTATTCTACACCTATTTTGTTACTAACTGCAAAAGACAGTAGCACAGACAAAGTAATCGGGTTAGACGCGGGAGCAGATGATTTTGTTGTCAAACCCTTTGATTTACAAGAACTAATGGCTCGGATTCGTGCTTTATTAAGGCGGGGAATTACTATTTTACCCCCTGTGTTTGAGTGGGAAAAATTGCGTTTAGATCCAAGTAATTATGAAGTGACATACAATGAACAACCAGTACATCTGACTCCCAAAGAATATAGAATTTTAGAATTGTTTTTACGTCACAGTCATCAAGTGTTTAATCGCAACGAGATTCTGAAACATCTTTGGTCTTTTGAAGAGCCACCAGGAGAAGAAACAATCAAGGTTCATATTCGGAGTTTAAGACAAAAATTGAAATTTGCTGGAGCTAATGTTGATTTTATTGAGACAATCTACGGTTTAGGTTATCGACTCAAACAAACTTTTTAAATTGATGCTTCAGGCTTTAGGCAGGCGGCTTTTATTTTCATATTTAGGTGTAATGGTAACAATTTGGGGGACTTCTACTACAATTGTTTACCATTTTTTATCTTATAATCTTTATCAAAAATTAGATAGTGAAATTATCACTTTAGCAAATGCAGCTGCTCACAACTTAATAGCAGCGCCAGTAGACAAAAAAGCAATCAATACTAAAATACCTCGAATTTTAGATAATGATGATGATGGAGATTTAGATATTCCTTGGCAAGATTTACGTGAAAATCATCAAGGAGTAGAATGGTTTGATGCTAATGGTCGGCTATTGGCTAAAGCGGGAACCACTATTTCTCGAATGTCTTTTACTGCTAACTTTGACATCAGCCAACACCATAAAATTCGCAGTATTACTATTCCTGTTTATCTACATAGTTTAACTGGAAGAAAAAAAAAGCTTCAAGGCTATGTGCGGGTAAGTGAATCTACAGAAGAATTAGAAGAAGAACTAAATAGAGTTTTATGGGGATTTGAGTTAGGAGGATTGATTGTAATAATTCTTAGCGGCTTAGGTGGTTGGTGGCTAACAAGACAATCTTTACAGCCAATTGAGCAAAGTATCCAGCAATTAAAACAGTTTACTGCCGATGCTTCTCACGAGTTGCGTAGTCCTTTAACAATTATTAAAACTTCGGTTGAAGTGATTATGAGTTATCCAGAGAGAATTCATCCAGCTAATTTAAATAAATTGGAAGCAATATCATCTGCAAGTAATCAAATGACTCGATTAGTAGAAGATTTACTTTTATTAGCTCGAACTGATGCAGTAACGAGTCCTAAAATGATTGCATGGATCAGTATTCCTTTAGATGAATTATTAGAGGATTTGGTAGAGTTTTTGGAACCGCAAGCGGTATCTAAGGAAATTACTCTCAAGTCAGAAATATCAACCGAAGTTTTTATCAAAGGTGAAGCTATTCAACTAAAGCGATTATTTTCTAATTTGTTGCAAAATGCCTTGCACTATACACCTAAAGGAGGGACTGTCATAGTTTCTCTAGTTAAACTTGAGCGGTTTGTAGCCATAAATGTTCAAGATACTGGTATTGGTGTTGCTCCAGAACACATTCCGTTAATTTTTAATCGCTTTTGGAGGGCAGATCAAGCTAGAAATCAGCGAGAGGGAGGCTTAGGTTTAGGATTAGCTATTGCATTAGCGATCGCTAGAACTCATGGAGGAGATATTACCGTCACCAGTGAAATCGGTATTGGTAGCTGCTTTCAGGTACGTTTGCCATTAGCTTCTTAGTTTAATTCTTAGGGTTTTGCCGAGTTTTTTTACCAAATAAACCAGACATATTTAATCCTGTCACCAACAATCCCAAAAGTCCTAATCCATTCAAAATTGGGTAGATTCCTTGCAGATGAAAGATTTCACCTGTATGGATACTTAAGAGGAAGCTAGCTGGAACTCCTATACCAATAGACCACTCGCGGACAAAGGTTGTTAATATCCCAGTCAGCACGGTTAACATCAGTGGCACAGATAAGATGATGCCAAGGATACGATGATACTTACGAAATAAACGTTTCATGGTATTTTTCCGGTAGTAGAAACTTTTTCCCAATACAATGTAGGCTCAATATCACCAGAAATGCAAATGAGATGAGAGAAATCGAGTCTTGTCAGACAAGACTCGAAGTCAGCAATTGGTGTGAGGAGTCTTGATAGACTCTGTTCTTAAGGTAAAGCATGACAAGTAAAAAACTCGGAAAGAGAAAATATTGGTTCTTTCCGAGTTTTTTACCTTGATAGCTTTAATATTTGAATAACAAAAATATTACCTAATATTTTTGTTCCTAGTCAGCATAATTTATAAACACTAGTACAGGTCGAGACCCAAAATTAAAGCATGGGTGACTTTTGATTTCCGCCTTGCGGTACTAGTCTACACAAACGAGTTTTGATGAGGAGTTGAGAATGAATCGTTTTAATCCAGTACTGATAGTTGCTGCAATCAGCATGATGACTTTGGTTGGATGCAATAAGGGTGACGAACCTACTGCACAGACACCACCTGCCGGGAGTTCTATCTCCGATACAACAGCCACTCCCTCTGCTACAACCACCCCTGATGTTCCCACTCCCGCTGCGACAACCTCCCCTGGTGCAGCAGCCACTCCCACTAAAACAACTGAATTTCAAGGTCTACAAGGTGTTGTTACCAATACTAAGGCCGCAGTTCAGGCGGGAGATTTTACTAAAGCTAAAGGGGAATTTGATAAATTTGAAGATTTCTGGTCAAAGGTTGAGGATGGAGTTAAAACTAAATCTCCCACTACCTACAAAGAAATTGAAGATAAATCCGATGAGATTAAGGCAGGGCTGAAAGCCTCTGCACCAAATAAACCAAAATTGTTAACAGCCTTAGAGGTTCTTAACAAGGATGTCACTAGTGTTGCCAAGCCTTAAGAGCTAAATACATAGACTGAGTATTTGTTGGCTAGTTTGCTAGTAGTACGTCAAGTTGAAATTGATGGATAAGCAAGTTTGTAGTAAGGACTTTAGTCATGATTATTTTAAGCACTTTAGTGCTTACTACAAACTATCAAAATTAATTTAGACATTGTACTAGTCCTGATTAATTTTTTGTGTGAGAAATAAAAATGTTAAAAGCAAAAGTTCTATGGAGTTTTCTTCAGCAGGCTCCATTCGTTGTGCTTGTTGCCTCAGCTGTTAGTTATGGTGGGCTGGCAATAGCATTTCCTGCAAATAATACTACATCAAAACCTGAAAATAACCAAACCGAGCAATCTCTAGAGTCTCCGGCAACTGCTAATGCTGTCGCGCAAGTTACTTCTGTATCTCAATTATCAGATGTGCAGCCAACTGATTGGGCATTTCAAGCGCTGCAATCATTAGTAGAACGTTACGGTTGTATTGCTGGATATCCCAATAGTACATATCGCGGTAATCGAGCGATGACGCGATATGAATTTGCGGCGGGTTTGAATGCTTGTCTACAACGCGTCAATGAACTGATTGCTACGTCAACTAATGATTTGGTTAAGAAACAAGATTTAGCCACATTACAAAAATTGCAAGAGGAATTTACCGCCGAACTAGCAACCTTACGCGGTCGAGTTGATGCGCTGGAAACACGCAGCGCCGAACTGGAACAGCATCAGTTTTCTACCACTACCAAACTCAATGGTGAAGCGATTTTTGCAGTAGCAGGGGTTGTGTCAGGAGATAATGCTAGAGGAGGAAAAATCAATCGCAATCCTATTTTAGGCGATCGCGTCCGTCTCAACTTTGATTCCAGCTTTACAGGCAAAGATTTACTCAGAACCCGACTGCAAGCCACAAATCTGAATGCCTTCTCTGCAAATTCTACATTTACACCAGAAGGTGACTTCCGGTTTGCTGGTGGTACTTTTGATAATGGTAACAACAATGCTGTTGGGATAGATGCGCTGTTGTATCAGTTCCCTCTCACTCAGAAAACAAATGTCGTTGTTGAAGCAAACGCAGGTGCAGCTGATGATTTTACTAATACAGTAAACCCTTACTTAGATGGAGATGGTGGTAGCGGTGCTCTTTCTCATTTTGGGACTCGCAACCCTATTTACTATCTAGTTAATGGTGCTGGTTTAGGAATTCAGCATCAGTTTAGCAAGAATCTAGAACTAAGTTTGGGGTATTTAGCTAACGATCCTGCTAATGCTCAAAATGGAAGTGGTTTATTCAACGGTGCTTATGGAGCCATAGCCCAGTTAACGGTCAAACCGACTGATAAATTCACCCTTGGTTTGACTTACGTTAATTCTTACAACAATGATTTCACTGCCAATGGTAGTACAGGCAGCAACCGTGCTAACCTGCGTTCGGCTTTACTGAATAATCCCAATTTACCAGATGATTTAGCTGCATTTTCTGGTGCCGATTTGCCAGTATCCAGTAATGCTTATGGTGCAGAAGCATCATTAAAACTGAGTGATAAATTTATTTTGGGTGGCTGGGCTGGTTACACTAACACTCGGATCTTAGCAAGCAATGGAAGTGGAATTAATCGGGGAAGTCTTGATATCTGGAACTGGGCGGTTACTTTAGGATTCCCCGACCTTGGTAAAAAAGGTAATCTAGCTGGTATTGTGGTTGGTATGGAACCTTATGTGACAAGTTCCAGTGTTGCCCAAATTGGCAAAGACAAGAACAATTCCTATCATCTAGAAGCGTTTTACCAGTATAAGATGAGCGACAATATTACCATTACTCCCGGAGTTATTTGGTTGACTTCGCCGGATAACAACAGCAATAACAATGATGCTGTCATTGGTGCATTGAGAACTACTTTTACTTTCTAAAGGTCATAAGGGATTTCCAGTTAAAAAACATCCCCTTGTAGGGGCGGACAGATGTGCCGCCCCTACTCTGTATCATGAGTATGTTTCGGTCAATATGCCCAATACCCCATGACCAATCCCTAATGCCCCAATTCAGATGCATCTTATGGAAGTTCCTCAAATATCGATATCCATAGGAGACTAGAGAAAGAAGAACAAAATAAATATATGTGATGCGTTTTCAAGCACTGAAGGCTGTAACTACTTTAAGGAGGATTTATGCGTGCAGTACTGATGGCAGGGGGTTCAGGAACGCGGCTTCGCCCGTTAACTTGCGATCTGCCCAAACCGATGGTGCCAATCCTAAATCGACCAATTGCCGAACATATTATCAATCTTCTCAAACGACATCAAATTACAGAAGTTATTGCGACATTGCATTATTTACCTGATGTCTTGCGAGACTATTTTCAAGATGGCAGCGATTTTGGTGTTCAGATGACTTATGCCGTCGAAGAAGACCAGCCTTTGGGTACAGCAGGCTGTGTGAAAAACATTGCCGAACTTCTGGATGAAACTTTTTTAGTCATTAGCGGCGATAGCATAACAGATTTTGACCTCACGGCTGCGATCGCATTTCACAAACAAAATAAGTCAAAAGCTACTTTGATTTTGACCAGAGTTCCCAACCCAATTGAATTTGGAGTGGTGATTACTGATCAAGAAGGACGAATTAGCCGATTTTTAGAAAAACCCTCTAGTAGTGAAATTTTTTCCGATACCGTCAACACTGGTACTTACATTCTCGAACCAGAAATTTTAGAATATCTACCAGCAAACGTTGAATGTGACTTTTCCAAAGACTTATTCCCCTTACTGCTAGCAAAAGATGAGCCAATGTATGGTTACATCGCTCAAGGTTATTGGTGCGATGTTGGTCACTTAGATGCCTATCGGGAAGCTCAGTATGACGCATTAGATCGGAAGGTAAATCTCGATTGCGCCTACAAAGAAGTTTCTCATGAGTTATGGGTAGGTCAAAATACTTACATTGACCAGACGGCTGTGATTGAAACTCCGGCTGTGATTGGTGACAATTGCCGTATCGGTGCAAGAGTGCAGATTGAAGCCGGAACCGTAATTGGCGATAACGTTACTATTGGCGCTGATGCCAATCTCAAACGTCCGATAGTGTGGAATGGGGCTTTTATTGGTGATGAAGCACATCTTTCTGCCTGTGTGATTTCCCGTGGCGCTCGTGTAGACCGCCGTGCCCATGTATTAGAAGCTGCTGTTGTGGGTTCGCTTTCCACGGTGGGAGAAGAAGCCCAAATTAGTCCAGGTGTGCGCGTTTGGCCAAGTAAAAAGATTGAGTCAGGGGCAGTTTTAAACATTAACTTAATTTGGGGCAACACCGCCCAACGAAATTTATTTGGGCAACGTGGTGTGCAAGGATTAGCGAATATCGATATCACCCCAGAATTCGCCGTGAAATTGGGATCTGCTTACGGTTCTACCTTGAAACCTGGTTCTAAGGTAACGGTTTCTCGTGACCAGCGTAATGTCTCACGGATGGTGACGCGATCGCTCATTGCGGGTTTAATGTCAGTAGGTATTGATATTCAAAACCTTGATGCTACTGCTATCCCCATTGCCCGCACGGTTATACCCACAATGTCGGTAGCTGGTGGTATCCATGTGCGAGTCCACCCCGATCGCCCTGACTACATTCTGATTGAATTCATGGATGCTAAGGGGATTAATATTTCCAAAGCCCTAGAAAAGAAAATCGAAGGGGCTTACTTTAAGGAAGATATGCGGCGGGCGCTAATTCATGAAATTGGCGATGTATCTTACCCCAGCCAAGTCATGGAGCGCTACTGCACTGCTTTTGAGAAACTTTTGCATGTTCATACACTCCGCAACAGTCGGGCAAAAGTGGTGATTGACTATGTTTATGCGGTATCAGGGGCAGTTCTACCCCAAATGTTGGATAAATTTGGTGCTGATGCAGTAGTACTGAATGCCAGTGTCAATAAATCGGCGATGTCAATCACCGATCGCGAAGGACTACTAACTCAGTTAGGTCATGTAGTAGAAGCATTGAAAGCTAACTTTGGTGTGCAAGTCTCAGCTAATGGAGAACAACTGATTTTAGTTGATGAATCAGGCTATCCAATTCGTGGGGAAACTTTAACAGCACTGATGGTAGACATGATTCTGACGGCTAACCCCAGAGGAACAGTAGTAGTGCCGGTTCATGCTTCTAGTGCTATTGAACAAGTCGCCCGCCGTCATGATGGCAGAGTGATTCGCACCAAAGCCAACCCTACAGCTTTAATGGAAGCTTGTCAAAAAAATCCGAATGTGGTTTTGGGAGGTAGTGGAGAAACTGGTTTTATTTTCCCGCAACTGCATCCGGGATTTGATTCTATGTTCTGTATTGCCAAGATCATTGAGATGTTAACTATACAGGAGCGATCGCTGGCTGCTGCACGGTCAGAATTGCCCCGTGTAATTCACAAAACTTATACAGTCCGTTGTCCGTGGACAGCTAAGGGTGCTTTGATGCGTTACTTAGTGGAAACTCACCCAGCCCAAAACTTAGAACTCATTGATGGAGTGAAAATTTGTCAACCTTATGATGATAGTTGGTTGTTAGTTTTACCAGATGCCAGCGAACCACTGGTGCATCTGTATGCAAATAGCAACGATCGCGAATGGGTAGATGAGACTGTCAGAAATTACCGTACCCGTGTTCAGAGTTTTGTGGAAAGACAACAAGAATATCAACCAGCAGAAGTGTAATTCGTAATTCGTAATTCGTAATTTAATTCTTTAATTACGAATTACGAATTATGTTGAGGGGGTTCTAAATCATTGAGAACATTCGTTTAGGTAAGACCAAAACACTTGTAGAGACGGCGATTTATCGCGTCTCGAAAACCCAAAATTTTTGCCAGTAGCCATTTGAACCGTATTGCCCCGCTCCTGATTGAGTTGGAATGAACCGCAGCCCGCTTTTCCGGTTTATTCCCTGAAATCCTTTACAAAACTTAATTTATTCTAAATGATAAAAACTATCAATAAATCTGGTAGGATATCTCCAAGCTTATTGAGATAGATATTCATTAAGCTAAAAATATATTTCAACAAGCAAGGTAAATAAGTATCCTTGCGTAAATTATTGCGTTCCAAATTCATATACAGGTGGCAATATGTCGAAAAAAATCGGTCTGTTCTACGGTACTCAAACTGGCAACACTGAATCTGATGCTGAAAAAATTCGGGATGAGTTTGGTGGTGATGTTGTAACATTACATCCCATTTACGAGGCGGATACTACCACGTTTGATGAGTATGAATTACTGATTATTGGTTCTCCAACTTGGGATATTGGTCAACTTCAGAGCGATTGGGAAGGCTTTTATTCCGATCTGGATGAAATAGATTTTAGCGGTAAGTTAGTTGCCTATTTTGGTGATGGAGATCAATATGGCTATGCCGATAACTTTCAGGATGCAATGGGAATTTTAGAAGAAAAAATTTCCCGGCGCGGCGGTAAAACTGTTGGCTATTGGTCAACGGAGGGTTATGAATTTGAGAATTCTAGAGCCTTGAAAAATGGCAAGTTTGTTGGTTTGGCACTTGATGAAGGTAGTCAATCTGATCTCACAGACGAGCGAATTAAAACTTGGGTTGCTCAGTTGAAAACAGAATTTGGTTTGTAGAAATTAGGGGCTTACAGCTAGCTGTAAGCCCCTACTATTGATAGTTTAGAAATTATAGGTAATTTATGTCTGATTCATTTGATGTTCTGTGGTTAAATGCAAGTCCTATTTTGAAGCGTTTTGATAAACCGTTACTTGATTACTTATCTGGGTATATGAGAATTGCCCAGTGGGAATACCAACAAACCAAAGATGAAGCGAGTTCTATAGATCAAGCTGTGGAGTTGCTGTATGATTTTTTAGAATGGCGCGATCGCCCCGTGCATTTAGCGGGACATGGGATGAGTGGTGCGATCGCCTTAACCTTTGCTCGCCGATTTCCCCAAAAAGTGCGATCGCTAACTCTCCTGGCTGTAGCAGCTCAACCTGCAAACAATTGGCAAGCTCACTATTACTTTCAACGACAACTTTTTAGCATCAGCCGTGAGCTAGTTTTAGCAAGTACCGTTCGCAGTCTTTTTGGAAATCAACCACCTCATACCACTAAGAAGTTAGTAGCTGCCTTAGATAAAGATTTAGAACAATCTCCTTCACAACACTCTTTGTTTAAGTTGGTTTATTTACCCAAGGATGGAGTTTCTATGCCAATGATGGTATGTGGTAGCAAGAGCGATCCGGTAGTCAACCCAACTGTATTACATGACTGGTTGAATTGGTTGAAGCCAGAAGATAAACTCTGGGAATGCCCACAAGGGTATCATTTTTTTCACTACTTCTATCCTCAACAGGTTGGCGAAGAGATTTTGAGTTTTTGGAAACGCCACCCTTCGCATTTACTAGAAGCATCTGCACTATCTTTTAGCAGTTCTACAAATTAAGTTAAGACTAGAGAGATTCTATGTGAGGCTGCGCTTGATTCACGTAGGGGCAATTCATGTAGACGCAGAGCGGCTTTCCGCAGGGTATTGCCCCTACAGCCTGTAGTTTTGGATAACTCTTATAAGCGCATCTTGAAACAGAAATGGCATTAGATCCCTTCTAAACAAACTTGAAATTCATTTAGCTTACATCCCGATTTTTGGAATTAGCAACTTGGGTTTGGTAGTGCCGCCATTTTTCCTGTTGACGCGCTCTTTTCTCCTCGGTGAGGCTATCAAAACAATAGGCACAGGAGATACCCTGCTCATATTTTGGAGATATTTTATCTTCTTCAGAAATTGGATACCCACAACAGAAACACAACTCATAACTCCCTTCCTGCAACCCATGACTGACAGCTACCCGCTCGTCAAAGACAAAACATTCACCTTGCCATAAACTTTCTTGTGCCGGAACTTCTTCTAGATACTTGAGAATGCCGCCTTTGAGATGATAAACTTCTGCAAAACCTTGGGCAAGCATGAAAGATGAAGCCTTTTCACAGCGAATGCCACCTGTACAAAACAAGGCAACCTTTTTGTGTTTAGTTGGATCGAGGTTGTGTACCACATAATCGGGAAATTCTCGGAATGATCCCGTTTGGGGATTTTCTGCTCCTTGAAAAGTACCGATATTCACCTCATAATCATTGCGAGTGTCAATCACAGTTACTTCTGGATCGCAAATCAAATCATTCCATTCTTGGGGACTGACATAAGTGCCAACTTTCTCAGTTGGGTCAATTTCAGGCAACCCCAAAGTGACAATTTCTGACTTCAATCGTACCTTCATCCGCTCAAAAGGTGGAGTTTCAGTATAGGACTCTTTGTATTCTAGGTCTGCTAAACGGGGGTCACTACGCAGAAACCAGAGAACAGAATCAATCGCCTGACGCGAACCCGCAATTGTACCGTTAATGCCTTCTTGTGCCAACAAAATTGTCCCTTTGACACCTTGCGCTTGGCAGTAAGACAACAGAGGATCTCGTTTCTGGGCAAAATCTGGCAGCTTGACAAATTTATACAATGCTGCAATAATTTGAGTGTTTTCTGAATTCATCCCTTTAGTAACAAAATAATATAAGTTACAATAGCAACCTCAAACGAAGTTGCCTGCTATTTTAATTTTATGGGGGTTTAGCTCAGTTGGTAGAGCGCCTGCTTTGCAAGCAGGATGTCAGCGGTTCGAGTCCGCTAACCTCCATTGGATATAATTTATGTCAAATGCGATCGCTAGTAATACCCAAATAAAACACACCTAAATCAAAATCCCTTAATCTAGTACGGAATGGGGTTTGGCAATTATTAGGCGAAAAGTTAAGAGATAGGTAAGTTAGTATTACATCCAATCGTCTTATTTTCAAAGCTGTACTTAGTTAGAAAAATCTCTACATCATGAAATCAACTGTTACCTGACAAAACGTAGGTAATTTTGAGGTTCAAAATTAGCGGTTGAATTTGTTAGCAATGACAGCAGCCTTACAGCGCTTCCGGCTATTATGCAATACAATTTTCTTCTTACCTCTCTCCTATCATAGCTTTCAGCTTTGAGGCTGTACCTCATAGCCGCCGGAAGTGCTGTAATTAAATATTCTGCAAAAATATTTCTATTTTGGAGTTATAATCCACATTCTAAACCTCGTCTACCTTGAGAACCGTAGTTTTGTAGCGACTGTCTTAAAAGTCAAGCGATCGTTGTATCTTAGAAATAGTAATAGACCGTCCCAACCTTGGTCATAATAGACCGCTTCGTAGCATGGGTCACTACAACAATCTCTTTGACAGAACTCGAACAGTCGCCGGGGTCAAAGCTTTAAACACT
>NZ_JACJSF010000046.1 GCF_014698035.1 Desmonostoc muscorum FACHB-395
TTCGTATGCTCCTACTATTTTTTGCCGTAAATCTACAGAGTATGCCTTCATCTTTTTTTGATTCTCATACTCTGTTAGTGTACCTTATCGTTACGCAAAGTGCTGTATCAGTAAATAGAAAAGAGAGCGATCGCCAATATTTTGGTAAATTGAAATACATTTTTTGCTGAAATATATGTAAAACCGCGTCCTATTTGGGGCAATAAGACACGGTTTCATAAAAGTATTTAGTTATAATATTACAAAAATCAAAGTAAGATTTGATTTATACCAAAGTAATCCATTTACTGAGATTTATTTCCTGGTTGATTAACTTTCTCTGTTGTAGGAGAGATTTGGCGCTCGTAACTTGTCTTTTCTTGAGTTAGGGCGATCGCACTAAAGAAAATGGCACTTCCTACAGCCAAGGCTACCATCGGACGCTTGAGCAAGACAAAATCTCTGATAATCCTAGCTAAAGGTCGGCTTTGACGACGTAGCGACGAAGCAATCATCAGTTGTCTCCAAGTAAATGGATCGCGTACATAATGACCGCTTTGGCAAACTACTAGCCTTTCCTGGCAATAGGGACAGCAAAACAAGCCCATGCGCGTTTTAACTGGTTTGGGAGTGGCATTTCTTTGGCAAATTGGGCAAGTAACATAATGATTATCAAAGGTGTGTATATTCATTTACCTCGTCCGCCTAGTCCATTTACTCGCTCTATAAGAATAGCTATATTGAATCGATCAATACTTAGCAGACTTCCAAGTATGGTCTGACAACAGCCATAAATCATACATACATTGTATTACTACCAAGGATGGCTCAATGGTCGCAACACGAGTATAGCTAGATTTAGGCAAGGATGACTCCTAGTTAATGTTTGCAGGTGTACCCACCCAGACCACAAAAACTTTGTTGTCTCTAGAAAAAATAGTGTTGGCGCTCACTCGCACCCCACCAGGGATCTTTGCCCCTCAAATAACAATTGTCTCCCATTTAACCATTCTCCCCACAAAAATTTTGCACAATGACATTTTTTGCTAAAGCTTTGTAAATTAAGCAAATAAAGTCTACTTGTCTGGTTGCTAAATAATGGCTCACAATGAGAAGTAACAGATAAAAATTTAAATTTTTTCTTACATTTACCCCGCCTCTCAATGACTCTCCTGCCTCCCACTCAACTGAGGAAGGTAACGGAACAACCTGCATTTCCTACACCTTCTGCTCATTTAGCTCACCTAATTAATCGTTTTCAACCATCCCCAGAAACAGTTGTCCTGTTTTTAGCCATGCTCATTGGCGGTGGTACGGGTATGGGTGTAGTCACCTTTCACTATTTAATCCAGTTGATTCACCAGTTGATGCTGGAAAATTTAATGGGTCAAATCGGTGTCTGGGGTGCTTGGACTTTAGCCTGCGTTCCCACCCTTGGCGGGTTAATCGTTGGCTTGATGCGCTGGCGCACTCAAGACTTTGGCCCTGGACTTTCATCTCTCATCGCCGCTTCTCAGGGAACAGAGATTAAGCGACCACTACGACCAGTTACAAAAATGCTGGCTGCATCTGTTTCTTTAGGGAGCGGTGCTTCTTTGGGGCCAGAGGGGCCGAGTGTAGAAATTGGCGCAAATTTTGGGATGTTGTTTTCTGTAATCCTCAATGTATCTCAAGAGCGACAACGTTTGTTGTTGGGTGCTGGCGCGGCGGCTGGACTGGCGGCGGGATTTAACGCTCCCATTGCTGGAGTATTTTTTGCCTTGGAAGTGGTGATGGGAGCGACATCTTTCGCTACTTCTGCGGTAAGTGTGGTGCTATTAGCGGCGGTGGTAGCAGCATTAATTGCCCAAATTGGTTTGGGGGCACAACCTGCTTTTGATTTACCTGCTTACCAAGTCCGCAGTCCTTTGGAATTACCCCTTTATCTTGGCTTGGGTTTAGGGGCCAGCCTTGTTTCTCTGGCTTATACTCAATTAATTCGTTTAGCAAAAGCCTGCTTTGCTGGAAAGGTTCGAGGTTTTGCCTTTTTGGGACGAATTCCTGAGCCAATTCATCCAATTATTGGCGGTGTGATAATTGGCGCAGTTGCTTTGCATTTTCCACAAATTTTGGGTGTGGGTTATGAAACTGTAGAAGCAATGCTTCAGGATGTGGAGTTTCCACTCTCCTTGCTAGTAGTGCTGTTGGTAGTGAAACTACTGATGACTGCAATTAGTGCGGGTAGTGGTTTCATTGGTGGTTTGTTTGCACCAGCTATGTTTTTAGGTGCTTCTTTTGGTTCAGCGTATGCCAAACTTTTAGCTGTGGCATTCCCGACTATTTGCAATCAAATGGCGGCTCCCCCTGCTTACGCAATGGTAGGAATGGCAGCAGTACTAGCTGCTAGTGTCAGAGCGCCGTTAACGGCTATTTTAATGCTGTTTGAATTAACCCGTGACTATCGCATTGTTTTACCGTTGATGGCAGCTGTGGGTTTGAGTGTTTGGCTAGTAGAAAGGATTAAACCAACTTTTAACTCTAACTCTAATCTACAACAAATTGGTCTTTCGGAATTGAAAGATGAACAAGCGGAAATTGTGCAGCAAATTTTGGTAGAAGATGCTATGCACCCCTATCCAAAAAAATTACCTGCAACCCTTGGAGTTTTAGATGCAGCTGTAGAAATGATTCGCGATCGCACCCGGAGTGCTTTAGTAATTGATGCAGCCGAGCAATTAGTTGGTATACTCTCTCTAGAAGATATTAACCGTGCCCTTGCTCTTTGGCAAAGTTACCCGAATTCACTAACTGAAATTCCAGATAATTTATCCAGTCAAACTCTCATAGATATTTGTACTACTGAAATTCTCTATGCATGGCAAGATGAACTATTATCTGAAGCTTTAGATCGTATGAGTCTTCGAGGTTTACATCAATTACCAGTGGTAGCACGAGACAAACCCGATCGCATTTTGGGTTTACTAGAAAAAGAGCAAATTGCCTTAACCTGCAATTTAGCAGTTACGCGCAAGGCACTTCGCCACTATTTACCAGTCTTACCCACTACAGATATAGTTATTAGTCATTAGTGATTGGTCATTGGTCATTAGTCATTGGTTTTCACAAAGGACAAATGACAATTGACTAATG
The DNA here is from genome assembly GCF_014698035.1 of Desmonostoc muscorum FACHB-395. GTDB lineage: Bacteria > Cyanobacteriota > Cyanobacteriia > Cyanobacteriales > Nostocaceae > Nostoc > Nostoc muscorum_A. The sequence continues at coordinate 3,109 of NZ_JACJSF010000046.1, forward strand.
ACCATTTATTAAGCTGTGGCTTCTATGGCTTCATCACCTTCCCGATCTTCTGGATCTACCTGTCTCAGACGAATGTGTTTTTTGCCTAAAGTGATGATAAATTCATCTCCTGGTTTCAGATTCATCTGTTTTGTATAAGCTGAACCTATAAGTAAGTTACCATTCGATTGCACACTAATTCTATAGCTAGCACTACGTCCACCACGCCCATTAGCACTTGGTGTACTGTCCAACTGAATTCCTTCAGCGTCAATTAGGGCATTTAAGAACTTCATCATATTGACGCGCTCTATACCATTTTTAGTAACGGTATAGTAGCCGCACTTCTTGGCTTTGTCTTCTTTGCTCTCGCTCTCTAGCTCTTTGACTTTTTTGAGCAGTTCTTCACCGAGTAAGGGTTCAATTTTTTTCTGTTTAGGCATCAACTTAGATCAAAAATGGATGTTTGAAGTGTTGGAATCGATTTTATTTTAGCTGAGGTTGAGCTAATAGGAACATAATCCTTTAGTTTTTATCTCAACCTAGCCAAGTATATTACACTCAGATGCACAATTGTTATGCCATTAACAATATTGTCAAGACAATCTATTTTAGAGAATGCTGGCAATGCTGATCGCTATATATATAGTTTGTAAATCACTGCTAAACTATACTTGTTTAAGTTTTCTAAACTAACGCTCAAAAGGTTGTTTATTTGCTGAGGATGATAATTGAGTTACAGAATGATAAGTAAAACTGATCCTTAGTTATTGGTCGTTGGTTATTGGTTATTTACAAAGGACAAATGACAAAGGATAAATAACAAAGCTTGCCAAAATGAAATTAACTACCAGAGGACACTATAGTGTAAAGGCGTTGCTAGATTTGAGTTTACAGCCAAAATATGGGCCTGTATCTGTAAGAGCGATCGCTAAACGTCAAGATATCCCTGCTCCTTATCTCGAAAAACTACTAATAGAAATGCGTCGTGCATCTTTAGTGAAATCAATTCGTGGCAGCATCGGCGGATACCAATTGGCAAGAGAGCCTGCACAAATATCTATAGGACAAATTTTAGAAGCAGTTGGCGAGACTAGCCATTTACCTCATCACACCCCAGCACCTACACAAGCTGAAGATTGGGTAACATTTAGCCTTTGGCAAAGACTCAACCAAAAGCTCAAAGAAGCTTTGTACAGTATTACTCTGGCAGACCTTTATTACGATGCTCGTAGTTGGCAAGCTTCCCTTGGGGAAGAAGCTAGTTTTGTGGTTTAACCAAGAGCGGAGCCAGAGACGCTCCGCCTCCGGTCAATAGCTTAAATATTGGCTAGGAATTTTAGATTTTTTGGTTGATACCCCACCCGGTAATTCTTCCCGCAACGCTTTCGTGAGGGGAACAAATCGAAAATTCTCAATTTCAAATCCGACGCTTCTATGGATGCTCATTCCTCTCTACAAGATGCTGCGCGTAGCTTCCTTCCCCGCAGGAATACGCTACCGCTAACGCTGCACCATCAGAGCCAAGTACTTGGATTTTGTACGGCTACGTTAACGTGGTCGGGGTCAATCTAAAATCCAAGTTGCTCTGGAAGCGAACTAAAGATGTAACCCAAAATCCAAAATTGATTGACCCTTGACTCGTGACTTATGACTGATAGCATCTATATTTTAATAATTGCTGCATTTTTAGATTACTTAATTGGCGATCCTTGGGATTGGCCTCATCCAGTACAAATTATGGGGTGGGTAATTTCTCGCCTAAGCAAATTTTTTCTCCAATTGTGTAAAAATCCTCTTACACAACGCCTAGCTGGAATTGTACTAGGGATTATTTTAATAATTGGTAGCGGTCTTGTTGGTTTTTTGATTATTCAAAGTGCCAGATGGGTTCATCCGTGGTTGGGAATTGCAATTGATTCCATTCTTTTAGCTAGTTGTTTTGCTGGTAGAAGTTTGCGAACCGCAGCAGTGGCTGTTTTACAACCTTTAACAGCAGGAGATTTGGAGAAAGCTCGAAAGATTTTAAGTAATTACGTTGGTCGAGATACCCAAAACCTCTCACAAGCAGAAATTTTGCGAGCCGTTTTAGAAACGGTTGCAGAAAATGCTACAGATGGAGTCATGGCTCCGCTTTTTTATGCAATTGTTGGTGTCTTTGTGCCAATTGTGGGGCCAACTCCCTTAGCTTTAGCATACAAAGCCAGCAGTACCCTTGATTCAATGGTGGGCTACCGAGAAGCACCCTATACTTATTTGGGATGGTTTTGTGCGCGGGTAGAAGATTATTTAACTTGGCTACCTTGTCGGTTAACAGTCGTGACTCTGGCGCTGTTATCGGGTAAACCAATGCAGGTTTGGCGAATTTGTCGTCGGGATGCAATTAACGATCCTAGTCCCAATTCTGGCTGGAGTGAGTGTGTCTATGCTGCTTTTTTGGGTGTGCAGATGGGAGGTACAAATTGGTATCGTGGGGTAGCTAAGTACAAACCACTGCTAGGAGATGCTATTTATCCCATTACTGCAACGTCTATTCAAAATGCTTTGCAGTTAACTCGATATTGTTTTTTGCTATGGTTAGGCATAGCGATCGCAATATTCTTAATACTCCCAAACAAGTAAATTTAGGAGTTAAGAATAAAAACTTCTAACTTTTAACTCATCATTCCTAACTTATTATTCCCTATGTCTGCCAAAGTCGTTGAAATTCTCTCATCCGAAGAAATCCGTCGTACCTTAACTCGCCTCGCCTCTCAAATTGTGGAAAGGACACGTGATTTGTCTCAACTGGTGCTTCTTGGTATTTATACCAGGGGTGCGTTATTAGCCGAATTGTTGGCGCGTCAGATTGAGACGCTGGAAGGTGTAGCTGTGTCAGTTGGCGCTTTGGATATTACATTTTATCGAGATGACCTCGACAAAATTGGATTGCGGACTCCAACGAAAAGTGAAATTCCTTTTGACCTTACGGGGAAAACGGTTGTACTCGTGGATGATGTGATTTTTAAAGGACGGACAATTCGCGCTGCTTTGAATGCAGTCAACGATTACGGTAGACCAGAGGTGATTCGTTTAGCCGTGTTAGTAGACAGGGGCCATCGAGAATTACCAATCCACCCAGATTTTATTGGAAAGAAGTTACCTACTGCTAAAGAGGAAGTTGTGAAAGTTTACTTACAAAATTACGATGGACGAGATGCAGTAGAGTTGATTAGTCATTAGTCATTTGTCATTTGTCATTAGTCATTTGTCATTGAGTCATTGAGTCATTGCAAAACTCTTCCCCATTACCCATTCCTTAACGCAAAACTGGACTGCCATGATGATGAACTAAATACCACTTTCCACTAAGAAAGTGAAATATATTTGTAGCTGTTGATTGTGCTTCAAGTCTTCTACCAGCTACTACTTGGAATACATTTTCTCTCAGCACAACATAAGCAATATTGTCAACTATTTCTGTAGCAATTATATCTGTGTTTATTTCGATATAAGCGGTGTTTTTAAATATCTGCTCCCAAGAGATGCGAATCTCCTTCCAACCTCGTAGTATATTACTTCCAGGATGAATACAAAAACTACCAGTTCCTTGTGACCATACGGCACTCATTATCTCAATATCTTTTCTTTCAAAAGCTCGATAAAAAGCTGCATTAGCCGCTAAGACTTCATCCTTTGTCATGGGGAATTTAATAGTTAGGAGTTAGAAGTTAGAAGTTAGGATTCACTAAATTATAACTCTCAAGTTTGACAAATAAATTAGTAATGCCCAATGCCCCATGCCCAATTTGCAATTCCTAAATCTTTTGAACTGTGCTAATAATTTGCAGTAATTGACTAGCTGTATAAGGCTTGGATAAAAAGGCTTTAATACCCATATCATAGGCTGTATTAACTTTATCAGTCGAAGTTAGTCCGCTGACGGCAATAATTTTGACATCTGGATTAATTTTTCGCAGGGTGCGGATAGTAGTTATCCCATCCATAGACGGCATGACCATATCAGTCAAGACAAGAGATATTTTATCTCGATGTTCTGCATATAAGGCTATTGCTTCAATGCCATCACTAGCTGTCATTGCTTTATAATTATGGCTTTCTAAGGATGTTTTTGTCACGTCTCGAATGGCAGCCTCATCATCTACAACTAAAATTAATTCTCCTTGTCCTGAAGGTAGTCTTTGGTCTTCTTCTTCTATAGTTTCCGCCGCTTCTTGTGCTGGCAAATATACCTTAAATTGGCTACCTTTTCTCTGTTCGCTACATACGTTGATAAAACCGCCGTGGCTTTTAATAATGCCAAGGACTGTAGAAAGACCAAGACCAGTACCTTTATTGAGTCTTTTGGTAGTAAAAAATGGATCAAATATCCGATCTAATATTTCTGATTTAATGCCAATTCCTGTATCAGTAACAGTAATAACGACATGATGACCAACTTGAGCTTCGATATGCATCTTGGCGTAATTTTCATCAATTAAGAGATTTTCCGCCGAAATTTTCAAAGTTCCACCATTTGGCATAGCGTCACGAGCATTAACACATAAATTCATCAGTACCTGATGCAGTTGGGTGGCATCACCAGATACAGTCCAAAGATGTTGCGAAATTTGAGTGGAAACTTCAATGGATTTGGGAAATGTTTCTCTAATAATTTGCTGAATTTCTATTATTAAATGCTTTAATTGCAATATTGTGCGCTCGCCTTCAAGCCCACGAGTAAAAGATAATACTTGCTTGACTAAATTTGCCCCGCGTTTAGTGTTTGTAATCAATATTGGCAACAGTCGCCGAGAACGCTCATCATGGACTTGTGCTTCTAAGAGTTGGGCTGTCATCAAAATGGGCGCAAGAATATTATTTAAGTCGTGGGCGATACCACTGGCTAAAGTACCAATGCTTTCCAATCGCTGGGCGCGGAGAAATTGCGCTTCAAGTTGTTTTTTTTGTGTGATATCAGTGTTAACAACGAGAAAAGATTGTGCTTTATTGCCGAATTCATGCACTAGTGTCCAACGGCTTTCGACAATAATTTCTTTACCTGATTTTGTTTTTTGCTGTAATTCGCCCTCCCAAGAGCCATTTTTCATCAAAACACTGAGTGCTTCTTGAACTTTAGACGGATATTTTTCATGCCAGAGAGATCGTGTCTTCTTATTAATTACTTCTTCTTTTTTCCAACCGTACAAACTCTCAGCAGCTTTGTTCCAAAATAAAATTTTATCGTCTAAATCACGCACAAAAATTGCATCGGTGGCAACATCTAGTAAAGCGGCTTGTTCGCGGATTTTCTGTTCTGTCTGTTTGCGCTCGATGGCGTAGCGGATAGAACGCTCTAACAAAGGTGCAGTCAACTGGCTTTTTTCAAGATAATCTGCGGCTCCGGCTTTCATCGCTTCGATATCTATTTCCCAGTCGCCCTGACCAGTTAGTAAAATTATGGGAGAAGAACAGCCGTTGGCAATTGCTTCGCGCAAAAGTTCCAGTCCATTGTGTGGCCCCAAACGGTAGTCTACAAGATAAACGTCATGTTGGTGGCGAGCGATCGCATTTCTTGCCGCTTCATAATTATTCACCCACTCCAACTCGCAGTCTGCTACCTGAAATTCACTGAACCAGTAACGAGTCAAAATATAGTCATCTTCGTCATCATCAATGAACAAAACTTTGATAGGGCTGTTGTCCATGTTTTTCTCCCACTGCTTCTAGTGGTAGTTTCACGATTTCAAACCAGTATTTGACTAGAGTGTCCATGACCTCGACTAATGAGGCAAAAGGCGCTGGCTTAATGATGAAGGAGTTCGCACCTAAATGGTAAGTATTATATATATCTTCTTCTCTTCGTGATGTTGTCAGTATTACAACTGGAATTTGCCGCAGTTGGGGGTCAGATTTTATCTGTTTGAGTGCCTCAAGACCGTTAATTCTCGGTATATTCAAATCTAATAAAATCAAACCAGGATGTGGGAAACTGCTCCTGTTTACATATTGACCACGATGGTACAAATAATCCATCAACTCTTCACCATTACTCACGATGTATAGTTCAATTGGCAATTGACTCTCTGCCAATGCCTCACGAACCAAGATGCCATCGTCTTCATCGTCATCAGCCATTAAGATGGTGAGATTTCTTTTTCGACCCTCCACATCGTCTCCTTTGCAGTAATTTATTATGAATCAAGTTATTAAGCTGGCATAGATGGTAACTCTTCCGTTGACAAAAATCATTACTTATGCAATTTATTTGTTTAGGATCTGAAAGTTTTATTTCTTTGCTAATAGAAGGCGATGTCTAACAACAAATAGCTGTGGTGGTAGCCAATAGCCTGAAATAATCGAATCTTATTAATAATTAACATTACGGTTGATTTGTACAATACATCAGTCCTACAAATTACGAGTGGCAATTGTACAATTAAGCTAATTTTGAGATTTATTATTAATCCCTCTCTAGGAATAAAAATCAAGAATGGGAATTAATTGACAATATGATTGTAAATTTTGCTCCTTGCCCAGGTTTGCTTTGGGCTGTGAGATGTCCATGATGACGCTCAATTATTTTCCGGCAGATCGCTAAACCTATACCAGTGCCTTCGTATTCAATGCTGCTATGCAAACGTTGAAAAACATTAAAAATTCGGTCGAGATATTTTTCTTCAAAACCAATCCCATTATCTTCTACGATGATTTGGCAAAATTCAGAATTACTAGATATGTTATCTGCTTGATTGTTTAATATCTTACTATAGATTTTGATAACTGGTGGTATTTGTGGGCGATGGAATTTGAGGGCGTTACCAATTAGATTTTGCAACAATTGACGCATCTGTATAGGATCAGCTTGAATGGTGGGTAACTGTCCTATTTCTACACTTCCTCCAGCTTGCTGCACATAAATTTCTAAATCAGACAATACCTCATGGGCAATCTTTGTCAGATTTACTGATACAAAAGGTTGCGCTCTGGTAGTAACTCGTGAAAGTGTTAGCAAGTCTTCAATTAATATCTGCATTCTTGATGCAGCATTCTGCATTCGTTCTAGATAGTCACGTCCTTGTTCACTTAAGGTGTCGCCACAGGTGCTTTTGAGCCGATCGCCAAAAGTTTTAATTTTACGCAGTGGCTCTTGCAAATCGTGGGAGGCGACAAATGCAAATTGTTTTAGTTCTTCATTAGAACGCGTGAGTTCTTCTCTGTGCCGAGTTTCTTGTTCTAGGATGAGGCTCTGAGTTGAGGCAATGCCTATTTGATCTGCTAGCTGTCGTAAAAGTTCAATTTCCCAGCTAGTCCACTGGCGGGGATGGGCGCACTGATGGGCAATTAGCAGTCCCCACAGCTGATTTTTGAGGGAAATCGGGACTACAAGGTTGGCTTTAACGGCAAATCGTTCCAGTAATTCGACGTGGCAAGGTTGGATATCAGCTTCTTTGATATCGTTAATGACATTAATTCGTCCTTGGCGGTACTGCTCAATATAATCATCGCGAAAGCAAGGGTCTATAATTTGCTGCCCCAGTACAACAGGTAAACCAGGAACTATTGCCTCTTGAACCGCTATGAAAGAGCCATTTGGCTGTAGGCGCAAGATTAATACTCGATCGGCAAGCAGTAGCTTTTGCACTTCTTTGACACTGGTTTGCAGAATTTCATCGATTTGTAAAGACTGACGAATTTTCAGGGTGATATTAGCGAATAGTTGCGATCGCAAATTTTGGAGTTCTAATGCTGCTTGGGCACGATCGCGATCGCGCAGTACGGCTTGCCGTTCGCTGATATCCATCATCGCGCCCATCATCCGCACTGGTTTACCTGTTTGGTCATGAACGACATAACCGCGATCGAACATATAGGCATAAGAACCATCGCTGCGACGAAAACGGTATTCATTTGACCAGAATTTTTCACCGCTATCTATCAGTGTCCGCGCTTGGGAGGCGATTCTCTGCCTGTCGTCTGGATGTATATGTTCATACCACCAATTAGCGGTAAATGTTATTTGCTCTTTCGAGTAACCCAGAAGTTTTTCTAAAGCTTGATTCCACCACACCTCATCAGTCAGCAAATCCCAGTCCCATAAAAGATCGTTGGTAGCACGGGCGACTATTTGGAAACGTTCTTCGCTCTGACGCAGTTGTTCTTCTGCCAGTTTCCGTTCAGTGATATCTGTATGGCAACTTGTCATCCGCACAACATTACCATCTTCATCCCACACTGCCTGACCGCGATCCAAAACCCATTTATAGGTGTCATCTTTGCACCGGACTCGATGTTCGCTGATAAAAAACGGGGTAATCTTAGCAAAGTGATCGGCGATCGCTTGTCTGACAAATCCAATATCATCTGGATGTACTCGTGTTGCCCATTCGTCTAAATGATTGGAAATTTCATGTTCTGCGTAACCCAACATTTCTTTCCAGCGAATTGAGAAATATACTTGATTATTTTTAACGTTCCAGTCCCAAATGCCATCATTATTGCCCTGCACGGCTAACTGGCAACGTTCTTCGCTTTCTTTGAGTGCCTCTTCCACCCGTTGGCGCTCAATGGCTGTAGCGAGAACATTGGCAACAGCTTGGAGAAAAGAAATGTCATCTTTGGTAAAAATGTGGTGTCTGGTTGTGTGTGCCCCAAAGACACCAAAAGGTCGCTCTTTGCCATAAATCACTACGCTAATACCGCTCACCACTTGATGCTGATGTAGCAGTGATGGCCCATTGAATCGCGTTTCGGCACGGAAGTCATCAACAATCACTGGTTCATCGCAAAGCAGAGTGTAACCAGCTTGAGAATTTATCTCCCCGCTCACGATCGCCTTTCCCACAAGTCCAGGTTGCCAACCGACTCCAGCACGTAGCAGCAATTTCCGGTTATCTGGCAGGAGTTCCAAAATTTTGCAAAACTGAACTTTGAGGCATTGGGCAACAATTGTTACAGATGAGTTCATTAGTGTAGTCAAATCTGCACCAGCTAAAGCCATTTGACTTAGTTCTGCCACCATTACTTGCTGGTTAGCATGAACTTCTAGCGCCTCCTCCGCTTGCCTGCGCTTGGTGATATCCATGTATACCCCAGATATTTGCACAGCTGTACCAGACTTATCTACAACGACAACTCCTTTGTTTGCTAAAAAACGAATTTTCCCATTGGGTAAAATAACTCGAAATTCAATTTCATATTTGGCTTTATCCTCAACAGCTTGCTGATGCGATCGCCTGACGAAATCGCGATCGTGGGGATGAATGCAGTTGAGAAAAGCTTGATATGTGTAGTTGAAAGTGCCTTTCTCTAAGCCAAAAATTGCTTCCAGATTATCTGAGCAAGTAATTTTGTTCGTCAACAGATCCCAGTTGCAGATGCCCATACGAGCAGCATCTAATGCTATCCTGAGTTCGACTTCCCGCAATTGTGCCTGTGTAGCTTGCTGTCTTAATTCCTGTATGGCATGATTAGCTTCCAAAAGACGGCGCAATCTTAGATGTAATATTGGCCATTGAATCGGCTTAGTAATAAAGTCAGTTGCACCCAAAGCAAAAGCTTTATCTACGGTTGCCTGATCGGAAAAAGCAGAAATCATTAACACTGGTGTGTTTTTGCCGTTGGAAAGTGCTTGCAGTTGAGCGCAGCAACTAAACCCATCCATCACCGGCATCATAATATCCAACAGTACTATATCTGGTTGGAGGCGAGTATAGATAGCGATCGCCTCTAGCCCGTTACTTGCTTCTTCCACCTGATACCCTGCATCTGTCAATTGCTTACACAGATGCATTCGCATAAAATTGTCGTCGTCTACAACCAGAATCAGTTTAGTCATTTGAGTTTATCCTGGGAGCGATCGCCCTTCATTTCACTTTTTCGCATTACTGGGAGGATGTCAACTGATTGTAGCGAGGGGACAGGGGGCAGGGAGCAGGGGAGCAGGGGAGCAGGGGGAAGAGGAAAATGACTCCTGCTATGGAACCGGAAGATGGGTTTGAGTCCGCTACTTCAACAAGCTGGGTTAAATTCCCCCTTGCCCCCTTCCCCACAGGCGAATGTCATGAAAAATTGATATTTATGCCATGAGCAACACTGTGCTAGCTACTAATGTTATCTTTTCATGACATTCTGTTCCCAGGAAAGCTTATAAATTCGTAATATAGTCAAAAAAGCTATAGAAAACACTTGATCCCTAGATATGCTTAGTGGTTAATATTGACTTAACAAACAGCACTTCTTCGATCCCAAAGAAATGCTAATTTTGGCATAACCAGGAATTGCCTAGAAGTTACCTCAATTTAAAAACAGATTAAAAAACTTAAAACTGGGCAAAACCAGGAGTCAGGAATAAGAAATTCATCTGGATGTGGATGACCTTTTATATAGCATTCTTTAACCAGGGGAAATCATTTACCGCTTACACTACTGGAGGCCAAATTAATGGCAAAAGAACGCCCGCCCCTAGAGGAGATGACCTTACGGCAACTACGAAGAGTTGCCAGCGAATATAGCATCTCTCGCTATAGCCGAATGCGTAAATCACAATTGCTGGCATCAATTTTAGAAGTCCAGCGAAGCAAAACTTTGCTCAGTCCATCTCGTTCATTGGAGGCACAGGAAACCGTGGAAGCTGCTAAGTTTGAATTAGGTCAGGAAGATCGTACAGGTGGATCTCTAGCTGATGTTGATGAAGGACTCGCAGATTTGCCTTCTGGCTATGGTGAAAGCCGGATTGTCCTCTTACCACGCGATCCACAGTGGGCTTACACTTACTGGGATATCCCCAATGAACATAAAGAGGAACTACGCCGCCAAGGTGGACAACAACTCGCACTACGGATTTATGATGTTACCGACATCAATATCGAATACCAAAGCCCTCACAGCATTCAAGAATATCCTGCTGATGAACTAGCTAGAGAATGGTATCTACCAGTTCCAGTTAGCGATCGCGATTATGTGATAGATATCGGCTATCGTGCTGCTGATGGTCGCTGGTTAGTACTAGCTCGTTCTGCTAGAGTACACATTCCCCCCGTCTATCCTTCAGACTGGATTGAAGATGTCTTCATCACTGTCAACTTTGAAGAAGATTTGCGCGGTAAGACTCAGTACGAACTAGTTCCCCCAGCCAAGAAGATTGCAGCTACAGCTACCGCCAATGGTGGTGTAAACACTAACGGCAATCCTATCTACGACCAAATCTTTGGTTTAGCCGAATCTGCCGAAGCGCTACGAGTTGCTGGTTCTATCTTCGGTTCTCAGCATCAAGTACCAGGTTCAGCGCGTCCGGAACAAGCCCTTAGTTCCTACATTTTCCCATCTGGTGTGGGTATGTGGGCAGTTCCCACCGTCTCAGGCTTAACCGCTTCCGGTGCAGGAATGTCAGGTGTTGGCTTCTCCGCTTCCGCCGTCCCAGTGCGTCCGCGCCAGTTCTGGTTAATTGCCGATGCTGAATTGATAGTTTACGGTGCAACCGAACCCGACGCTACCGTAACCATTGGCGGCCGTCCAATTCAGCTAAATCCAGATGGAACATTCCGCTTCCAAATGTCCTTCCAGGATGGTTTAATTGACTATCCAATTCTGGCTGTAGCTGCGGATGGTGAGCAAACTCGGTCAATTCAGATGAAATTTAATCGTGAGACACCATCTCGGAATACTAACACTAAAGAAGAAGCTGTTTTAGAATGGTTCTCTTAAGTTGTAGTTATTCAGATTAATTTCAGACTGAAATTTTAAAGCAAGAATTCAGAATCCAGAATCCAGAAATCATAATTAAGAAGCCATAATATCCTTGATTTTCTAATCATTCTGGATTCTGACTCCTGACTTCTGAATCCTTACATTTTAAATTATTCCCCGCTATAGTAATTCTGTAGCGGTTTTTTTGCATTATTATGTCAACCAAAAAATTATTTTTGTTATTTATCTCGATAATTGGTGCAAGCTTGTTATCAGGTTGTCAACAGATTGAAGCAAATCCAGTCCCCAAAGCATCTAAAACTTGCCCTGGCAAAGATCCTAAATTCAGTATTGATTTTTTTAAAACCAATAATCAAGGTAAAAAAAATTCCAGAGGTATTAACAATGTGATTATTTTTAATCCCAAATCAGCAGAATTAGATTTCAAAGTTAATGTCGGTCTATCTCATAAACTCTACGCCAAAGATACTAGAGGTAAGCTGCGTAAAGAATACATTCCAAAACAGTTTCATGAACTCATCGGTGATGAGAATGCCAAATTGAACGGACAGCTACCCATTGCCGCAATTAATGCTGACTACATAGATACTGATAATAAGCCACAAGGTTTAAATGTCTCTCGTGGTATAGAGTATTCAGGAGCGTTTAAAAACAAGCGTTCTTCCTTTGGGATATCAGGAGGTACACCTAACCAAAGGCAGGCTACTATCCAAGCTGGTAAAAGAAAAAACGATATTCTCAATTACAATTTAGTAGGGGGTAATGGCAGATTCTATCGTCAGGGTAAGTTTAAAGATATTTGTCAAGATTTGGGAGAATTTGCTTGTAAAAATGCAACTAATCGCTCTCTGGCAGCTATCACTAATCAAGGCTATGTAATACTATTAGTTAATGACTTGAAAGCTAATTCAGAGATTGAATTATCTCAACTTAATCAAGAGTTACTGCCAGATATGTTTGATAATGTCCTCCAAGGCATTGCTAGCAATAACTGTTTAGGTAATATTCAAGAAGGAATTTTATTTGATGGAGGTATGTCTCCAGGATTGTATTATAACCAGAAAACTTATGTAGAAAATCTTGGGCCAATTGGTTCGGTTTTTTTGATCTATAAAAAATAAATAGAGTTTAAAATTATTAACTTTGGTAGGGGTAATTCATGAATTACCCCTACTTCTATTGTTAGTTGAGATGATAGATGGATTTACGTCGTGCTGTAGTAGGTTTACTTCCATATAGCTAAATTTTAAAATACTGACTCTTTGACTTTTTTCAAATTCTCAAGCTTGTTTGGATTTACCCAACGATTGACAACTTCGTGGTTATGTTTGTATACCTTGATTTGTACTTGCTTAGAACTTAACTGAACTACTTCGGCAGGAATTCTTTGAACATCGCTAGAATCTGCACGAGCCTTGTAAAGCCAAATGACTTTTTGCCCTACTTGAAAATAGTCAGGATTGTTATTTGAAGAAGGCGTTTTTTCTGCCCAAGAAGGGAAAGCAATTACTAAGTTGATTAAAAGTACTAAGACTACTAGAGTAATTTGGAAAAGTTTCATGATCATTGCGCTTGTCTTGGGTCTGCTGGGGCAATCAATCTGCTGATCTAGCATTTAACAATTCTCCTTATTTGTTTTATCAAAGTTAAAAGATAGGTACACCAAAATTTTTTTGGTAAATTTAGCGTTAGTTTGGTATTTAAATTTTGGCAAGACACGTACTTTTATATCTCATACACAAAACTACACACTATACGGATAATTACTGCGGGTAGCTTATCTGTTTCTCTAGGTTCCCTACGGGAGGCTACGCAAACGTACACGTGTTGCAGACAGACACTCCGCGTAGCTTGCTTCGACCTAAGAGTATGCGTCTACATAAATTGCCCCTACTGAAAAGAAAGATTTTCAGTATTGTTTGTGTAAGTCTTGTAAAGTTCAAATCTCTACTGATTTCAGGATAAAGCGACTTATAGAATAAAATCAAATAGTCTTGTTTCTTAAAACGATAAATTAAAATTATGATAATGTTGTGATGCTCTGATTTGAGTTCACAATCTCTATCTCAAGAGCAGTAGACGCAAAATAACATTTTGTCGTAAAAATTGTTAATATATGCTGCTTTATGAACTTTAATATATATGACTCATAGTGTAAGCCGACTTGTGGCAAAGCAACCTAATATTGGCAAACTAATTCGTGCCCTGCGGCAAGAGTTAAATATGTCTAAAGAAAAGTTTGCTGCCAAGCTTAGTGTTACTTTCCTAACAATTAACCCTTGGGAAATGGAGATGTAAGACCTTATCCCTTAAGAATACAGCGAATTAATAATCTACTCAAGGAGTTAAGTGAACGAGGTTAAATTCTTAAGAAAATAGACTCCCTAAAAGAAGAGTAGGCATTGTGAGTTCTGAATAAGAACTGACCTTGCTTGATAGTTTGGAATATCGGTCATATAAAGTTGACAATAGAAGAGAGCCAAAACAGTAACTTGCCCTAAAAGACGATTTTAATGCTTTGAAAAGTCATGGCAAAGCCTGTATTTAATTGTATATACCTTTGAATATCCTCTAAAATGACTATTTAGGAGCATCAACGTCTAATTTAGAGGGGATTTTGGCAAAAAGACGACCACAGATATAGCCTTTAACCGACGCATGACCAACCGAGAGGAATTAATGAAGAACGAGTCAACGTCAGCAAGCAACGCCGACGTAAATTTCCTTATCGGCGGGGGTGAAATGGGTGCTAGGATGCGAGAATGGGACTGGTCAAAAAGCTCCCTTGGTCCAACACAGCAGTGGCCACAGAGTTTAAAGACTGCCGTGCGAATTATGCTGACTTGCCGCCAACCCATGTTTGTTTGGTGGGGCGAAGAACTCATAAACCTTTATAATGACCCTTATAAGGCTATTATTGGCGGCAAACATCCAGAAGCACTTGGTCAGCCAGCTTCCTGCGTGTGGCGGGAAATATGGGATCAGGTTGGCCCGCGAGCAGAATCAGCGATGTTGAAGAACGAGGGTACTTATGACGAAGCGCTGCTGCTAATTATGGAGCGCAACGGCTATCCAGAAGAAACCTATTATACTTTTTCATACAGCCCAGTTCCTAATGACCAGGGCGACACAGGCGGGATAATCTGTGCCAATACAGACGACACTCAGCGCATTATTGGTGAACGTCAGTTAGCACTTTTGCGCGAACTAGCGGCTAGGACGGCAGACGCGCGGACATTCGATCAAGCCTGTACACTAAGTGCAAATTGTCTGGAAAGCAACCCTTACGATTTGCCTTTCGCAATGATTTATCTGGTTGATCCAGATCAGCAACAAGTTTTTCTGGCTGGAACATGCCGCATCGGGCAGAATCATGTAGCAGCACCTGAAATAGTCGATCTCGATTCTGATTGCGTTTGGCCCTTTGCGGAAGTGATCGAAACGCATCAGGCAAAACTAATTTCTGATTTGGAAGTGTCTTTTAGTAGCTTACCCTGTGGTGTTTGGGAGCGATCGCCCCATCAAGCGATCGCAGTACCAATTGCAGCATCCGGTAAGACGGGAAAAGCTGGTATATTAATTGCTGGGTTGAATCCCTTCAGGTTATTCGACGATAACTATAGAAGATTCATTGATTTAGTTGCGGCTCAAATTGCAGCCAGTATTGCCAACGCCCAAGCTTACGAGGAAGAACGCAAACGCGCCGAAGCCTTGGCAGAAATTGATCGCGCTAAAACTGTATTTTTCAGCAACGTCAGCCACGAGTTTCGTACCCCTCTAACCCTGATGTTGGGGCCATTAGAGGAAACCTTAGCTAATTGTGCCAGCCTACTGCCAGCCCACGAACGAGAGCAGTTAGAAATGGTACAACGGAATGGACTCCGCCTGCTAAAACTAGTTAACAGTCTGCTAGATTTCTCGCGCATCGAAGCCGGACGGGTTCAAGCTTCTTATGAACCCACCGATCTGGCCACTTTCACCGCAGAACTAGCTAGTGTATTTCGTTCAGCAGTAGAACGCGCAAGGATGGAATTATCAGTCAATTGTCCTTCCCTTCCAGCACCAGTGTATGTAGATCGGGAAATGTGGGAAAAGATTGTTCTTAACCTGCTCTCGAATGCCTTCAAGTTCACGATGACTGGAAAAATCGCGGTAAGCTTGCAGTGGGCAAACGACCATATTGAGTTTGCAGTCAAAGACACAGGAATCGGTATCCCAGCAGAAGAAATTCCCCATCTTTTTAAACGATTCCACCGCGTCAAAGGGGCGCAAGGACGAACTTTTGAAGGATCAGGAATTGGATTATCACTGGTGCAAGAATTGGTGCAAATGCATGGTGGAACAGTCAAAGTAACCAGTGTTCTAGGAGCAGGTAGTTGCTTTACTGTATCAATTCCAACGGGATATGCTCATTTACCTCCGGCCCGGATTAGCGCCCCTCGAACCTTAGCTTCAACTGCATTAGGTACAACCCCTTATCTAGAAGAAGCTCTGCGTTGGCTACCCGAAGAAGGGAATAGGGAACAGGGAATAGGGAATAGGGAGGAATCTTACCTGTCACCTGTCACCTATAACCTGTCACCTTCTTCTCCCCGAATTCTGCTGGCTGATGATAACGCAGATATGCGCGATTATGTCAAACGGCTGTTAAGTCAGCAGTATGAGGTGGAATCAGTGGCGGACGGTTTAGCGGCTTTGGATTCTGCCCGTGGGCGTGTCCCAGATTTGGTATTGACGGACGTAATGATGCCTGGATTAGATGGCTTTGGACTACTGCAAGAATTACGGGCCAATCCGCAAACGAAAAAAGTTCCCATCATTCTGCTGTCAGCGCGGGCGGGGGAAGAGGCACGGGTGGAAGGTTTAGAAGCGGGAGCCGATGATTACTTAATTAAACCGTTCTCGGCTCGGGAATTGTTAGCACGGGTGGAGGCAGCCCTAAAAATGGCTCGTCTCCGTGAGGAGGCAATGCAACGAGAGCAAGGGCTACGCATTGAAGCTGAGGTGGCAAAAGCACACTTAGAAACTGTCCTCGCTGGCATCCAAGACCAATTTTTTGTGTTGGATCGGGAGTGGCGTTATACCTTTGTCAACGATCGCGTCGCAGAAGTTATGGGCATCGAAAAGGAAGAGTTGCTAGATCGAATCATTTGGGAAGTGTTTCCAGATGTGGTCAAAAGCGAGTTTTATACCCAGGTTCATCGGGCGATGGCAGAACAGACGGTTGTTCAGTTTGAATACTTTTATCCTGCTTGGCAACGTTGGTTTGAGAATCGCGTCTACCCCTTTGGTGAAGGAGTAAGCATTTTTACTACAGAGATCAGCGATCGCAAACAGGCAGAGAAAGCACTTCGTGAAAGCGAAGAACAGTTCCGCAATATGGCTGACAATGCCCCCTTTATGGTTTGGGTAACAGATACCAATAACTATTGCACCTATCTGAGCAAAAGCTGGTATGACTTTACCGGTCAAAGGGAAGAAACGAGTCTGGGATTTGGCTGGTTGAACGCCGTACATCCAGAAGATTACGATGAGGTTAGGAATATTTTTCTGGAAGCTAGCAAGCGTTGTGAGCCTTTCCGTATGGAGTACCGCTTGCACCGCAAAGATGGCGAGTATCGCTGGACGATCGATGCTGCTAATCCTTGGTTTGGGGTGGACGGTCAATTTAAAGGTTACATTGGCTCAGTGATTGACATTACCGAACGCAAGACAGCAGAAGCCGAACGCGATCGCCTCCTGGAACTTGAGCAAGCTGCTAGAACTGAAGCCGAAACAGCCAACCGGATTAAAGATGAGTTTTTGGCGGTGCTTTCCCATGAATTGCGATCGCCTCTCAATCCCATTCTTGGTTGGGCAAGACTCTTACAAACCCGTGAATTTCAGCCAGCAGAGATCAAAAAAGCGATTGCAACCATCGAGCGAAATGCTAAATTACAAGCTCAACTCATTGAAGATTTGCTTGATGTTTCTCGGATCTTACAAGGCAAGCTTAACCTGAAGATGTTTCCCGTCAACCTAGTACTGGTGATTGAGGCGGGATTGGAGACAGTACGTTTGGCAGCAGAGGCTAAAGATATTCAAATTCAGACAATGCTAGATGCTTCTTTGGGGCAGGTTTTGGGTGATTCCGATCGCTTACAACAAGTAATCTGGAATCTGTTATCAAATGCCGTCAAATTCACTCCTGAAGAAGGAAAAATTAATATTCAACTAGAACGCATTGATTCTCAAGCTCAGATTACCGTCAGCGATACAGGTAAAGGGATCAGCCCTGAATTTCTCCCTCATGTATTTGAATATTTTCGTCAAGCTGATGGCACAACAACCCGAAGGTTTGGTGGTTTGGGGTTAGGATTAGCAATTGTCCGTCATTTGATAGAACTACATGGTGGCAGGATTTGGGCAGAAAGTTTAGGGGAAGGGCAAGGAGCTATTTTTAGAGTTAGGCTACCCCTGATCAAAAAAGAGTTAACCTCAAAACAACAGATAAACATTGATCCTTTAAATGCTTCTTCTACAACTGAAATTCTTACAGGCATTCAAATATTAGTTGTAGACGATGACGATGATACCCGTGAGTTTCATACATTTGTCCTAGAACAGGCTGGGGCAAATGTAATTGCTGTAGCATCAGCAAAAGAAGCACTGCAAGCATTGGCAGAGTCAGAACCAGATATTTTGCTCAGTGATATTGGAATGCCAGAGACAGATGGCTATATGCTAATGCGCCAAATTAGAGCATTGCAACTAAAGCAAGCTAAACAGATTCCCGCGATCGCTTTAACTGCTTATGCGGGAGAAATCAACCAGCAACAAGCGATCGCATCAGGATTTCAAAGGCATCTGTCTAAACCCGTTGAACCAGATGAGTTAGTCAAGGCAATTGCAACTCTGATTGGTAGGAATGGCTGAGTTCCTAACAAGCAGGGGGCAGGGGGCAGGGGGACAAGGGGAGAGGGGGGAGTGTGGGGAGAGAGGGGAGTGTGGGGAGCCAGATTTCTTCCCCATCCTCCCACACCTCCCACACCTCCCACACCTCCCACACCTCCCACACCTCCCACACCTCCCACACCTCCCACACCTCCCACACCTTCCTCAGACAAAGGTTTCACGTTTTCTTAGTGACATTCGGGACAGGGGGAAAGACACTACAGTTCAGATAAGACCAAAAGACTTGTAGAGACGGCGATTTATCGCGTCTCAAAAACCCAAATTTTTGCCTTATGACTAATCCTCTAGGAAATCAGGCAGCGTTGTCACTTCAAACCAATATTCCACTAGCATCTGAATATCTCGTTTCAGTTGAGCAAAATTGATTGGCTTAACAATATAGCTGTTGACACCGTATTGATAACATACTTCAATATCTTTGGGATTGTTAGAGGTAGTAAACACCACCACCGGAATCATTTTTAAGCTGTCATCCTGTTTAATCCGGCGCAACACTTCTCGTCCATCGGTTCCGGGCAGGTTCAAATCAAGGACAATCAAGCCGGGACGGGGCGCACTTTCGCGCTCAATATACCTGCCAGTCCGATAAAGAAATGCTAAGGCTTGTTCCCCATTCACACACCGTTGGATGGCGATCGCAACGGAAGATCGCCCTAGAAATCTTTGCAGTGCCTCAAAGTCTTCGTTGCTATCCTCCACAATTAAAAGTACGGGCGTTTGCTGGATTGGGGAGACTGAAATACGAGTCATCTATTTGCCTCCGCCGACAGGGTAAAGTAAAATGTGCTGCCAAGAGTTGGGATAGATTCCACCCAAATTCTACCACCGTGCCGTTCTACAATTTTGCGGGCAATGGTTAACCCTACGCCAGTCCCACCTCCAAAGTCGTCCCGCCCATGTAAGCGGCGGAAGATTTGAAAGATTTTGTCAAGATGTTCTTCTAAAATGCCAATGCCGTTATCACGAACGTAGAAAGTCAGAGAAGTGGGAGAAATTTTGCTTTCGCCATTTCCTTCAACGCAACCAATTTCAACCCACTTTTGGGGTTTATCATTGTACTTAATGGCGTTGCTGATTAGGTTGCTGAAGAGTTCATTAATCTGAGCGCGATCGCATTGAACGCTTCTTAGAGGTTGAGGAATGCGAAACTCGACTTCGCTTTGGGGTCGGGCCATGGTCAAAGTGCCGATTACCTGTTGCACTACGTCATTCAGATTCACTGGTTGCCGAATCAGTTCGGCGCGTCCCAAGCGGGAGAAATGGAGGAGTGAGTTGATCAAGTCTTCCATTCGCTGCGTCAGACGCACCAGAGTTTGGAGTTTGGCAATTCCATTGTCATCCAATACGTCTGCATAGTCTTCCATTAAAAAGTTGGCATAATTGTGAATGCCCCGCAGAGGTTCTTTCAGGTCATGAGAGGCAACGTAGGCAAAGGAATCGAGTTCTTCGTTACTCCGTTGTAATTCAAAATTCATCGATGCTAGTTTGTCTGCTTGGCGCAACACAACACCCACAACCAGGCTTCGCAGTTCAGTAACCGCTTCAACTTCGCAAGGTTTCCAAGGTAGGGCACATCCTTTCACTGTTTCTTGCCACAATGCAAAAGATTTGCGAGGAGACATCCGTAAACTGCCATCTGAGAAAACTTCTACAGGTTTGTTGGGGTTGCCGCCCCAATTTACGCTTTGAATTACTTCTGGACGAAACCAGAGAATGTAATTGTGATGAACTCTAGAAATTTCTAGGGCTAACACTCCACTGGCGATCGCTTGATATGACTCGGCGGCAGGATAATTTTTCGTGAGCGATCGCGTCTCAAACAAGTTATGATAAAGACGCAGTTTAATCCAATCAAGTAAGGCATGAACCTCTTCTTCAGAGGGTGTTTTACCCACTCGAATACACTGGTCGCCACTGCATATCGCCGCTCCCGTGGCTGTAACCAGATTAAGTAATTGAGATTTTAGTTGCACCATACCATCCAGGTAATACTCAGCCTGAGATAACTCTTCAACAAATTGAGTTTGCAATGATTTCAATTGGCTTTTGTAATCAATGTCTTCACTCGCTTCTTTGTTTGCCAGTTCCACAGACATCACCTGTCCAATGAACTCGCACACAGTGCGAATATTGTAAGAAATATATTTGGGCGAAGAATGATGACAGGCAATCAATCCCCAAAGCTTTTTTTCGTGCATCAGAGAAATAGACATAGAGGCAGTAACGCCCATATTTTGCAGATACTCTAGATGAATTGGAGAAACACTCCGCAACACCGATAGACTCAGATCGAGTGGTTGATTTGTCAAAGGATTGTTCGCTGGAATTAAGGTGACAGGCTGGTAACTGGCATCTGGAATTAGCCGCAGCCAGTTAAGAGTGTATAGCTGTCGGGCTTGCTTGGGAATGTCAGAGGGTGGATAGTGCAAGTCCAGATAGGGCGTTTCCTGATTGGTGTCTTCAGCGATGACGCTGCCTGCCCCTTCTTGATCAAATTTATAGACCATGACGCGTTCAAAGCCAGTAATTCGCCGGACTTCTGTCACCACAATCTGGCACATTTTCAGTAGTGTGGGTGCTTTTTGAATGCGGGTTATTGTTCCTCTTACCTGTTGATAAAAGTTAAAAAAGCTTATTTGTCCCTTCGCTTGTTTCGGCTCCAATTCCAGAATAATGATATTATCTAAACGATGTACAATACCATCAAAATAGATTGATTTGTTTAGGCGCTTAATAGACAAATTGAGGGGATTGATGCTCTCGAAATCTTCCGCCAGACATTGTTGAATCAGCTTAATCTGCTTGACATTGAATAAGTAGGACAGAGGCTTGCCCAGCAATTCTTCTGGTTGACGGGCAACAACTTCCTGGCTATTGCTACTTACCTGAATGATTTCCAGGGTGGGAGCTTGCAAAACCAGTAAAACTCCGTGAGGCTGGATCAGATTTGGAATGTGGATCGGTTCGCGATCGCAGTTCGTTAAATCAATCGTTTCATCAGTTATTCTCAACTTCTCAAACTCCTGGTTATAACTCTGAATTGGGTATTGGATATTGGGAAGATTTAAATATGAGTGAAAACGGAGATTTACTAAAAAATATTGATAATAAAAATTATTTCTTTTTAACTAGTTTAGCTGTTTAATTATATTTAAATTCCTAAATAACTTACACTAAAAAGTCTGGCTTCTATTATTCGCTTAATGTTTCAATTAACAAATCCACCTGCTGCTGTCGCTGCTGCAAAAAACTTTCACACTGACGCAAATACTCAACAGCACTGGCAAATTGGTCAAACACCGCTTCCAATTCTAACTCACCCGCCTCAATGCGAGTAATAATTCCCTCTATTTCAGCAACCTTCGCCTCATAATTCCAACCTTCCATCGAATCAGAACTAGAAGCACTTTTACGTTTAACCATTAATTTTTCCGTGTCCTCTGCGCCTCTGCGGTTCGTTTACTTCTACGGTTCGTTTACTTCTACAACCTTCACTCTAACCCCACCCTGCCCCAACTGAATCAACAAATCTTCTCCCACAGCCAACTCCTTTGCCGAACGAGCGATCGCCCCATCTTCCCTTCTCACCACCGCATAACCACGCTGTAACACCGCTTTCGGGTCAAGACTAGCCAACTTTTGCCGCAATAATTCTAAATACTGCGCCGCTTGCTGCGATCGCCCCATCGTAATTTGCACCAAATGCTGACGCTTCCAAGTTAGCTTTTCCACCTCCTGCTGCACTTGCCGATCTAACCGCAAACGTCGCAAACGATTCCGTAATCCTTG
Source organism: Desmonostoc muscorum FACHB-395 (assembly GCF_014698035.1). Taxonomy (GTDB): domain Bacteria; phylum Cyanobacteriota; class Cyanobacteriia; order Cyanobacteriales; family Nostocaceae; genus Nostoc; species Nostoc muscorum_A. Next base: position 25,519 of record NZ_JACJSF010000046.1, read on the forward strand.
CAGTTTATTCTCAGCATTTTCCCCAGAGTCATGCACCGCCTCATATAAAGCCACAACTCGCTGCCGATGCTCAGTATACAACTCTGAAAGTGCCGGTACAACTCTTTCTGCTGCCGCCGTCGGTGTATGCACACAGACATCTGCAACTAAATCCGCCAAAGATTCATCTCTTTGATGTCCGATACCAGTAATTATCGGAATAGAACAACTAGCAAGCGATCGCACCACTCGTTCATCATTAAAGCAAGCCAATTCTTCCACCGCGCCGCCACCCCGCGATAAAATTAGCACTTCGGCGCGTCCATCTTTTTCCACTCGCTCAATTGCTTTAACGATAGATTCAGGTGCTTGCTCACCTTGTACTGTCGCCGGAGAAAATAAAACGTGTAAACCTGGATACCTTTGCTTGAGGGTTTTTTGAATATCACCCCAAGCAGCAGCCGTTGGGGAAGTGACAACAGCGATCGTTTGGGGGTGGATGGGGAGCGATCGCTTTCTTTGCGCGTCGAACAATCCCTCAGCCAGCAAGCGATTTTTTAGTTTTTGATAGCGCAACGCCTGTAAACCAACACCAGCAGGTAAAGTCTGCCAAACTGATAACTGATACTCTCCCCGTTGTGGATATAGGCGAATACTACCCAAAATAATTATTTGCTCACCAGCAACTGGCATTTGGGCAAGTTTTGGCAATTGGCTATTCCATACCACACATTTAATGCCGGCGGTGCGATCGGGATCTTGCAGTGTAAAAAATAAACCGCTGCGATGGTGGTTAGCACTAGAAACTTCGCCAGTTACCCAAACTTGCCGCAATTGTTCATCTTGCTCTAACAGCAAGCGAATATAGTCAGTTAATCCAGAAACTGAAAGCCCTGTATCAATAATCAGAGAGTTGGGAAGGTCGAAAGTCATCAAAGATATATGAAAGATAAAGCCTAATCAAATTTTAGCAAATAACGTTAATTGATAGATATTGTGTTGTGTTCAATTATCAAATTGGAAATACACCAAAATTCCATTAAAAATAAAATAATTTAGTAAAATATGCAAGGAATTATTTAAGTTTTATAGGTAGAGAAGGAACTTATTCACCAATTTATTTATTACAATCAAACAACTCTGCACTTCTAACAAATATTTCTGCATCACTTCAACACCATTAATGCTGAGTTACAATAGTTTAATGAACCATAATGATTTATATGGAAGTTGAAAACTATTATGGAAAAGATAGAACTTGAATTAGATAGACTCACCTTTGAGCGGGCAAAAACTTTGGCAATAGTCAATCAATCAACTTTATCAAAATTGATTACTCATGTAATTGAACGGTTAGCAGAAATTCAGGAGCAAAAAGATCCATTAATGGGATTATATGCTGATGTCCCAGAAATTGTTGATGAAATTGTTGCTGAGGCGATGGAAAAAAGAGGATATACGGGATCAGATGAATAAAGTAGAAAAGTCCCTACTTGATACGGATATTCTGTCAGAAATTATTAAACGAGCAAATCCTCGTATTATTTTCAAAGCCAATAGTTACTTAAACCAATTTGATAAATACATACTTTCCGTAATTACAGTTATGTAAATTGTAGAAGGTTGGCAAAAACGTAAGCAAGAAAAACGTCTTCAGCAATTTTTAACTATCCTGACTTCACAGGAAATATTATCCTTTGATTTGACAGAAGCAGTATTAGCAGGGAAAATCTACGCTGATTTAGAAACAAGCGGAAAAAGAATTGGTTATCCTGATTGTATGATTGCAGCAACTGCTATAAGTCATAATCTAACTTTAGTCACTGGTAATTTATCTCATTATCAAAGGATTCAGGATTTAGATTATTCACTAAGATTAGATAACTGGCGTTTATAGTGACAATGGTGATGGATGAAGTGGCATCAAGTTTAGCCATTAGCTAAATTCTCTAATGCAGATGTATTTTATAACTTAATTTTTATATCCTGTATTACAGTATGGATGGGTTATCTGTCCGTTATCTACACTTGCCAATCCACCATCTTCTTTACGCTGGATATGATCAATCGAAATTGAGTTTCTATGGATAAGACCCTGACAAATTTTACATTTTTGTGCATTTTGTAATGCATCTTTTATATAAATCTCACTTTTTTTATTTGTATTAAAATCTTGTGTAGATGAATGAGTTTCTTGATTTATTGTACGAATAGTCAAGTACTGAAAATCATTACTAGATATAATTTCATTTAGAATATTATGAATTGTTTTTTCTGTTTGTAAATTACTTACAAGGCTCTGAAATAGTTTTGATACATCTTTGTAGCTTTTTTGAACAGACCTATATTTTTATCCCATTCGTTAGTTTCTCTTTGAAAATCAGGTTTTCTGATGTTTGAAAAGAAGAATGAGTCTATCTTAAAGTCTTCAATAGAAATTGTTTCTTTTTTCTTGCCCAGATTAATATTTTCTTCTACATCAAAATCTTCTCATGGAATCAGAGCATCTAGATTAACTTTAGCCATAATGTTTTCCCCTATATTGGTACAATTATACGTCAAGCTTATAGGCAGCAAGTACGACTGAGCATCATCGCTTCTCAAAGCTGAAAGTCACCTAAAGCATTGAAAATCCCTTTATTACTACCCTAAAAGCCCTTTACATCAATCCCGACCCAATGAAGTCGCTGTAGATGATATGCTGATGGCATGGCGATCGCTCCTAATTGAGCAACCTCCGCAAATGCTCACGAGTCCGGTTCTACTGACAGTGTTGTTTAGCTAATTTATTTTTTCTTTGAAAACCCTTGCTTACCCAGCCAAAAAAAGCTATCTCTGAATGCAAGTTGGTATCATTGTGCAAAACTACCCTAATCTGGTAGCGATCGAGTTACGATCTTGTCACACCCCTTTTTTGATTTGAGAAGTCCTATTCCAGAATTTTCTGGTTAAAATAGTATATCTGTTCTACTCAAGCTCCGAAACCAACACTCCTTAAAACCATATATTTAGATTAGAGGCATTAGAGGCAGAAATGGCTATCAACACCGATACTTCCGGCAAGCAAAAAGCACTGACTATGGTGCTAAACCAGATTGAGCGCAGCTTTGGTAAAGGGGCAATCATGCGCCTGGGCGATGCTACCCGGATGCGGGTGGAAACAATTTCTAGTGGAGCGCTTACCCTAGATTTAGCATTAGGTGGTGGTTTACCCAAGGGGCGGGTAATAGAAATTTATGGGCCGGAAAGTTCCGGTAAGACTACAGTAGCGCTACATGCGCTCGCCGAAGTGCAAAGAAATGGCGGTATTGCTGCCTTTGTTGATGCTGAACACGCCCTTGATCCTACTTATGCTGCGGCATTGGGTGTAGATATTGACAATTTGCTGATTTCTCAACCTGACACTGGCGAATCAGCTTTGGAAATTGTCGATCAGCTTGTACGCTCTGCTGCAGTTGATATTGTAGTCATTGACTCAGTAGCGGCACTGGTTCCCCGTGCTGAAATTGAAGGCGATATGGGTGATATTCACGTTGGTTTGCAAGCGCGGTTGATGAGCCAAGCTCTGCGTAAAATTACGGGCAACATTGGTAAATCTGGTTGTACAGTAATTTTCATTAACCAGTTGCGGCAAAAAATCGGTGTTACCTACGGTAGCCCAGAAACCACGACTGGAGGTAATGCATTGAAATTTTACGCTTCGGTGCGCTTGGATATTCGTCGAATTCAAACCTTGAAGAAAGGTACAGATGAATTTGGTAATCGCGTTAAAGTCAAAGTCGCCAAGAATAAAGTAGCGCCGCCCTTCAGAATAGCGGAATTTGACATTATTTTTGGTAAAGGGATTTCTACCTTGGGTTGTATTGTAGACTTGGCAGAAGAAACTTCCATTATTGTCCGCAAGGGGGCTTGGTATAGTTACAATGGCGATAATATCTCCCAAGGACGAGACAACGCCATTAAGTATCTAGAAGAAAAGCCTGAATTCGCTGAAGAAATTAAGAAACTGGTGCGTGAAAAGCTAGATAAAGGCGCTGTTGTTTCTGCTAACTCTGTAGCTAAAGCCAGTGAAGAAGATGAAGAGGAAGATGTCGATTTAGAACCAGAAGAATAAGGAATGTGGATTTATTCATCTGCAATTTTGAATATGTAGTGGGTTACAAAAATAGCTAACCCACTTTTTGTAAAGGATTGATCAGTTATTCGTTAGGCATTTCTAGTTCTAATCAGGTAAAAGTAGGGGCACAACAATGTTAATTGTTGTGCCCCTAAGAATTGTATATATTTCACCCAATTGAAAATTATGGCAATTTTCAATTTTTTAACTGGGATTTTATGGTATTTGTCTGCTAAAAAAGCGGTCTAAAATTTCTGATTTCTGTTCTGAACTAAAGTTGTCATAATAATGTTCAAGCTTCTCAAATAGTCGGGAATTTCGGAAAATCTCTAAATTCTCATCTACTTTCTCAGGTATATATTTTTGTTTATCACGCGGAAAAGAAAGTATTTCTACTTGATTGTCATTTTTACGATGCACAAGCTGCATCAATAACTCCATTGCTACAGTTGGCAAAACACGGCACGTATAATTCACAAAAAAATCAAAAGTCATATTGCCTAGACGGATGCGATCGCCATCTTCGAGCTTGATCGGCTCTAAAGCGCGATCGCCATTCACAAATGAGCCATTGGTACTGTTGAAGTCTATGAAGTAGAAGCCTTGATCGTCAATATATTGAATAGCCGCGTGGCGACGAGACATATAGTTATCAGCAATGCAAATACCACTGTTCTGATTACGACCTATTGTCCATATCTGCTGTGGCTGTCGTAAACTTTGGGTCTGATTGTCACATAAGTTAGTCATCAAATAAACAGTAGACGTATCCACTACACCATGTACGTAACGTACCTTCATCTTTTTCAACGACGGTTGAGATAGGTTTTCTAGCTGAAGAATTTCATCTAGAAGGCTGCTGTGGTGTTCATACAATTTAAGGAATACTTGATATAAAGTTAATCGCCGTTCTATTTCTGTTTGTGCAAAGTCAGCCATGATATATAAACCTTGTATTGCCTGATTTCGGTTGTGACTATTCTGCTTCAGCCTACAATCAGGGATAATTAATTAATTTTTCACTTTCTACTGCCATCTGAAAACTTGAGTGGCTTAAGAGCGTTAGATTTTACAGCTTTTACTTACCAGAACCCCTGTCGTTTATAGCAATAAAGAGCATATAAATACTAAGGAAAAACTATTGTGATGCTTTATTGTTTATTGTAAATAATCATTTGTTATTTGTAACAGATGATTATTATAAAGATTTGATTAAGAATTGCCAATCATCACCATATTTTTGCTAGATAATGGAATATTTCTTAATATTTGTAAGAGTGATGGCTATCGAGCAAAGCAACTATAAAAATTCTGAGCTGTTCATAATAAGACCAATACGCGCTCTGAATAAATCTAAGTTTTATCAAGAAAAATAAGAGTTAATTTATCATGCCAATAAGAAAATCGAAGCCTTGTGAAACAATATAGTTTCAACTAAGACTTGCTCCTCTTTAAACCTCATTAAAAAGTAGGCAAATAGTCTGAAAGCCAGTGGCTTGCTCTGGCTCCAAAATCTCAACTTTCAACTTACAATAAGCCTCGTTTACCATTGGGGCGGATGGTCATCCAATTTGTTTTTGCTAGTGCTAGCTGCTCATCAGAAATTTTGGCACTAGTGAGATTAGCACCACATAGATTAGCTCCTCGCAGGTTAGCATTGCTGAGATAAGCATTACTGAGGTCTGCACCTCGCAGGTCTGCCCCTTCTAAATCAGCATGGTTAAAGTATGCTTTGGTCAAATTAGCATCCTTGAGATTTGCTTTACTAAGGCTGGCTCTGCCAAAGTCACTATTGTGAAGATTAGCTCCCTGGAGATTAGTTTTTTGGAATTGAGTGGAATGGAAATTTGTTCCTGATAAGTCAGCACCTTGCAGGTTCAACAAACTTAAATTGTGAAGAGCAAAATCTCGTCTTCCCTTTTGATAGGCGGTTAACAAACTTTGGGTATCTAACTTACGCTCAACTTTAGAATTTTGAACTTGCAAACCATTACTGTTGCTGTTAGCTAAAGTGGTTGATTTGCCCATCCCAGAACCCTGGTGTGATCCAGCAGCTTCTGCTGCCTTAGCTCGTCTGGCACGAATTGCTGCCGCTACCTGTGCCACTCCTGCACTGGTGGCAGCAACAGAAGAGTTGTTACATAAAACAGCAGAATTTTCCAGATAGTTGTGTGTTCGCTCTTTAGAACCAGTATCTGATTTAATCAGTAAACCCTTTGCTAAACTTTCTAAGTATGGTTCTATTTCCAATGCTCTAAGAACTTCTGCGGCTGACTGATAGCGATTACGTACAGAAACTTCTAACATCTTTCGTAATACATTGCTCAAGTGATCGCTCACTTGCACAAGTTGCTCCCACATCATCTCGCCAGTGTTGGGATTGTAATCTAAATCTTTAGGAGTTTTGCTAGTCAGTAAATAAATACATGTCACCCCCAGAGCATAAATATCACTGGCATAGACTGGACGCATAGCCATTTGCTCTGGAGGTGCAAAACCAGGAGTACCAATCGCATAAGCAGTTAATGCTGTTTGCCCTGATTGACTGATCGCGCCTTGAGTGACTTGGTTTTTGACGGCACCAAAATCGATAAGTACCATCCTGGCATCTTGAGTGCGACGAATTAAGTTGGCTGGCTTGATATCACGATGGATCACCTTTTGCTCGTGAATGTATTGGAGGAGTGGTAGAATCTCGCTTAAGAATTGCTTGACTCCAGTTTCGGTCAAGATGCCGTTAAGTTTGACCTCCTCCTGCAATGTATCACCACTGATATATTCTTGAACTAAGTAGAATTGTTCATGATCTTCAAAATAGTCTAGCAACCTTGGTACTTGGGGATGATTGCCAATCTTACCTAGAGTTTTGGCTTCTCGTTCAAAGAGTTCTCTGGCCATCTGTAAAACGTGTGGGGCGCTTCCTGATGGGCGTAATTGTTTGATTACGCAACTCGGTTCTCCTGGTAAGCCTTGATCGTTGGCTAAGAAGGTAGCTCCAAAGCCACCTTGACCTAATGGTTTGATCACCTGATAGCGATCGCGCAACAGTAGTTGCGAGCCACAAGACTGACAACTTTGGCTATTTACCAAATTTTCTGGATTGGGACAGATAGGATTTAAGCAGTAGCTCATGCACTGTCAACTCGCTGCACGAATAATCACGGGGAGCGTTACACTCTCTTTTAATTATTTAGACATTAATCAATTCTTGCCAGGTAATTTTTGCTGGAAATCCTTTGAAGAGTTCCTAAAGTTTACCTGGTATTACGTAAATAGTCGCAAAAATAATGCAATTGATTATACTTGTATTAATAAATGTTTGAGTTACTTGTTTACATTGCTAGAACAGAGTAAGGTTTCAGACTTTGAATCCAAAATCCCAGTTGCACTCGAAACACACCAAAGTTGCCATCCAAAATTCAACCAAAATTGGTATTAGAGGGCAGTGCCCATCCTACAAAAATCGCTGTAGGATTTTGGATGCCCGAATTTGGAGGCAATTTAGAATTATCTCCATTAGTTTTTAACAGACTATTTAGCTGGCTTTCATATTCACACTAATTAGCTGTTCGATAAGTGCAAAAACATCACTGCGGCTGAGTTTCTCTTTACCATTAGCAAGAGCATCAAGGGTGCCATTAGCCAAGGTTAAGGGAATTTGGCAAAAATCTAAGGCTGGGCCGGTAGGAAGGTCTTTGGTGTAAGCTTCTGCCAGAGCTAGATTGCGACGCGCATACTCTTGCATATTTTCCGCACTCCAGCCTTCTGGAAAAAAGTCTACCCCACGCCTTAAATCTTCAGTGTGGTTACGCAGGATATTAACTGCTTGCAAACCGCGACCAAACCCAATCGCCTGGGTACGGTTCGTTTGTGTTCCATCGTACCAAGTCCATAAGTCCGAAAGTAACAATCCCACTGCGCCTGCAACCCCAAAGGTATAACGATCCAAATCAGATTCTGTATAAATTTTCCAGTTTCTTTCTGCCCAGTAAGCCATTCGGTCTGACATTGCAGCAGTGGCATCCCAAATTCGAGGTGCAATAGTCTCAGGTGCTAGCAGCAACCATTCTCTAATTCTCAGAGTGACTTCTTCTAAGGTATTTTCATACCCATTAAATCCTGTAAAGAAAGCCTCTACTGCGAAACCATCAACCCCTGCCTGTAATGTCAGGCTAATGCTTCTTAACAGCTTTGCTTTAGTCGCATTATCTATTTCGGGATGATCTTCAATTTCATCAATGGCACGCATACACAAATATGCTGATGCTACTGCTTCTTGTAATCCTGGCGGTAAAAGACTAATTGGAATATAAAAAGTTCGGCTAGTTTCCTTGAGGATTTGCAATGCATCTCTACGTAAATTCATGTTTCCACTCCCCGATTGATTTTGCACCACATGAAGTTTGCAGTTTTTTTGATGATACTGGATATAGTTTTAACTAAACCTTAAAAACTATAGACTATAAGATACGCTAGTATTTCATCTAAAAATTAATAGTTTTTGGTGTTGCAATTAACAAAACTCTCAAATTTATCAAAGTCTAGTCTAGTATATAGGCTTTTGGTTGCAAAAATATGTAAGGTGTTGTTTGATATAGCTTTCATAAAGTTTTAGTGTAGATATAAAGAATTATGCTAATATTCGGTTGATTAGCATCAAATTTTCTCCATGACCAAACATCCCTTTTAGGGATTTATAAAGTGTTTTAAGTCTGCGTTAATCTGACTAACTCAGTGGCTCAAATTGTCCTTGTCTGGGAAAGTGTAGACACACACCTGGATCAAAATCGGTCAACGGTGCTTTCTTCAGGATTTCTACGTTAGTTAGTCTACCCAGGTGTAATACTTCTAACTCCTGCTACATCTTATCTATTGATTTTAGGTCTGGAGGAAAAATATAGCTGTCAAGTAGTTCCAAGTCGCAGTTAATGTTTTCTTGGGTAGCGATCGCCTCTCTTCTGTAGTATCAATTACTGTTGTATAATTTTGGGCAACAAGTTTTACACCCTCTTTGCCTTGCATTTGCTCCAGCTAGTGGTAGCAATAATTCAGTAACCTCGATAAGTGGGCCGTTGCTCTTGCTGTTTGACTGCCATCAATAGGACTATCATCCAGCACGACCATTGATTATTTTACCTGCGTCGGTTAAAGCACTTTGACATCCATGCTATCCCAGCACTGACAAAGCACACATCTGCATGAGTATTTTCGGTAAGTACGGGTTGAACTAGGACTGCTGCCGTTGTCATCCCAACATAAATAGTTTTACCAGCGTCGTTTTGCATATTTTTTCTGAGTTTTAAGCCTAACTTATCTGCTGGAAATACAGTTATAAAGTTCAGAGTAATGAAAAGGTAATCTTAAACCAAATAATTCTGCACACTTCATTTTGCTGTACTCTACACCGTATTTTTTTTAGCCTTGTTACTGATGGTATTTGGTATTTAAATCGCAAAATTGTAAGGGCACAAATATATTGCGCCCCTATGCGTGTGATCTATTTAATTGAAAGTCGATTAATGTTTGGATTACACTTCCACTTAGTTTACCCAACCCAACTATGCTTGAATGATGAAGTCGTAGGCAGTAAGAGTGGGCGCACCAGTAAGTTGTGCAAATTGACCACCAGTGCCGAAACCAGCAGCGCTACCATTTTGATTGTATAGTAACTGTCCAGTCATAGAGTCGTAGACAATCACAGCATTGCTAAGTGCCCCTAAACTGGTGATTTGAAAATTACTAGCGTTACTAAAACCCGTTCCTACAACAGAAGTAATGGCACTAAAGGTGGTCTTAGACAGGACAATTTTGTCACCTTGAGAGCGATTAAAATCAGCAATGGTATCAGTACCTATAGCAGCACTCGTAAAAGCCGCATTACTGTTGTAGACGAAAGTGTCAGCACCCATACCACCCACAAGAATATCATTGCCTTCTCCACCCACAAGAGTATCATTGCCTTCCCCACCAATAAGAAGATCATTACCTTTACCACCAATGAGAAGATCATTGCCAGTACCACCCCGCAGCAGGTCATCACCGCTTTTCCCATCGATGATGTCATTACCCCCTTGACCGTTAATCACATCGTTGGAGTTGTCAAAACCAACGATGTTATTGTTCAAGTCATTGAGGAAAGTAACGGTGTTTTTGTTGAAAATGCTACTTTGAGTGGAGTTGGCATTAATTACATCAAAGCTGTCAGAAACACTTACTTGTCCGTCGAATATGATATTACCGACGGCGGATTGTGTTGTCGATGCAGCTAAGTTCTCCAGGTTTTCTAACTGAAAGTTTTGCAGAGTGACTTTGGTACTAGCCACATCTTCAAAGGTGACTTCTAAATTATTGCCATTTTGAGTTAATTGCAGATTTCTCGCAGTCAAGCCAGCCCCAATAAATTGCAAGGTATCTACTTTGGCAATTACCGCAGCCGAAGGATTTGAGCTAGTACCTACACCACCAAAATCGCTGATGATGTCATTGCCATTGTTTTTTCGGGTAATAAAGATGTCATTGCCAGCAGTGCCATTGATAACTTGAATTTTGGGTTTAACTATGCCATTAATAGCAAAATCAAAAGAGCTTTCATCACTATCGTTGTTGCTTAAAATCAGAGTGCCACCATAGGTTCCAGGTTTAGTGGTGTTGAGTGCCACTGTGATGGTGGTGGAAGCATTTGCAGCCACACTTGTTGGCAGAGTTCCTACCAAACTAAATCCGTCGGGAAGTTTGAGATTACTGAGGTTGAGTGCAGCTGTACCTGTGTTCTTAATGGTAAAGGTTTTGCTGAGAGTATTACCAGTAATGACATCGCCAAAGTTAATCGCAGTAGTGCTGCCATCTGCAATATCAACTGTGCCATTGAGGACTTGAATTTCGGGAGCCGGAACAGGTTTAACTATGCCATTAATAGCAAAATCAAAAGAGCTTTCATCACTATCGTTGTTGCTTAAAATCAGCGTGCCACCATAGGTTCCAGGTGTAGTGGTGTTGAGTGCCACCGTAATCGCGGTGGAAGCATTTGCAGCCACACTTGTTGGCAGAGTTCCTACCAAACTAAATCCGTCGGGAAGTTTGAGATTACTGAGGTTGAGTGCAGCTGTACCTGTGTTCTTAATGGTAAAGGTTTTGCTGAGAGTATTACCAGTAATGACATCGCCAAAGTTAATCGCAGTAGTGCTGCCATCTGCAATATCAACTGTGCCATTGAGGACTTGAATTTCGGGAGCCGGAACAGGTTTAACTATGCCATTAATAGCAAAATCAAAAGAGCTTTCATCACTATCGTTGTTGCTTAAAATCAGCGTGCCACCATAGGTTCCAGGTGTAGTGGTGTTGAGTGCCACCGTAATCGCGGTGGAAGCATTTGCAGCCACACTTGTTGGAAGAGTTCCCACCAAACTAAATCCGTCGGGAAGTTTGAGATTACTGAGGTTGAGTGCAGCTGTACCCGTGTTCTTGATGGTAAAGGTTTTGCTGAGAGTATTACCAGTAATGACATCGCCAAAGTTAATCGCAGTAGTACTACCATCTGCAATATCAACTGTGCCGTTAAGAACTTGAATTTCGGGAGCCGGAACAGGTTTAACTATGCCATTAATAGCAAAGTCAAAAGAGCTTTCATCACTATCGTTGTTGCTTAAAATCAGAGTGCCACCATAGGTTCCAGGTGTAGTGGTGTTGAGTGCAACCGTAATCGCGGTGGAAGCATTTGCAGCCACACTTGTTGGCAAAGTTCCCACTAAACTAAATCCGTCGGGAAGTTTGAGATTACTGAGGTTGAGTGCAGTTGTACCTGTGTTCTTGATGGTAAAGGTTTTGCTGAGAGTATTACCAGTAATGACATCGCCAAAGTTAATAGTCGTAGTACTGCCATCTGCAATGTCAACTGTGCCGTTAAGAACTTGAATTTCTGGAGCCGGAGCAGGTTTAACTATGCCACTAATAGCAAAATCAAAAGAGCTTTCATCACTATCGTTGTTGCTTAAAATCAGAGTGCCACCATAGGTTCCAGGTTTAGTGGTGTTGAGTGCCACCGTAATCGCGGTGGAAGCATTTGCAGCCACACTTGTTGGAAGAGTTCCTACCAAACTAAATCCGTCGGGAAGTTTGAGATTACTGAGGTTGAGTGCAGCTGTACCTGTGTTCTTGATGGTAAAGGTTTTGCTGAGAGTATTACCAGTAATGACATCGCCAAAGTTAATAGTCGTAGTACTGCCATCTGCAATGTTAACTGTGCCGTTAAGAACTTGAATTTCTGGAGCCGGAGCAGGTTTAACTATGCCACTAATAGCAAAATCAAAAGAGCTTTCATCACTATCGTTGTTGCTTAAAATCAGAGTGCCACCATAGGTTCCAGGTTTAGTGGTGTTGAGTGCCACCGTAATCGCGGTGGAAGCATTTGCAGCCACACTTGTTGGAAGAGTTCCTACCAAACTAAATCCGTCGGGAAGTTTGAGATTACTGAGGTTGAGTGCAGCTGTACCTGTGTTCTTGATGGTAAAGGTTTTGCTGAGAGTATTACCAGTAATGACATCGCCAAAGTTAATAGTCGTAGTACTGCCATCTGCAATGTTAACTGTGCCGTTAAGAACTTGAATTTCAGGGGTGGCAATGGTGTTGTGGGGGGCTTCGTATGCACCAATATCAATCACTGCCGTGTCATTCCCATCGCCATCTTGAGGAGTTTTATTAGTTATACTATTGAAAATATTGGAACCAGCATCAATTGCGGGACTACCAGGTTGGAGACTAAAGTTACCATTGGCTGGATTAACAAACAACGGGTCTTTGTTTAAAATATTCCCTGAACCTGTAACGTTCAAAACTCCGTTGTAAGCAAGGTTATTGTTGAATGTAAGATTAGTAGACTTATTGCTGACAATAAGAGACTCCCCCTTGCTTCCATACAGAATATTGTTATAAACTCGAACATTTTTAGCATAGTTAAGGAAAATTTCTCCGTCTGAAAGTACTTTTGAATTTTGGTAAATTGTATTATTAACAATGTCTACAGGGTTTTCTCCTTTTAAAATCTGAATACCTGCCCCGCCATTGTTGTAAGTTAAGTTGTTACTGATTAAAGCTTTACCAGCGTAAGCAACATCTCCAACATAAGAAGTGTCAAGCATTATTCCATGACCTTCAGTTATTTTTCCTACTACCTTCCAAGGAACTAATGATTGATTATCAAAAACAGTATTGCCTTTTATAATTACTTTGTAATCTGTCGTGTTGTTATCGGAATTCCAAAGGTTAAGCATAGTAATACCTTGTGTACCATAAGGTGAGTACCATGCATTTCCAGTAACGACATTATTTTCTACTGTAATGTAGTCTGCTTGTGTTGTTGCAATTCCTCCTCCTGGAAACTTGGAAATATTATTATTACTAATTGTGATATGACTTGAATGTTGATTTGGATTGTCACTGCTGACGGTAACAAAAATACCATTTCCAGATGTTGCTGGATTATTTAAATTGTCTTTTTGGTTAAGTGCATCTTCTAATTTAAGATTGTCCCGATTTCCTACCAATGTTAAGCCTTCAATTGCTATGTAGGTTGAGCCTGTAATTGATATAGCCTGCCAATTTTTTGCGTTTGCTTCTAAAACAGGTGTGTGCCCAGGTAGTGCCTTAAATGTGATCGGTGCATTAGCCGTACCCTGCTTATTTGCAATACTCAAGATATTGGCGTAAGGCGAGGTGTAAGTACCATTCATCACGTAGACTGTATCACCTGCCTTCACCAAGTCGGCAGCTTTTTGGAGGCTGCGAAATGCATCTCCCTGGCTCAAACCATTAGATTTATCATTGCCTGTTCCAGAAACGTAATATGTAGCCATCTGTTTACTCCGAATGGGTGTAGGGGGGAATTTGTAGTACAATCTCAGCAACTTTATTCAGTTGCTAAGTAGTTATTTAAATGAGTAATCTATCTAGACTTTTCAGGACAGTCACAGTTGTTCGATCGCAACTGGAAATCGCGTCGATTATAGAAACGCTGTTGTAAAACTGAAATTTTTTCTGTTAACCGTTAATGGTTAAATCGGGGATGTAGATACCGTTGATTATTAGTGTTTTATTAAGAGGAATCGGACGATTAGCACATGAATGCGTGGCACAAAGACTGAGATATTTACTATCTTCTTTGAGCTTGTTATTAGACATTCTGTAACTGCTAGAGTTGGATTCGGATTGAATCGTATCTTCATCTATAGCAGCTGCGATCGCTGCTCTTTATGAGCTAGCTTTACTTATCTGCTATATTCAATACAACGATCATAAATTGGCATAATAATTCCTCTAAACTTTATCCGTTGTCTGAGGTCAGGAGGTTGCTAAATGGGTATGGTAAAATGTACCCCTGGCTGATAACTGGGGACTTAAAGTTATAGTGATCAAAGTTGAATTGGTTGAAACTTTAGTGAGTTGAACCCTTAACTTAAGGGGACTAATGTAACAACTGAGCCGAACCTGTTCTAAGCGGTGTAACTCAATCCTTGTGAACTTGTTTAAACTTAACCTTTACAAATAGTACTTGGTATCAGTAAATGTCCTGAACATAGTAAGTTTTTTTACAACAAATTCAAAAAAACTATGGAGATGGAATGGTGAAGTCCTGTTAATTTGCAGTGATATGGGAATGAAAAGTGCTTTGTGCGAGGATATGATGAAGTTTGTCTAAATATTCGGCAGGCTACGCTTACACCAAAGAACGATTATCTAGTAAATAGGGTAAATCTTTGTTGTTGCGATCGCACATGAGGGAAGAGAGTTTTTCTAAATCGCCAAAATATTAACTAAACTTGCTTATTATTTATAGCGATGATGCCTTTTCTACCGCCTTCACTGCCCGAATATAGTCCTGATCGCAGTTTCTACTGTTGATAAGTCAAATTACTTGGGTACGATTGATTCATAGTTCTCGTAACGCTGTCATACTTTAAGTATTTTTTCTTCTGAGAAGATACCGTTAATGTGGACTCGTTTACTTTTCGGATAACCCAAAATTCAACATCTCCAAATCGCCCATGATTGAAATTGACGGTTCCTACGGAGAGGGAGGCGGACAAGTTCTTCGCACTTCCTTAAGTCTAGCCGCCATTACTGGTGAACCCATAAGGATTTCAGGCATTCGCGCTGGACGCAAAAAGCCAGGATTAGCAGCACAACACTTAACAGCCGTTCGGGCTGCGGGTAGAATTTGTAATGCCCAACTACGGGGTGATGCTTTGGGTTCAATGTTGCTGGAATTCATTCCAGGTAGTGCTGTGCAAGCTGGAATTTACACCTTTGATGTGAGTAAAGCACAAGAAGGTGGTTCTGCGGGTGCGATCGCTCTTGTTTTACAGACAATTCTCTTACCTTTAGCACTAGCAACGGGTAATTCTCAGGTAACACTAAAGGGTGGAACTCATGTAAACTTTAGCCCGACTGTAACCTACATTGAGCAAGTTTATCTGCCAATACTGCAACGTATGGGAGTAGAAGCCCAAGTTAAGTTAGGCGCTTGGGGGTGGTTTCCTCAAGGTGGGGGAGAAATAGAGTTGCAGGTGATTGGTGGTACTCAACTCGGCGGGATCAACTTGCTGGAAAGGGGAGAGTTACAACAGGTGCGAGGAATAGCAGCAGTAACGGAACTACCTTCTCATATTCCGCAACGGATGGCGAATCGTGCGGAGAATTTGTTACGGGAAGCGCATTTGAAAGTTCGTGTACAGACTTTACGAGAAAAAGGTGTGGCACCTGGAGCAGGTATTTTTTTAACTGCTGAGTATCAGAACAGCTTAACTGGCTTTGGTGGATTCGGGCGTTTGCGGTTGTCGGCAGAGACAGTTGCAGAGATTGCTTGTCAGCAACTGCTTGAATTTCATCATACTGGTGCAGCAGTGGATGAACATTTAGCAGATCAGTTATTATTGCCAGCTACTTTAGCGTCACAAGAAAGTCAGTATCGGGTGGCTGAAGTAAGTAGACATTTGACTACGAATGCCGCAGTGATTGAACAGTTTGGGCTAGCGCAAATTACGGTAAATGAAGCTGAGAAGATAGTATCTGTAAAGAGTTTGATTAGTTGAAACAAGTGAGATTATTTTAGTAGTACTGGATAATAAAGTACTTTATAGTACTAACTTAAAATCAAAATTAATACTGTTATATCTTATCTTTTCAACTAAAAACAGCAACGTTGAGCAGATAACTTTAATAAATATAGGACTTACGCAAACAATAGTCAAAACCCTTATTTTCAGGTAGGGACAATTCATGAATTCCCGTTAACGTATGTAGTTTTACGTAAGTCCTAAAATATTAAAAACTACTTTTAAAAAATCGTAAATGTAATCAAATTTGCAATAAATAATAATAAAGTTAATAATTTCAATGATTTTTACATTACTTAACTTACTTTCATTTATTCTCACCTACTTACTTTATGTAGAAAGTTGCATTTGTTGCAATAATAAGCAACTGACCAATTTACAAGGTGACTGCAAGTTTCGTTGAAACTAAGTTCAGTCGTTCCTAATACTTATTACTTACCTAACATAATCGGAAGAGTGGTATCACAAAGATGAGAAGGCGTTTTACACTACCTGCTTTTGGCCCATTCTTCACCCCTGAAGAGGAAGAGTTTGCCCGAACTGGTATTTTCACAGAAACGGCTTAAACATTAATACAGTAATACATTAGGACTTACGCAAAACTACAGCCGTTAGGGGCAATTCATATAGACGCAAAGCGGTGGACGGGTTCGACATCAAGGAACTGGCGATCGCGTACCCTGCGCGTAGGGCTTGTTGCCCCTAAAATAAAATTAGGGTTTCGGCTATTGTTTGCGTAAGTCCTAATCCAGTTCAATTAAAAAATTTGCATAATCGATAATTTGGTGTAGAGACGTTATGTTACAACATCTCTACAGCTCCCTAAATTTACATCTCTCCCAGAATGATGATTGAGAGGGTACAGAAACCTGGTAGATTTAGCTATCAGCGAGTAAAAACTGGTGAAGATGAAAGTCCTGGTTATTGGTGGTGATGGATATTGCGGTTGGGCAACTGCTCTTTACCTTTCCAATCGAGGTTATGAAGTTGGAATTTTAGATAGTTTGGTGCGGCGGCACTGGGATAATGAACTAGGTGTCGAAACTCTCACTCCGATCGCACTAATTCAACAACGTCTCCAGCGCTGGCAAGATTTGACAGGTAAATCTATCGACTTGTTCATCGGCGATATTACAAATTACGAATTTCTTAGCAAAACCTTACATCAATTTCAGCCAAATGCCCTAGTGCATTTTGGTGAACAGCGTTCGGCCCCATTTTCCATGATTGACCGAGAACACGCAGTTCTCACCCAGGTCAATAATGTAGTTGGTACGTTGAACTTGTTGTACGCCATGCGGGAAGATTTCCCCGACTGTCATTTGGTGAAGCTGGGAACGATGGGTGAATACGGTACACCCAACATCGACATCGAAGAAGGGTATATCACCATTGAACACAATGGACGCAAGGATACCTTACCTTATCCCAAGCAGCCTGGTTCGATGTACCATTTAAGCAAAGTTCATGATAGTCATAATATCCACTTTGCTTGCCGGATTTGGGGATTGCGAGCAACTGATTTAAATCAGGGTGTAGTTTATGGTGTCTTAACCGAAGAAACGGGGATGGACGAACTATTGATTAATCGGCTGGATTACGATGGTGTGTTTGGTACAGCACTAAACCGCTTTTGTATTCAAGCAGCAATTGGACATCCCTTAACTGTCTACGGTAAAGGTGGACAAACTCGTGGGTTTTTGGATATTCGGGATACAGTACGATGTGTGGAATTAGCGATCGCTAACCCTGCACAACCTGGTGAATTCCGCGTATTTAACCAATTTACCGAACAATTCAGCGTCGGTGACTTGGCATTGATGGTGAAAAATGCTGGTAACGCTATGGGATTGAAGGTAGAAATCAATCACTTAGATAACCCCAGAGTTGAGAAAGAAGAACATTACTTCAACGCTAAAAACACTAAATTGCTTGATTTAGGTTTACAGCCTCACTTGCTCTCTGATTCTCTACTCGATTCTCTGTTAAACTTTGCTATTAAGTATCAGAAACGAGTCGATCACAAGCAAATTATGCCCAAAGTCTCTTGGCACAGAAATTAGGTAAACCCCAGTAAATCGTGGGTCTAAAATTGGTCGTTATATCTTAGCACAATATGACGACCAATCAATTATTATTTATCAGGCGCATCATCCAGCTATTAAGCTGTTCTATATTTAAATTGCATAAACTGGGCGCTTATGTTGCCCACGCCACAAGAGTTATGTTTAATTCGATTATGCGAATTAGATTCTTTATAGCTTACTAAATTTTCCGTTTAGCACAGTTATTATGACTGTGCAAAATTGATTGCAGCACACGAGACAGTTTATTCTGTGTTTAATCGCAAAATGCACTCTGAAGCTGAGATTATCTGCCTGTACTGAATAGTTTTTTATGAGAATTGCCCTATTTACTGAAACCTTTTTACCCAAGGTTGACGGCATTGTAACACGCCTGCGCCATACTGTTGACCATCTACAGCGTAGTGGTAATCAAGTGCTGGTGATTGCCCCTGATGGAGGCATCACTGAACACAAAGGCGCTAAAGTTTACGGCATTACTGGCTTTCCTCTGCCATTGTATCCAGAATTGAAAATGGCACTTCCCCGCCCAGCCATTGGTTATGCTTTAGAAGAGTTTAAGCCAGATGTGATTCATGTTGTAAATCCAGCCGTTTTGGGTTTAGCTGGCATATTCTACAGCAAAATCCTCAAAATACCCTTAATAGCCTCTTACCATACCCATTTGCCCCAATATCTTCAACATTACGGCTTGGGGATGCTAGAAGGTTTTCTTTGGGAACTGCTCAAAGGCGCTCATAATCAAGCAGCGTTGAATCTGTGTACCTCCACAGCAATGGTGGAGGAACTTACAGGACATGGGATTGAACGTGTAGATTTATGGCAGCGTGGGGTGGATACAGAATTATTTCATCCCGATTTAGCTAATGTAGAGATGCGATCGCGCCTATCCCAAAATCATCCAGAAAGTCCATTGCTACTTTACGTTGGGCGGCTTTCTGCTGAAAAAGAAATTGAGCGCATCAAACCAATTTTAGAAGCAATTCCCGAAGCGCGATTAGCATTGGTTGGAGATGGCCCACACCGTCAAGCACTGGAAAAACACTTTGCTGGCACAAATACTTATTTTGTTGGATATCTTATGGGACAAGAATTAGGTTCTGCCTTTGCGAGTGCTGATGCCTTTATCTTCCCTTCCCGTACAGAAACACTAGGCTTAGTACTACTAGAAGCGATGGCTGCTGGCTGTCCCGTGGTAGCAGCCCGTTCGGGGGGAATTCCTGATATTGTGACAGACGGGGTAAATGGATATCTTTTTGAGCCAACAGAAGATGTTAAAGGAGCGATCGCTGCTACTGTTCGCCTCTTAGAACAAAAAGAACAACGAGACATCATCCGTCAAAATGCTCGCCAGGAAGCAGAAAGTTGGGGTTGGGCAGCTGCCACCAGTCAGCTACAAGATTACTACCAGAAGATAATATTTTCTGAGCAGTTGGCAAAATAAGAGGTAGGGAGTGGGGAGATGAGGGAGCAGGGGAGGCAGGGAAAGAAGAATTAATAACCATACCCTATGCCCAAAATCTAAAATCTAAAATTCTCATGACCGAAACAGACTGATGATACAAGCCCATTTATTTATGGGGATTATTAATTTTGAATTTTGAATTTTTAATTCGGAGCGAAGCGACGTGACACTCCCCAACCCTGGCAGCGTCTTGGCTACATTAACTGAACTAACTCAAGTTAATCGGACTCACGCCTTATTGCGTCGCGTAAAAGATTTATCTGTTAATGAATTTGTTTGCCTACTCGACTTTATAACTGCTGAGTTCCAGCAATTTCTTAGAGCTATTGAACTAATCAATAATGAAGCTCTAGAAACTATGTTAGAGAAGGTACTAGAAGCTATCACACTTAAAATAGGTCAAATTCTGCAAGCGGAACACACAGCCATTTTTTTAGTTGACCATGACAAAGGTCAACTCTGGTCAAAAGTTCCTCAAGATAATACCCAAAAATTCTTAGAAATTCGTACTCCTATGACTGTGGGTATCCCCGGTCATGTTGCCAGTACAGGTCAATATTTAAATATATCTGAAACTTATACTCATCCTTTATTTAGCCCAGAACTTGAAAAACAAATGGGCTACAAAATCCATAATATTTTATGTATGCCTGTTATCAGCAGCAAAAACCAGATTGTTGCGGTAGTTCAACTGGCTAATAAAACCGGGAATGTTCCGTTTAATCATGATGATGAAGAACGTTTTCGAGACTTTGCCGCTTCTATTGGGATTATTCTGGAAAGCTGCCAATCTTTTTATGTAGCCGCTCGGAATCAACGAGGCGCAACGGCTTTGTTACGCGCAACTCAGACATTGGGGCAAAGTCTGGATTTAGAAGCAACTTTGCAAATAGTCATGGAACAAGCTCGAATTTTAATGCAAGCAGACCGCAGCACGCTGTTTTTATATCGTAAAGAGATGAGCGAACTCTGGACAAAAGTTGCGGCGGCGGCAGATGGCACAAACTTGCTAGAAATTCGTATTCCCGCTAACCGAGGCATTGCTGGCTATGTGGCTTCTACTGGTCAAGCCTTAAATATTTCCGATGCCTACAAAGACCCCCGCTTTGACCCAAGTACAGATAGAAAAACTGGTTATGTGACTCGCAATATTCTATGTTTACCAGTATTTAATTCTGCAAATGAATTAATTGGCGTAACCCAATTAATTAATAAGCAACAAAACAGTTTTACTGCTTCTGATGAAGAGTTTATGCGGGCTTTTAATATTCAGGCAGGAATTGCCTTAGAAAATGCTCGTCTATTTGAAAATGTATTGTTAGAAAAACAGTATCAAAAAGACATTTTGCAAAGTCTGTCAGATGCAGTGATTTCTACAGATATGGCAGGTCGAATTGTCACGATTAATGATGCAGCTCTGGAGTTATTGGGTTGTCCCGTAAAAAACACCAATACCAAAATTAACAAGCTTTTGTGGGAACAAAATTTGATTGGTCGCTTAGTTTGGGAAGTTGTGCCGATTGAAAATCTCCAAATGCGACTCGAAGATAGTTTAAAAACTGGAGCTAAACATTATGTGCCAGAGCAAACTTTGATGGTGGGAATTTCTCTAGTTAAGAATGCTGTTAGCGGTAGCGGGACGTTTAGCGCTCAGTACTCAATTTTAGCATTGTGCGATCGCACTAACCCCAATGTGTTCATTCCCTGGAATCTCCCCCTCACACCCGAATCTGAGTTTTTTAGCCCTGATGAGGTGCAAACATTAGAACGCAGTACAAATCTCACTGTCAATCCCCTAACTAACCCAGAAGGCGGCGTTCGGGGTGGTTTGGTGGTGTTGGAAGACATCAGCCAGGAAAAACGGATGAAAACTACCATGTCTCGCTACCTAACGCCTCATGTAGCCGAACAAGTTATGGCTCTGGGAGAAGATGCTTTAATGGTGGGTGAGCGTAAGGACGTAACCATCTTGTTTTCTGATATCCGAGGCTACACAACACTTACAGAAAATATCGGTGCAGCTGAAGTATTATCCTTGCTCAATCAGTATTTTGAAACGATGGTAGAGGCGGTTTTTAACTACGAAGGCACGCTCGATAAGTTTATTGGTGATGCGTTAATGGCGGTATTTGGTGCGCCGCTACCTCTGACAGAAAATCATGCTTGGAGAGCTGTGCAGTCAGCGTTAGATATGCGACAACGCTTAGAGGAATTTAACCAGCGACGAATTATCCAGGCACAGCCACAAATTCATATTGGCATTGGCATTAGTTCTGGAGAAGTGGTTTCGGGTAATATTGGTTCCCGTAAACGGATGGATTATACCGTAATTGGAGACAGTGTAAACTTGAGTTCGCGCTTGGAAGCGGTAACTAAAGAATACGGTTGTGATATTATTTTAAGCGAATTTACTTACCAGATGTGCAGCGATCGCATTTGGGTGCGCCAGTTAGATAAAATCCGAGTCAAAGGGAAACACCAAGCAGTTAATATCTACGAGTTAATTGGCGATCGCAACACCCCTCTAGATGCCAACACCCAAGAGTTTTTGTATCACTATCATACTGGACGCGCTGCTTATTTATCGCGCGACTTCTCCCAAGCGATCGCTTGTTTTAAAGCCGCCAAATACATCCAACCCAAAGACCAAGGTGTTGATATCCACCTAGAACGTGCGCGTAATTATTTACAAAATCCGCCCCCAGAATCATGGGATGGTATTTGGACAATGCTTACTAAATAGTTATGGGGCATTGGGAATTGGGCATTGGGCATGGTGCATGGGTTATTAATTCTTCTCCCCCTGCTCCCTGTCCCCTTGTCCCCTTGCCCCCTTGCTCCTCCGCCTCCTCAACCTTCAACCTCCCCCTGGTCATCCTGAAACGGATCTTCACCAATTCGCAGTTCTTTCTTTGAGTGTTTCAACTGTTTCCATAGATCCCTTATTTGTTTGTAAGCTTCACCTGGAGGCAGCTTTCCACCTGTTTCTAAGTTGCAAATGTAGCTTACGCGTTGGGCAAATTCCTGTAGATTCGCATTAAAAACCAGGTTTTCTGGCTTTACCTGACCGTAGTAGCGACCACGAGGGTAGAGAAAATCATCCTTATTCACTATTTTGTTCTCCATTTATTAATTCACCTTCTATTTGAATGTCTGAAGCGAAATCACTAGCTACCTTAATCTTTATTACTTTCTTCAGACTGGGGAAAAGCAAACCATCCAACTCTTTTTCCAATTCGTTATGCAGGAATTAGTTGATTCAGATTATGAGACTAGAGGATAAAGCTTGAAATGCTTTTGTTGTAAATGTTACAGAAAAAATGTCTGTTAAAGTAACTGCTGCTAAAGTAACTAGAGAGAATATTTGATTTTCCTCCCGGTCATCAATTGATCTCATCTTAATTTATGAAGTTCAAATTGTAATTAACTTCAGTCCAAACCCTGAATTAAAAACTATTAAAACATATAAGTATATCTCACTAAAGCAGTTTTGCAAGAATAGTTACTTTTTAAACAGTAATACTACTGACAAGAGGATACTAGAACCAGAGTCACTTGTCCTCTGTTAAAAGTTAGAGATTCAATTGTTAATATTTAGCAACTGGCTAATGAGGGCATTGAGTATTGAAAAGATACAGAGGGGCGGAGTGCTGCTCTTGCTGAGGGCAAAATTCTCCCTTGTTTACCTCATACTTTTCTGCTCAATTCTCCGCATCCTTACATCCTCTTCAAAAATCACCGATGGCTAATAGTTAATAACTAAAGATAAAATGGTTAAGCCCGAAAGGACAAAAATCGTCCATCGCCTAGAACTTTAACTGCCACCATGTCTGTGAATTCCAAGTTATACGAAGGCAAAGCAAAAATTCTCTATACAACGGACGATCCGGAAGTCTTGTTGGCTGATTTTAAGGACGATGCCACGGCGTTTAACGCCCAAAAACGTGGCAGTATCCAAGGAAAGGGAAAAATAAATTGTAGCATTTCCAGCCAGCTTTTTAAACAGTTAGAGGCTTATGGTATAAAGACTCACTTTATCGACAGCCCTACCCCGAATCAGATGCTGGTGAAGGCAGTAAAAATTTTACCCTTAGAAGTAGTTATCAGAAATATTGCAGCTGGCAGTCTGTGTCAACAAACAGGCTTGCCAGTGGGTACAATTCTGAAACAGCCTTTGGTTGAGTTTTATTACAAAAACGATCACTTAGGAGATCCTTTGCTCACACGCGATCGCCTTTACCTGCTAGAACTAGCTACTGCGGAACAAGTAGATGCAATTACACATCTAGCATTGCAAATCAATGAATTTCTCAATAAATTTTGGCAGCAATGCGGCATTACCCTAGTAGACTTCAAGCTAGAGTTTGGTTTGGACTCACAACAGCAGTTGCTCTTGGCAGACGAAATTAGCCCCGACACTTGCCGTTTGTGGGATACCACAGAAGAGGACTCAAATCGCCGGGTAATGGACAAAGACCGCTTTCGCCGAGACTTAGGAAATGTAGAGGATGCTTACCAGGAGGTTTTACAAAGAGTGCTAAAAGCAGTAGAAACTACAACTTAAACAGGTAAAAACCAAAAGGTCAGAAGGAATTATATTTAACTTTTGCCTTTTGCCTTTTGCCTTGTAAAGTAAAAAAGCAAAAGAAAAAAATTATATTTTGAATTTTACCTTTGGCATGAGGGCATTATTGCCTTGTGATCGTGTGTGTGTGGTCGTGAAGAGGAATCATAAGTAAAATGCGTTTATCTCCCGTATTGCTGGCAGCAATAGCAATTACAGTCCCTTTGGGCGGCTCATTGAGTGCAAAAGCAGAAACTGCCAAAACTTCAAAACAGACAACAGAAGTTTTGACACTAGAAACAAATCAGCAGCCAGAAAAGGACACTAGTCAGCTTGACTCTAGTAAAAATCTCAAATCTCGATCTAATCTCACAGGGATTATAGAGGCACAGAAATCTCGGATTGTCGCAGTTTTCCCTGCTAATCCGACACCAATAGTGCCAACCTCCACAACGCCAAAAACTGCACAACAAACCCCTCAAATCAATCCCAGCCCAACTCAACAGCCCTCTCCAGCCCCAGACATCCCACCGCCAGAAATTCAACAACCAACGCCTTCCCAAACTCCTGAGACGACTCCAGTCCCAGAGAACGTTAATCCACCGACAACAGAACCTTTATTACCTACAACTCCAGAACCATCTACCGCTCCAGACGTTCCATTTCCAGATGGTCAACAACGAACACCTGCTCCAAGACCAGGTGCTACACCCAGTCCGCAGAATGTTAACCCGCCGACAACTCCAGAAAGTACTCAACCCAACACAGCCCCGGATGCCAATGACCCCCGCGTACTGGTGTCGGAAGTACTCATTAGATCCCAGTCTGGGCAACTATCACCAGAACTGGAAGAACAAGTTTACAGGGTAATTCGTACCCAACCAGGACGAACAACAACTCGCAGCCAACTGCAAGAAGATATTAACGCCATCTTTGGTACTGGCTTCTTCTCCAACGTCCAAGCATCGCCAGAAGATACCCCCTTGGGAGTGCGGGTGAGCTTTGTTGTACAGCCTAACCCCGTCCTGAGCAAAGTAGAAGTGCAAGCCAATCCTGGCACTGGTGTTCCCTCTGTACTCCCACCTACTACTGTGGATGAAGTATTTAAGGAGCAGTATGGCAAAATCCTCAACTTGCGTGACTTGCAAGAAGGCATCAAGCAGTTAAACAAGCGGTATCAAGACCAAGGTTATGTTCTAGCCAACGTCATTGGAGCGCCCCAAGTCTCTGAAAACGGAGTTGTTACCCTACAAGTAGCAGAAGGTGTAGTAGAGAATATTAGAGTCCGGTTCCGCAATAAAGATGGTCAAGAGACAGACGAGAAGGGACAACCAATTCGTGGACGGACACAAGATTACATCATTACCCGAGAATTGGAGTTGAAGCCAGGGCAAACATTCAACCGCAACACGGTGCAAAAAGACCTACAGCGCGTGTATGGACTAGGGCTTTTTGAAGATGTGAATGTCTCCCTAGACCCTGGTACTGACCCCAGCAAGGTGGATGTAGTCGTGAATGTAGCGGAACGCAGTAGTGGTTCTATTGCGGCTGGGGCAGGGATTAGTTCTGCTAGCGGACTTTTTGGAACAGTTAGCTATCAACAGCAAAACCTGAACGGTAGAAACCAAAAACTGGGCGCAGAAGTGCAGGTGGGAGAACGGGAACTGTTATTTGACGTGCGATATACAGACCCTTGGATTGCGGGAGATCCTTACCGCACTTCCTACACAACCAATCTTTTTCGCCGCAGTTCCATTTCATTGATTTTTGATGGCAAAGATGAAGATATTAGGACTTTTGACCCAAATAATCCCAGTAATACAGATTCTCAGGATCGCCCCCGCATTCTCCGTCTAGGTGGCGGTGTCACCTTTACCCGTCCTCTTTCCAGCAATCCTTACAAAACTTCCGTTTGGACTGCCTCAGCAGGTTTACAGTATCAACGAGTTTCCGCCCGTGATGCCGATGGCAATCTCAGAAAAACAGGAGCGGTATTCAATGATAATGGAGTTCCGCTCGACGAGAATGGAAACCCCACCGCCAATGGTCAACCAATCTCAGTTCCACTGACCGAATCTCCAGGAGGGGAAGACGATTTACTACTGCTGCAACTGGGGGCACAGCGCGATCTCCGTAATAACCCATTGCAACCCACTAGCGGTTCTTATCTTCGCTTCGGGGTTGATCAGTCGGTTCCCATCGGACTAGGAAACATTCTTCTCACCAGAGTGCGGGGTAGCTACAGCCAATATTTACCCATTAAGCTGATTAACCTTACCAAGGGGGCGCAAACCTTAGCATTTAACCTGCAAGCAGGAACCATCCTTGGTGACTTGCCCCCCTACGAAGCCTTTACTCTTGGGGGTAGCAACTCCGTCCGGGGTTACGAAGAAGGAGCATTAGGTAGTGGACGCTCTTACGTGCAAGCATCAGTTGAATATCGGTTCCCAGTTTTTTCAGTAGTCAGTGGCGCACTATTTTTTGATCTCGGCAGCGATCTGGGAACCAGTACCAGGGCGGCTGAAGTATTGAACAAAAATGGTAGTGGCTACGGTTATGGTCTTGGCGTTCGCGTCCAGTCTCCACTGGGGCCAATTCGTATTGACTACGGTGTCAACGATGACGGAGATAGTCGGATTAATTTCGGTATTGGCGAAAGGTTTTAGTTTGTCATTAGTCATTAGTCATTGGTCATTGGTTATTAGTGAATCACAAAGGACAAATGACAAAGGACAAATGACAATTAGCTTGCTAATTTTGACATTTACCTCAATACTGTTCCGATAAAGGGATTAATGACTTTTTTAGGTGAATATCAGGGACTTTACCAAAACAGACGATGAACGATACTAAACAAAATATATTGACTTTTCGGCTATGCAACAGCACACTCTAGCAGCCGAAATCACCCAAGTAGGGGTGGGATTGCATAGCGGTGTGAATACCCAGGTGCGAATACTACCAGCTGAAACGGGAAGTGGACGCTACTTTGTGCGGGTGGATTTACCGGATTTGCCGATTATTCCAGCCCAAGTTGCGGCAGTTAGTCACACTGTTCTCTCAACTCAGTTGGGAAAGGGTGAGGTATATGTTCGCACGGTAGAACATTTGTTGGCAGCACTTTCGGGTATGGGTGTGGATAATGCCCGGATTGAAATTGATGGGCCAGAAGTCCCGCTTTTGGATGGTTCCGCAAGTGTGTGGGCAGCCAATATTGCCCAAGTGGGCCTAGTATCACAACCCGTTAACAACCAAGTTCTCTTGACTGTTACAGAACCAATATGGGTCTATCAAGGGGATGCCTTTGTATGTGCCCTCCCAGCACCAGAAACCCGTTTTAGTTACGGTATTGATTTTGACCTGCCCGCCATTGGTAATCAATGGTATAGTTGGTCACTAACCACTGAACTAGAAAAAGCTTCTGCTAGCTTTGCTGCCGAAATTGCTCCTGCCCGTACTTTTGGGTTACTGCATCAAATTGAACACTTACAAAAAACTGGGTTAATTAAAGGTGGTAGTTTGGATAATGCACTTGTTTGCGGGCCAGAAGGGTGGCTAAATCCCCCCTTGAGATTTGCAAATGAACCAGTCCGTCATAAAATCTTGGATTTAGTGGGAGATTTGAGTTTATTAGGAGCTTTTCCTCAAGCTCATTTCTTAGCGTACAAAGCCAGCCATAATTTACACATTCAACTGGCTCAGAAGATTTTAGATTTTGGATTTTAGATTTTGAATTTGCTCTAAAGCTTAAAATTCAGGATTATTAAGGTTTCGATCTACGCTTGCCTGCTAGACTTTCAGATGAAAAATTAACTATAGGGCCAATGTCAATCCTCACTGAAGTGAATACTATCGATCCAACTACATCTACATCTACCGAACTACAGGGTATAAATGAGACTGCGATCGCCTCTGAAATAAAAACAACTTTCACATCTGAAGAAATTCAAAAATTATTACCCCACCGCTACCCATTTTTACTTGTAGATAAAATAATTGACTACGTTCCAGGTAAAAAAGCTGTTGGCGTTAAAAATGTTACTATCAACGAAAACTATTTCCAAGGACATTTCCCCGGCCGTCCACTGATGCCAGGGGTGCTAATTGTCGAAGCAATGGCACAAGTTGGGGGCATTGTTCTCACTCAAATGTCTTCGGTAGAAGGCGGGCTATTTGTTTTCGCTGGTATCGATAAAGTTCGCTTTCGCCGCCAGGTCGTACCGGGGGATCAACTAGTCATGACAGTGGAACTGTTATGGGTAAAACAACGTCGTTTCGGTAAGATGCAAGGTCGTGCCGAAGTTGACGGTCAACTTGCTTGTGAAGGGGAATTAATGTTTTCTCTAGTCAACTAAAAGTTTGCTTTCGTGGTGTGGGCATAGCCGTGAAATGCCCTTACTGAATCCTACAAAAGGATAACAGTAAAAAAAAATCCACAACAGCATCTGATAATTTCTTGATTTTCGATGCCCTCTCTACGAGATGCTACTCGAACACACTTAACTTGCTTTGCCCGACACTTTCGTTCACTGAAATACTTCACGCTCTACCAGTCGCCTTGATGGGGCGGTAGTTTGTATAAATCTCTTAACCAGATTAACACGCTGCCTTAGAAACCCTATTTGGCGCTGACTTATCAAGACAGTTCTGGAGATTCACCCTTGAAAACGCTAATTCATCCAACTGCTGTAATTCATCCGAAATCGGAACTCCACCATACAGTGCAAGTCGGTGCCTATGCTGTGATTGGAGCGCATGTCAAAGTGGGCCCTGAAACAATAATCGGCGCTCATGCTGTGTTAGAGGGGCCTTGTGAGATTGGGGCGCAAAATCAGATTTTTACAGGTGCAGCCATCGGTATGGAACCCCAGGATCTCAAGTTTGTGGGAGAACCAACTTGGGTCAAAATTGGTGATAACAACTTAATTCGTGAGTACGTTACTATTAACCGCGCTACTGGTGCTGGTGAAGCAACAGTAATTGGCGATGGTAACTTGCTGATGGCTTATGTCCATGTGGCTCATAACTGCGTAATTGAAGACCAGGTAGTAATTGCCAACTCTGTAGCGTTGGCGGGTCATGTGCATATTGAATCACGCGCCAGGCTGAGTGGGGTTTTAGGTGTCCATCAATTTGTGCGTATTGGTAGACACGCAATGGTGGGAGGTATGGCACGTATTGACCGAGATGTAGCCCCATATATGCTAGTAGAGGGAAATCCGGCGCGAGTGCGAACCCTCAACCTTGTGGGACTCAAACGGTCTGGTATGGACTCAGCAGATTTGCTTGCGCTGAAAAAAGCCTTCCGCATTCTTTACCGTTCTGATTTGTCCTTTAAAGATGCCTTGGAAAAACTGGAACTTTTAGGGGATAGCGAACAATTACAACATCTGCGTCGCTTCCTGCTACTTTCTCAGATGCCAGGTAGACGTGGCTTGATTCCCGGTAAAGGGAAAAAAAGCACGAGTGATGAATCGTGAATTATGAGTTAGGAGAGACGCGATTAATCGCGTCTCTACAGGAGTTATCAATTGATGAATTAAATTTTTAACTCCGCATTCCTAAATATTCACTACTAACTATTTATTCCTAAGTTTTTACTAATTACCAATTATCAAATGCGGATTTTTATCAGCACTGGCGAAGTATCTGGCGATTTACAAGGGTCGCTGCTAATTACAGCGCTGAAGCGTCAAGCTATGGCGATTGGGTTGAAATTAGAGATTGTGGCGCTGGGTGGCGAAAAAATGGTGGAGGCTGGGGCAATCTTATTGGGCAATACTAGTAGTATCGGCTCAATGGGTATTCTAGAAGGGTTGCCTTATGTTTTACCGACTCTCCAGGTACAACGTCAGGCGATCGCTTCCCTAAAACAAAATCCACCTGATTTAGTAGTGCTGATCGATTATATGACTCCCAATCTGGAAATTGGGACTTATATGAAACAGCAGTTACCAGATGTGCCTGTGGTGTATTATATTGCTCCCCAAGAGTGGGCTTGGTCATTAAGTTTACGTAGAACTAACCGAATTGTTGGTTTTACAGATAAGCTGTTGGCAATCTTCCCACAAGAAGCCCATTACTTTCGTGAGAAAGGGGCAAAAGTTACTTGGGTAGGGCATCCTTTGATTGACCGAATGCAAGACGCTCCCAGTCGCCAAGCAGCGCGTGCAACACTGGGGATTGCGCCAGAACAAATTGCGATCGCACTTCTCCCCGCCTCTCGCCGCCAAGAATTAAAATATCTTTTACCAATTATTTTTCAAGCCGCC
Source organism: Desmonostoc muscorum FACHB-395 (assembly GCF_014698035.1). Classification (GTDB taxonomy): domain Bacteria; phylum Cyanobacteriota; class Cyanobacteriia; order Cyanobacteriales; family Nostocaceae; genus Nostoc; species Nostoc muscorum_A. Next base: position 56,107 of record NZ_JACJSF010000046.1, read on the forward strand.
CAAACTATTCAAGCTAAATTACCCGAAGTTCATTTCTGGATTCCCCTATCTTTGGAAGTCTATAGACAGCCAATTGAGGAGGCTATCAGGCGTTATGGTTTACGAGCGACAGTTCTATCAGGTCAACAAATGGAAGTTTTTGCTGCGGCTGATTTAGCCATTAGTAAATCTGGTACTGTCAATTTAGAACTTGCTCTGTTAAATGTGCCCCAAGTTGTAGTTTACCGCCTCAGTCGCCTGACTGCTTGGATAGCTCGTAAAATCCTCAAAGGTTCTATCGCCTTTGCATCGCCACCAAATTTAGTTGTGATGAAGCCGATTGTGCCAGAATTTTTACAAGAGCAAGCCACAGCAGAGAATATTATCCAATCCGCGATGGAACTACTACTCAATCCCAGTCGCAGGGAGCAAACTTTGCTAGATTATGAAGAAATGCGGCAAAGTTTAGGAGAAGTTGGAGTGTGCGATCGCGCTGCTCAAGAGATTTTGCAAATGGTGGCGGGGAGTAGGGGACAAGGGGACAAGAGGTGAGAACTTGAAACAAGTCTTTCCCCTTGTCCCCAATTCTCCTTGTCCCCAAGTCCTCTTCCCCATGCCCAATGCCCAATGCCCAATCTTTTTAGAGGTGTCATGGCTTATGAGATGAGAAAACAAAGAGCGATCGCAGTTGATTTGTTCGCTGGCGCGGGTGGTATGACTCTTGGCTTTGAACAAGCTGGTTTTGACGTGCTAGCGTCTGTAGAAATCGACCCTATCCACTGTGCAACACATGAGTTTAACTTTCCTTATTGCTCAGTGTTATGTAAGAGTGTTGTGGATACAACCGGTGAAGAAATTAGGAGTCGGTCTAAAATTGGCGATCGCGAAATTGATGTGGTAATTTGTGGCTCACCATGTCAAGGATTTTCTCTAATTGGTAAACGGGTTGTTGATGATCCGCGAAATTCTTTAGTGTTTCACTTTCATCGCCTGGTTTTTGAGCTAAAACCAAAATTCTTTGTAATGGAAAATGTTCGAGGGATAACGGTTGGTGAACATAAACAAATCCTTCAAACATTAATTAGTGAGTTTAAAATTTACGGTTATAAAGTAGAAGAAAATTACCAAATTCTCAATGCTGCAAATTACGGAGTACCACAGTCACGTGAAAGATTATTTCTCATAGGTGCAAGGGAGGATGTAGAATTACCGAAATATCCTCAGCCGATTACAAAACCAGCATTACCAAATAATTTAACTTCTAAAAAAATATCTGATATCCCCTTGAGTCCTACAGTCTGGGATGCGATTAAGGATTTACCTGAAATAGAAAAATATCCTGAGTTAGTAACAAGAGATTGGGTTGTTGGAGAATACGAAAAGCCTAGTAACTATGCTCGTGTACTTCGTGGTCTTAAATGCCTAAAAAATGATTATTCTTATAAACGTGAATATGATTTGCGAATCCTTTCTTCAAGTATAAGAACAAAACATTCTGCGGAAACTGTTCAACGTTTTCAGGAAACTGAACAAGGTGAAAGAGAAAAAATTAGTCGTTTTCATAAGCTACATCCTGGTGGTGTCTGCAATACTTTAAGAGCCGGAACAGATAAGTATAGGGGTTCTTTCACATCTCCTAGACCGATTCATCCATTTACGCCTCGTTGTATTACAGTCAGGGAAGCGGCGAGATTACATTCTTACCCCGATTGGTTTAGATTTCATGTAACCAAATGGCACGGATTTCGGCAAGTTGGTAACTCTGTACCACCGCTCCTAGCCAAAGCTGTAGCGAGTGAAATTATTCGTAGTTTGAATATTTCGCCTTTTAAGCCGAGGTTGCGATACAAGTTGGGAGACGAGAAGCTACTACAGTTTAAGATGTCGCAAGCGGAACAATATTATCAGCGTGAGTAATAATACACTTTGTAATATGTGCAAGGTTCGGCTAAGTCCAAGTACGGAAAAATGTACTATCTTCCCAGACATTAGCAGCCGCCAGTGCGATCGCAGTCAATTCTTCCTTTTTGAGAGGCACAAAAGCCCGCGCTATCTTGACATTATTCTCTAATTGTGAAATAGTTTCTGCCGCAATTACACAACAATGTACTCCAGGCTGAGACATTGTGTAACCTAAAGCTTGCTCCATACCTGTCAATCCACCTGGTTTAAATAGTCGACCATAAGCTGGGACTTTCATCGCAATCACACCGACATTTTTTTCTTGAGCAACTGGTAGAACCACCGGGATAAATGGATGTGGGTGGTGTTTGTCGGCGGCATTCACAGGTATAAGTGTAGTGTGGAAAGGATAGCGGCGTAAGCCTTCAGCAATCACTTGAGGATCGTGATGTCCGGTAATACCTGCGAAGCGCACCAGTTTTTGTTGTATGGCTTCTTCTAAAGCTTTAATTGCGCCAGATGGACTAAAAATGGTGTCGAGTTCTTCAGAAAAAGAAACGTGATGCAACTGCCACAAATCGAGATAATCTGTATTTAGACGTTTTAGCGATCGCTCTAATTCTCGCCAAGCTCCATCCCGATCTCTTTTATCAGTCTTACTTGTTAGAAACACCTTTGAGCGATGGGGTGGTAGCACTTTACCTAAATAATCTTCACTCGGCCCATAACTAGCGGCTGTATCAAAGTAGCGGATGCCAAGTTCCAGCGCTCTTTGAATAATTGCTGTAGCATCACCCTCTTTTCCTTCCCAGGATAGCGGCGTTTGTCCTGCTCCTCCTAACCCGAATATCGGGAGTTTTACTTCCGTGCGTCCCAGTAGCCGTTCTGGCATAGTTGCTGGCGGTGTTGCGGTGTTGGTACTATTTTGCTGTAAAGCATTAGTTGCCACAATCCCTCCAGTTACAGCAATGCTGGTAATTAAGAAATTACGCCGTGTCTTTCCTTCTTTCATGATTGGCTTGGAGGCGAAATTACTTTTATTATCAATTCTAGCTAGGGGGGATTAACCCTCTTTTATCACTCTCGACAAAGTATAATTAGGAGCGATCGCAAAAACACCAGACAGAGAGTATGGTTGAGCCTCGCCCACCTGCACCCACAGTAAAATT
>NZ_JACJSF010000047.1 GCF_014698035.1 Desmonostoc muscorum FACHB-395
GTGCCGCAACTATTTTTTCTCGAAAATCGACAGAGTATGACTTCATTTAAAAATATTTATATTTTAATCTAGTGTACCTTATAACAGACGGAAGTGCTGTATTAGCTATCCAACAGATTTAGGGCTACTAAATCAAGCCAGAAGGCAGACAGAAAAAACTATAGACTTTCTTTATGAACAGGTACTAGGTCAATTAGATAAAAAACCTAGAACTTATAGAGAAATAGCGAGAAAAGACTACCTAGAAGTAGCGAAGAAACGTCGCCCATCTCAAAAAGAACGGAGAAAAGCGATTAAAAAACAACTGCAATATATCAAAAGAAACTTATCTCATATTGACCAGCTAATCAGTTCAGGGGCAACTCTCTTAAATTTAAGTAACAGGCAATATAAAATGTTGCTTGTAGTTGCAGAAGTCTATCGTCAACAACTATGGTTGTATGAAAATAAAAAACAGAGTATTGATGACCGTATTGTCAGTTTAAGCCAACCACATATCCGTCCAATTGTTCGCGGTAAAGCCGGGAAAGTCGTAGAATTTGGGGCAAAATTGTCGGCTAGCTGCTTTAATGGATATGTATTTTTAGACCATATTAGTTGGGATAATTTTAATGAATCAGGAGACTTAAAAGCCCAAGTAGAAGCCTTTAAAAATTACACGGGTTATTATCCAGAATCTGTTCATGTTGATAAAATTTATCGGACACGAGAGAACCGAGCTTGGTGTAAAGAAAGAGGTATTATCATGAGTGGTCCTCCTTTAGGAAGACCTCCTGCCAATATTAGTAAAGAAAAAAAGAAACAAGTATTGGAATCCGAGAGAATTCGTAATTGTATTGAGGGAAAATTTGGGCAGGGTAAAAGAAGATTTAGCCTTGGTAGAGTCATGGCTAAACTAAATCATACTTCTCAAACTGCAATCGCTATTACTTTTTTAGTGATGAATCTTTCTACTTAACTGTCACGGTTGTTTTATGCTTTTTTATGTCTATTTTTGAAAACCACACCTTTTTTACAACCTAATATTATTAAAATTAATAGCTGGCTAATAATAGACAATAAAAACTTATACCAAACTCTTGCTTCAGTAACTAATTAATCCTTCTCTGGCTTTTCATCACTTTTTCAGCAAGCCCTAGTTAGTGTCCGAGGATTATCAAATCAAGCTGCGATCGCTGCTGTCAAGAAAACAGGTAGAAATCCTTATGAAGCTGCATTAGCTGCTGTGTTTAGAGGTAGAAATCCGTTGAAAGTTGTAAAAGAACTTGACTTGCTTCTAAATGATTGCCGTCTAGCAATACATAAAGTTTTTTGATTTTGCTATCATCCTGTTTAATCAGTCTCTTGGCGAGGTAAATTCTATGGCAATGGTTCTAGATAAAGTAGTTCCTTTTGGGAGATCAATGGATGAATATATAAAAATATTCAATTTAACAGACGCAGATTTAAATAAAAAAATCATTGGAATTGGGGATGGCCCGGCAAGCTTTAATTCAGAAATGACACGTCAGGGTAAAAGTGTAGTTTCTGTTGACCCACTATACCAATTTTCTGGTGATGAGATATTGCAACGATTTAATGAAGTGGTAGATAACATCATTAACCAAGTCAAGGCTACATCGAAAGATTGGGTATGGGGCTATCATAAATCTCCAGATGATTTGCGACGCAATCGAGTCAAAGTTATTAAAGAATTTTTGTCTGATTATGAAAATGGCAAAAAAATCAATAGATACATAGTCGATGAGTTTCCAAAATTAGAATTTAAAGATCAAGAGTTTGACATAGCCCTGTGTTCACATTTATTGTTTTTATATTCAGACCATCTCGATTACAACTTTCACCTAAATTCTATAGGTGAGATGCTACGTATTGCTAAAGAAATCAGAATATTTCCCCTGATAACTTTAATGTGGAAACATTCTCAACATTTAGATGAAATAGTAAAACATTACACTTCAATGGGTTACAAGATCGATATTGAAAATGTTGAATATGAGCTACAGCCTGGTGGAAATAAAATGTTGAAGATAACCAGAGATGTTTAGAAAATTTATAATTCGTAATTTTTAGTAATTATATTCTGATTACCAAGCAGGATTTTGTCAACAAGCGCTCAATGATTCAATAATTTTTAATGCGATCGCACTGCTCACTACAATCAGCGTTATTATATGGCATTTCTAGCAGGAATGGACATCGATGTCGCTGTTACCAAGTTGCATTTATGGTCAGTATACTTTGCTGCGATGAGCGATACTCTTGCAGAGTCACTTCATGAATATTACAAAAGATACCTGCACAAGTTGATCTTCTACTGAGTAGAATTTGCTGTTGGGAAGTGGCATGAGTTGAAAGTGCTTGTAAATGGTTGATGAACGCCAAGATTTAAAGGTGTTGGAATGCGGTGGAGTGAGTCCGGTTTTAATCATTTGTTATATTTACGACTAGCTTGGGTGAATGGACGTTTTTGATAACTTATTTCCAGATTCTACTTTGCCATCCCCTAACCGCTAGATGTGCCCTAATGCTTTTAGATGAAAAAATAAATGTATATATAGGTTTCAAAATTATTACTTTTGGATAATTTAATTTCAAATAAATATCCTTATAAATAATGATATAGGTATTGAATACCTATGTACGTAAGTGAGGTAATTATGTCAATTATAGCCAAACAACAAGAGTTATTTGTGGAGATACCTTCAGACCAACAGCAACTTCTGTCTGGAGGACAATTATTTTCAAGAAGGCGAATTGCTCGTGATATGCGAGGTAATCCTGATATTAGAATCACCGGGAATCTGACCACTGCTGATGGAAATCAAATTCCCATCCTAGTTTTAGGTTTTAGGCTTGACCAATAGTAAGCCATGACTATAAATACCATAGGTAAAGCTTTGGAATTCATATAGGAACAGGATTGATATAATTCACTCAATATCAATTAGTTTTTGAGAGAATTGTATTAGTTTTTAATGTTTTCCAAAGTCATGAAATTAATGAAATAAAAGCGATAAATGGATGTTATCATTAGCATCCATTTTTTGTTGATCATACAATTAGATTCAAGAAAGGTAAACGAGCAATTTCTTACAGATAGATATCAATACAGTTCAGTTAAGCATCTCTTTCTTCTCTCTGCGTTCTCTGCGCCTTCTCTACGAGACGCTGCGCGTTGGCGGAGGCCTCTCGTAGAGAAGGCGATTCGTTAAAAAAACGAATTTGGTAACAGAGTTTTAGCCTTAACTGAACCGTATTGAGATAGATATGAGTTTAATCTAGACTAAAAGTAGATATGCAACTCAATGTTATTTAGTAATATGAGGATATTTAAGAATATAAATCAATTTTATTAATGCTTCATCGCTTTGGTGGAGGCAAAGAACCCCCGAAATTCCCGCCGTCCCAATCAGATCCATCAAGCCAGCCATCATCTTCAGCATCCCATAACAACATATATGCAAGTAACAAGGTATTGATAAATCGCTGTATAGGAATTTCCCAATGTTTAGCCATCTTGTCTAATTGCACTTTTGTTATTGAATTCGATGATGTAAAACATTGCAACACATCATCATGGCTACAAGACCATCCAGAAATGAATTTATCAAAATAAGGTTTATATTTCTCTGTTGGATGAGGTTTCTTAAAGTTAGTAAAGCGAACTTCTTTAAAGAAGTCTAGTTTTAGACCAGCAACAAGCCCATCAGAATCTTTACCATAAATATAGTAATAAAGTGAAGTACCTTGACCATTAAAACTGCGAGCAGCACGAATAATTCTGGGAGTGAGGAAATCACCTCCCTCGAAATCTGCAAGAACATCCTTTATTGCCATATAGACCGTATTCAAGTACTCAAATATTATTCTTAGGGTTCCCAAACCAGAACAAAGCCTTACATTATGATATGAACAAGATTTATAAAAAGGATACGGTTCGGTTTATTTACCTGATTATCACTTGGCGATGCCCAAGCTGCTTAGAATAGTAGTGATAAAGAGGATTGTAATTATGAACGTCGTTATTCCTAATGAAATATTAATCGCAACTCGGATGACTGAAGGCGAAATGAAGCAGGAAATTGCAGTGATGCTCTTTCAAAAAGAAAAGTTAACCCTAGCTCAAGCCAGCCGATTTGCAGGCATGAATCGTATAGCATTTCAGCATCTACTTGCAAGCCGTCAAATCTCAGTGCATTATGGGGTCGAGGATTTTGACCAAGATATAGAAAACTTGCGGGCGATGGGTAGACTGTGATCATTGTCAGTGATACTTCACCCATTAATAACCTCGCCGCCATTAACCATCTTCATTTACTACAACAGCTTTATGGAACAGTCCTAATTCCTGAAGCTGTCTACCGAGAACTAACTGATCCCAACTTTCCAGTTGCAGGTGCAATTGAAGTTCAAACTTTTATCTGGATTCAAACTCGTCCAGTTCAAGATCGAACATTGGTTGAAGCACTCAGCAATGAACTGGATATTGGTGAAGCTGAAGCGATCGCTCTAGCGCTAGAAACGAAAGCAGATCAAGTTTTGATTGATGAACGTCGTGGTCGCTTGGTTGCAGGTAGGCTAAATCTTGGTTACACAGGGATTTTAGGGATCTTGGTTGAAGCTAAAAGTCAAAGGCTGATTTCTGCTGTGAAACCTTTGTTAGATGCTCTGATTAACCAAGCAGGATTCTGGGTAGCGGAACCTTTATACAAGAGGGTTTTGCAGCTTGTTGATGAAAATTAAATGCGGCATAGACTTTATAACTGAGCAGCAGTAGGCATTCTGAAAATTTTTCACCTATTAACCATCCTAGCAAGTGTTTGCGGTTAATTTGTCAGTGATACTTCGCCCATCAATAACTTCGCCGCCACTCTACTGAGTTTCTTTTTACTCTGATTCAACTTTATGCCAGAAGTCTATTGACTTCTGGTAAATCTATTGAGAAGCTAATAGTTAGATTTACTAATTAATAGAAGTGCATCAAACTTGTGACAATACTGACGGGAAAAATAAATCGATCGCAACCTGCTAGCGAACCAAAACCGTTGATTTTGCAAACTCAGGGACTCACACGCCGTTTTGGTAAGTTAACCGCAGTTAATAACCTGAGCATATCTGTAGAACAGGGCGAAGTATTTGGACTACTTGGCCCCAATGGTGCAGGGAAAAGTACAGTTCTTAAGATGTTGACAACCTTGCTGCCTATCAGTGCAGGGAAAGCAACCTTAGCTGGCTATGATGTGACTCGTCAACCCAATCCTGTAAGACGGGCTATCGGCTATGTCCCCCAGGCGCTCTCTGCTGATGGTAGTCTCACGGGTTACGAAAATCTCTTAATCTTCGCCAAGCTGTATGGAATACCTGCCAAAGGACGCGATCGCCGCATCTATGAAATTCTAGAATACATGGGTTTGCAAGATGCGGCAAAACGCTTGGTACGAAACTACTCTGGTGGGATGATCCGCAAGCTGGAAATTGGCATATCAGTTCTACATCAACCCCAAATTTTGTTTCTTGATGAGCCGACTGTCGGACTAGATCCCATCGCTCGAACTCAAGTATGGCAGCTTGTATTACAACTCTGTGCTGATTACGGCACAACGATATTTTTAACAACCCACTTTTTAGAAGAAGCGGATAGCTTATGTAACCGAGTGGCAATTATGCAACAAGGTGAAGTCGTTACCACAGGTACACCCAGAGACTTAAAAGCTTCTTTAGATAACCCAAATGCAACTTTGGATGATGTCTTTATTCACTATACAGGCGACCAGTTAACATCAGGAGTCAACTACCGTGACACAGCAAGAACCAGACGTACTGCTCAACGGTTGGGTTAAAGCACCACCCACTGTCCGAGTAAATTTGATCTCTGCAATTAAAGAGCTAGTTACGAAAACCCTGGCGATCGCTGAATTGGAAATCCGTAAACTCCGCCATGATCCCACTGATTTAGTCGTTCGGGCTGTGCAACCAGCTTTATGGCTGCTAATTTTTGGGCAAGTTTTCTCCCGAACTCGCGCGATTCCTACAGGGAACTTACCCTATTTGGACTTCATTTCTGCTGGCATTTTGGCTCAGAGTATTCTGTTCGTGGCAATTTTTAGTGGTGGAATGACGCTAATCTGGGAGCGAGATTTAGGCATTGTCCATAAATTTTTAGCTAGTCCTACGCCTCGTGTGGCGATGGTGTTGGGCAAAGCCCTGGCGTGTGGGGTGAGGTGCTTATCTCAGGTAATATTCATTTACGGATTAGCATTTTTATTAGGTGTCAAACTAAATCTTCATCCCCTAGCTATTCTCCAAGTACTGCTGCTAGTCATACTGGGAGCGGGTTCTTTTTGTATTTTCTCATTAATTATTGGCTGTTTGGTGAAAAGCCGAGAAAGGATGACGGGTATTGGACAATTGTTAACCATGCCGTTATTTTTTGCGAGCAATGCCATCTATCCGATTTCTTTGATGCCCAGTTGGTTAAAGTTCATTTCTCATTTAAATCCGTTGACTTATCTGGTTGACGGCTTACGCAGCACGATGCTGTTGAATGGCACTAGCATCTATGGCTTTGGTCTGGATTGTACAATTCTCTTATTCACATTAATAATTTTGGCCATCCTTGGTGGAAAACTTTATCCACGGGTGGCCATGTAACTAGGAGAACAACAAGCCCATGACCTTGGATAAACCTAATCAAGGTGCAACTTCCGAAGAATGTGCCGCTAGAGTAATGGAGACAGTTCCATTAGTGATGCGGTTTATCCGAGCGGATATGCGTGCCCATAGTGCCGCTTTTTTATCTATACCTCAATTGCGATCGCTAGCATTTATTAACCGCAATCCTGGGGCTTCATTATCTGATCTGGCAGAGCATTTAGGTGTCACCTCTGCCACGGCATCAGCAACCATAGAACGCTTAGTACAACGCGACTTTGTGAAACGGATTGCCCATCCTCAAGAGCGGCGGCGGGTGCTGCTCAATTTAACTGAAGATGGAAAACACCATCTTAAGCAATCCCAAGATCAAACTCGCGCTCATATTACCGATTTACTGACAGGTCTTTCAGAAGACCAAATTTCCAACATTGAAGAAGGCTTAACTCTACTAAAAAATGTCTTCGAAAAAACAGAACTCAAAGCCCCATAACTTTGAGGTTGCAGAACACGATCCCTTTGCAGCCTTTAAGTTTCGAGACTATCGGCTATTTACCATTGGACGGCTGGTGCTGTTCGTGGGGTCGCAAATGCAAACTGTAGCGATTGGCTGGGAACTCTATGAGCGGACTAACTCAGCGATCGCTTTAGGTGGTGTGGGACTAGCGCAAGTCTTGCCGATGATTGCTCTCACCTTGATTGTCGGACATGTAGCCGATCGCCGCGATCGCAAACTCATCATGTTATTCTCGGTGATGTTGCTAGCCCTCTGCTCCCTGGCTTTGGCAGTGCTTTCCTATACTCAAGGTGCAATTTTTCTAATTTACGCTTGCTTGTTATTAACAGGTGTCGCTAGGGCATTCCTCAAACCAGCCAGTGATGCTCTCATGTGGCAGTTGATACCTATCAGTGCGTTTACCAATGCAGCAACTTGGAATAGTAGTAGTTTTCAGTTAGCCGCAGTCATTGGCCCAGCCTTCGGGGGATTTGGGATTGCGCTATTAGGAAGTGCTACAGGAGTGTATGTGTTAGCTGCGATCGCAGCCTTACTGTGTTTTATTTTAACGCTGGCAATCAAAGAGCAAAAAGTCATCCGCTCAACCGAACCAATCTCACTCAAAGCGCTTGCTGCTGGCGCTAAATTTGTTTGGCAGAATCAGTTGATTTTAGCAGCGATTACATTAGATATGTTTGCAGTATTGTTGGGTGGTGCGATCGCATTGTTACCCATCTTTGCCAAAGATATTTTACACGTGGGGCCAGTGGAGTTGGGATATCTCCAAGCAGCACACTCCATCGGTGCTTTGACTATGGCCATTACCCTGGCGTATTTACCACCATTACGCAAAGCAGGCCCGGCATTATTGTGGTCAGTGGTTGGCTTTGGAGTTGTTACAATTATCTTTGGACTTTCTCGTTCATTTTGGCTGTCTATGTTGATGCTAATCCTTGGTGGCGCACTGGATAGCATTAGCGTTGTGATTCGCCATACATTGGTTCAAATCAGAACACCCGATCATTTGCGTGGTCGAGTTGCTGCTATTAATAGCGTGTTTATTAGTGCCTCCAATGAATTAGGGGGCTTTGAGTCAGGCTTGACTGCTGCTTTATTTGGCCCAGTTATTTCTGTCGTGGGTGGTGGAATTGGCACAATTGTGGTGGTGATTGCTACGGCAATGATTTGGCCAGGAATTCGCAAGTTAGGAGCTTTGCAAGAGTATAAATAGAAATACTTATCTATTTTCCATAGATAATATTTATCCCACCGCAGCAAGAGATAAGAATTACAATCTCGTAGCTTTTGCATAGAGTGGGATTTTTGTTTAGCGAAAGTTGCAGATTACGTAATTAAAAGGTAGACAAACTCAAAGTTTTGAGATTGTATCTGACTTCAATTCGCCCTAAAAGTTATAGAATTGGTACTAAATAATTGGGAAACCTCCCCCGCCCGCATTAGCACCAAAATTTGGGATACTGCCATCAGTTGGAATACCAAAACTACCCAAATTAAAGCTGCCATCAGTTGGAATACCAAAATTACCCAAATTAAAGCCGCCCTCACTTGGAATACCAAAGCTACCCAAATTAAAGTTGCCATCAGTTGGAATACCATACTTAGCAAGGTCGAAGTTGCTATCAGTTGGAATACCATATTTAGCAAGGTCGAAGTTAGCAGCAGTTGGTATGCCGAATGCTCCTCCAGGTGCAAACGGATCGCTGAGGTTGCCACGATAAAGACTATCCAAGGCGTTGGCAGGAAAAGAATTTACATCAAATGCCATGAGAGTCAATCCTCCTATTAGTAGATAAATTTTGTGTAATCAAGAAATACTAAGGAAGCATAATTAAGCTTTCTTAGTAACTTTTGTTTTGTTTTTTTAATTGCTAATCTTGATATTTTTGGAATGTATTGTATAGTGGTTTCATAAAATTTACTTTCCAAAAAACCTTTAATTAACGCTAGTTACTTGAAAAAATATATAAAAATTAAGTTATTTTTACAATGAAAAATCTTTAGATGCTTATGTCAAATATTTAGATACTTTTTCTACTGCAATTTGCAGGTTAAACTTATTTAAATTGGTATGCACGAGACTTGACAAATTGTCCCTACACATCTTTTTAAACGAACCGTATACTAGGTTAACAAATCCCTCTAGATGGTCATATCTCAATACGCTTAGGTTGAACGTTCGCGTAGCGTTCCGTAGGGAAGTGAAACCCAACAATGAACGCTTGTCTTGGGTTACGTTCCTCAAACACCACTTGCTACCCTGCGGGAACGCTAAGAGCGTAGCTTCGGGAAACCCACCCCAATACTTTTCGGTTAAGGGGGAAAGGGAAAGGGTTTGAATTTCCCTTTCCCCATTACCCTTTAACCTTTCCCCAGACCAAAAGAGAGATTATTGGGTTTAACCGAAAAGTATTAAAACCCACCCAACGCAGTGGCTCCCCAACCTACACAGGTTAAGGTTTTTATGTTTTCAATTTCTCTTATTTTCCTTTTCCTTATCTTCTCTACGAGACGCTACGCGAATGCGTTCTTTGTGGTTCGTTCCTTTAACGCTCAAAACTAAGTTGACAGACCAGTGATTTATCTTTAATTTTTAATTTTTTGACGGTGGTTAGCAGCTTGTAGTAAAAGAGATTCAGCAAAAGCGATCGCATCACTTGCAGATTTACCACCAGCTAACTGCGCTAATTCTTCCCGGCGACTGGTTAAATTATCCAAGGTCGTAACTCTAACAACGGTACGCTGTTCAGCGTTCTCATTGTTAGCTTTTTTACCTTTGCCTTGATTGATAGTTTGCTTATCGACGCGAAAATGCTGATCGGCCATTGCCGCAACTAAAGGCTGGTGGGTAACACATAATACCTGATTGCGTTGACTTAGCTGGTGTAATTTTTCCGCGATCGCTTGGGCGACTCTTCCCGAAACCCCGACATCAATTTCATCAAAAACCATTGTCCCAGCCACATCAACCTGAGAAAAACACGCTTTCAGCGCTAGTAAAAAGCGGCTCATTTCCCCGCCAGAGGCAACTTCCGTTAAAGGTTGCAGTGGTTCTCCAGGGTTAGAACTAAATGTAAAGGTTATTCTATCTGCTCCCATAACAGTGGGGAAAGCAGGCACTATCTCAACCAGAAACTTCACCTTTTCCATTGCTAAAGGCTTGAGTTCAGCTATCAAACGCGATTCTAAATTAGCAGCCGCCTTACTCCGCAATTGAGTTAACTGATTAGTTGCTTGGGTGAGTTTTTCAAAACACGCTTTTTCTTGCTGTTCTAATTTTTCAATAGATTGTTCGCTATCGTTAAGCTGGGCTAATTCCCCTTGAATACGTTCGTAATAAGCGATCGCTTCGGTAAGTGTCGGCCCATACTTGCGGCAAATTTGCTTTAATTCTTGAATCCTTTCTTCCACCTCTTCCAATCGCTGTGGATCGGCTTCCAAACCGTCCCCATAAGCATTAATCTGTCTTCCCACTTCCATTACCGCAGCTTGCGCGTCCCTAACCAATTCCAAAAGGTGTTGCAGCTGGGTATCGTACTCCACCATGTCATTTAATATCGCCTCACTATCTCCCAGTAAATCTCCTGCGGCTGGGGTTTCATGATCGTTTTGATACAAAGCCTGATAAACCTTGTAACTCATCTGTTGCAAATCGACGACATGATTCAGGCGTTCCCGTTCTTGTCCCAACTGTTCCAATTCATTGGGTTCGTTAAGATTAGCTGCTCCCAATTCCTGCACTTGATAAGTGAGCAAATCTAGTTGTTGCAACCGTTCCCGTTCTGATGTCCGGCGTTTTTCTAATGCTAAATGCGCCTGTTGGTAAGTATTAAAACTCGTAGCGACTTTATGACGCTGCTGCATTAAAGAGTCGCCGCCATATAAATCCAACCAGTCGCGGACTTGGGCAGATTGTCCTACTTGTACCGTTTGACCTTGGGCTGTGATTTCTACTAAGCGATCGCGCATTCCTCCCATAATCTGCCGATTTACTAACACACCATTCACCCGCGATCGACTGCGGATATTAGTAGCAGTGGCTGTGATTTCTCGGCTAATAACTACGGAATTTTCATCAAGCAAATCTATTTCTTGTTCAGTCAACCAAGCCGCTAGGGGAGCATTTGAGGTAAAAGTTGCTTCTACCATCGCTCGACTTGTCCCTGTGCGAATGACTCGACTAGAGACTTTACCGCCTAAAGCAGCATCAATGGCATCCAAAATAATCGATTTTCCAGCGCCGGTTTCACCTGTCAGCACATTTAGTCCCGCGCCAAATTCCAATTCCAGTTGGTCAATTAAGGCAAAGTTTTCAATTCGCAGGCAAAGCAACATCAAGCCAAATTCTCCATAAGGGCAGATGCCAGATACTTCTAATTTACAGGACAATAAGTATGATTTTTCAGCTAACTAGCAATACCTAATACTATTGAACTAGTATGCCCGTTTAAGTGTAGCAAACCTTTGAGTAATGGGTAATGGATAATGGGTAATAGAAAAATTAGTTTAACCCTGTTAATTTCTAATCCTCAATGCCCCATTTCCAATACCCAATTCGTAAAGATATTGTTACAATACTTAATGTGATCGTTCTGACTGGTGGCCTTTTTCATGATTGTTAAGACACTTCCCCCTAGTTCCCGACCGATTCAGGAGGACAGTAGCAACGGCACAAATAGCCGAGGTGAACTGGACGTTATAGATATAGTGCCAGAAGAAAATGGTACACCGAGCTTAGTTGTGCGATCGCCAAGACTCTTAGCAGCCCAAAAGATCCGGACAACAGCCGAACCTGAGACGCTTTACGATCCCGCGAGCATAGCGGAGCATTATCAAAACAGACCCCTGCAAGTTTTACGGCGGATTTTCGCCGTGTTGGGGCCGACTTTATCCTTTGCTTTTGGGTTGTGGTCGGATAGTAAACGGGGAATTGTCGTCAAAAATGACCGCCGCCGAGCTACTCAGCTTCGAGTATTGCTGACTCAACTGGGGCCTGCTTATATCAAAATTGGACAAGCTTTGTCCACTAGACCGGATCTCGTTCCTACCGTATATCTAGAAGAATTAACTAAGCTACAAGACCAATTACCACCTTTTCCTAACGAACTTGCTTACCAGTTTATCAAAGAAGAACTAGGCGCACCTCCAGAAGAGGTTTACGCCGAACTCTCGGCCCAGCCAATTGCTGCGGCTTCCTTGGGACAAGTATATAAAGGTAAGCTAAAAACTGGTGAAGAAGTTGCCGTAAAAGTCCAACGTCCCGACTTAAGAGAGCGGATCACCATCGACTTGTATATCTTGCGTAATATCGCCGCCTGGGTGCAGAAAACAGTCAAACGGGTAAGAAGTGATTTAGTTGGGATTCTCGATGAATTAGGCGATCGCATCTTTGAAGAGATGGACTATATTCACGAGGGTGAAAATGCCGAAAGATTTTTCGAATTATACGGTCATATAAAAGACATATACGTACCGAAAATTTACTGGGAATATACCAATCGTCGCGTTTTGACGATGGAATGGATTAACGGTATTAAATTAACCCAGACAGAAGAAATTAGTGCCCAAGGCATAGATGCTCGTTATCTCATTGAAGTGGGTGTCCAGTGTTCCTTGCGCCAGTTGCTAGAACATGGATTTTTCCACGCCGATCCCCACCCTGGTAATTTATTAGCAACACCAGATGGCAAATTGGCTTATCTCGACTTCGGAATGATGAGCGAAATTAAGCCACCACAGCGTTATGGTTTAATTGAAGCGATCGTCCACGTCGTCAACCGTGACTTTGAAGGATTAGCAAAAGACTACGTTAAATTAGACTTCTTATCGCCAGAAACCGATTTAACACCAATTATCCCAGCTTTTGCCAGAGTCTTTGCTGATGCCCAAGGAGCCAGCGTTGCCGACCTTAACATTAAAAGCATCACCGATGAACTATCGGCTTTGATGTATGAGTATCCTTTCCGCGTACCGCCCTACTACGCCTTAATTATTCGTTCCCTTGTTACTCTCGAAGGGATTGCAATATTTATAGATCCCACCTTTAAAGTCCTCAGCGAAGCTTATCCCTACGTTTCTAAACGCCTGTTAACAGACCAAGCACCGCAATTAAGAGCATCATTGCAAGATTTGCTATTTAAAGATGGCAGATTTCGCTGGAATCGTTTAGAGAACTTGTTACGTAATGCACGTAACAGTCAAGACTACGACTTCAATTTAGTGCTGAATCAGGGAATAGAATTTCTGTCATCAGAACGTGGTGCTTTCATCCTTGACAAGCTAGTAGATGAATCTGTTAATGGACTCGATGCTTTAAGTAAAAACGTTTTGCATAACTTCACCTCTCTCTTACGGGAACGAGTTGGATTGACAGCAGTTAATGAAACTCCAGCAGCGACAGTTGAGCAACAACAAACCTTAGAGCATATCAAACATATATTAGGTATTCTCCGAGAAACACGAGGCTTTGACCCACTGCAACTTGCGACTCAAATTTCTCAGTTATTGGTAAATTCCGATGTACAACGTTTAGGTCAACAAATTGCCAACCGCTTCACGCAAAAAGCTGTAGCTAGATTGATTCGGCAATTATTGGCATCGTAGTAAGAGTTATGAGTTAAAAAATTCCTTTAACTCATAACTCATCAACATTCATAACTATTTGACACTCCATAAGTATTGCTGCCCAAAACAATAGCATCAATGGATTCGTAGAAAGCACCATAACCGTAGTCTTCCTCTTCTATGTCAAGGATTGATAGCCAATCAATTCCGCCATCGCTGCGAGCAATGTAGCCATCAAAACTAGCTGCAATATAGAGCGTAACTTTCGTCATTTTACTTTCAATTAGTTACGTTTTTTGATTGTGCGATTTAAACCGACCTGCAATAAATTCTCGCTTAGATAAATGTTTTGTATTGCGTTTGGTAACTCGCTTTCGCCACATCTGAAAACTAGATTCTTTCATTTCACGCCTCATTAAGGCAATTACCTGTTTCTCCAGCAGTCCAAACTGAGCCTCAATCGCATCAAAAGATGTTCTATCTTCCCATGCCATCTCAATAATGCGATTTATAGTTTCTGAATCGAGGTTAGGTAGCTTCATTCCTTTTCTGACAATTGGTAAATTTGAGCTACATATATTTTACTTTTCGTTTTGAAGAACCGTTGTGTCTGCTGCTGTACCCAGTTGTAGACCATAGAGGTTGGCGTATACACCTTGCCGATTGATGAGTTCGGCGTGAGTACCTTGCTCTACAATTTGTCCCTGCTGAATTACTAATACCTGATCTGCCTGAGTAACTGTGCTGAGGCGGTGGGCAATTACAAAACTGGTACGACCTTGCAGCAAACGAGCGATCGCACTTTGTACTAGCGCTTCTGTGCGCGTGTCAATGCTGCTGGTGGCTTCATCAAGAATCAGAATTCGTGGGTTAATTAATACCGCACGAGCAATACTGATCAGTTGTCGTTGTCCCTGGCTCAGGGGCGCTCCTCGTTCACCCAATTGGGTTGTATAGCCTTGTGGTAGTGAGGTAATGAACTCATGTACATTTGCCAATTGTGCAGCCGCTTCGATGTCAGCTTGGGTAGTATGGGGAGCGCCAAAGGCAATGTTTTCGGCGACAGTACCAGTGAACAGAATATTATCTTGTAAAACGATGCCAATTTGACGGCGCAGACTTGCTTGAGTAACACTACGCACATCAATATCATCAATTTTTACTGCACCACCAGATACATCGTAGAAGCGCAAAATCAAGTTAATAATTGTACTTTTACCCGAACCGGTCGGCCCGACTAATGCAATCATCTGCCCTGGATAGGCGTGCAAATTCACCCCTTTGAGAACCAATTGATCTGGGTTATAGCCAAACTTGACATTCTCAAATCTCACTTCCCCCTGAATGGGCGGCATTTCTGTCGCATCGGGTGCATCTTTGAGTTCTGACGGTTCATCTAGTAATAGAAAGATTCGCTCTAATCCGGCGAAGGCAGATTGAGCTTGGGTGTAAAACTGACTGAGAATCTGGATAGGGCGGAAGAACTGCTGGACGTAAAGTAAAAAGGATGTCACCACGCCCACTGTTACAGCCCCAGTGACGGCAAGATAGCCACCATAAGCCAGTACACCTGCGGTTGCGAGTGTGTTGAGAAAATCGATGGAGGGCAAAAAGGCCGAAGTAATTGCTACAGCTTCAACGTTGGCATCACGATTTGCAGCGTTAAGAACGTCAAATTGAGCGATGTTTGTCTGTACCCGATTAAATGCCTGTGCTTCTCTGACACTGCCAATATCTTCTTCCAACTTGGCGGAAAGCTCGCCGATGGTCTGTCGGGTAACGCGAAACCTGGCTCTTGCCCAACGTGCAAACAAACTTGTGGTAAAAATCATCAGTGGCACAACCAGGTTGCTCAATAAGCCAAGTTGCAGGTTAATTGAGAGCATCGCAATGATGATACCGACCAAACTGAAAATGTTGCCCAGCATTTGGGCGATCGTCAGTCCAAATGCCTGATTCACAGTATTGACATCATTCAGTAGACGGCTCATTAAATCGCCCGCTTCGCTGCGATCGAAAAAGCTGAGGGGCAGACTTTGGATTTTGAGAAAAATATCTTGCCTCAGTTGAGCCAATAATCGCTGCATAATCCAGCCGACTCGAATAATTTGACCCCGGATTGCTAAAACGCCAAGTCCGTAGTTCAGCGCTAGTAGACCTAATAACAGTAGGAGTCCCTGTAAATTACCTTTTTCAATTAGGCGATCGATTGACCAACCAAGGAAAAATGGCCCAATTGCCTGGGTTACAGCACCAATAAATACTAACGTCAGGGCGATGGGAATTTCTTTGCGATAAAGTAGCAGGTATTGCAAAAAACGCCGCAGGGTAGAAAGTTGCTTACTCGCCTGCTCAGATGCAACAACGGGAATAGTGCTTCTCATAGCAATTTTAAATTTTGGATTTTGGACTTTCCTGCGGAACGCTGCGCGTAGCTTGCTTCCTAGAAGGGGTACGACTTCGCTCAGTCGAACGATTTTGGATTACAAGGTAGGTTGTTATAAAAATCTCAAGCAATACTATTTATCTTAGTTTTGTATCGTTTTTTTCTTTCGCCTTTACCTGAGATTCCAAAATTGCACCGTAGAGGGGGCTGGTTTCCATCAATTCTTCGTGAGTGCCTTGGGCGACTAATCGACCTTTATCCATCAGAAAAATCCGATCGGCATTCTTAACGGTACTAATGCGTTGAGCTACTACAAAAGTTGTACAAGCTTTTTGGCGCATTAAGCCATCTAGTTCGGCTTGAATATGGGCAGCAGTTTTGGCATCTACGGCCGAGGTACTATCATCCAAAATCAGAATACTGTAATCGGTTAGTAAGGTTCGAGCGATCGCAATTCTTTGTTTTTGTCCACCAGATAAACCTACGCCCCGTTCACCCACAATCGTCTCGTAACCATCGGGTAAACTGATAATAAAATCGTGCATTTGGGCGGTTTTTGCAACCTCAATCACTTGCTCTAGGGTTGCATCGGGTTTAGCGTAGGCAATATTTTCGCGGATTGTGCCAGAGAAAAGGGTGGTTTCCTGAAATACAATGCCAATCCGCGATCGCAAGCTTTTGAGTGTGAAATCTTTGACATCTCGTCCGTCAATGCGAACTGCTCCCCCTGTGACATCATAAAAACGGGCAAGCAGGTTCATAATTGTGCTTTTCCCGGAACCAGTCATTCCGAGAACGGCGATTAACTCTTTGGGCTTTGTTTCAAAGGAAACTTCTTTGAGAGTTTCAGTGGTGGCTCCTGGATAGCGAAAGGAAACATTTTCAAAGGTGATTCTACCAACGCAGGTGTCGAATGGAACAGCACCGGGGCGATCGCGGATTTCTACTTCTGCATCGACAACTTCATAGACTCGTTCAGCAGAAGCGGCTGATTGAGCGATCGCAGGTGCAGCAAATCCAATCAACAAAATAGGTTGGAGAATCAACGCCAGGTAGGAGTTAAACGCCACCAGTTCGCCAATAGAAAATCTACGCCCAATTACCTGCGCTCCCCCGTAGCCGAAAACTGCCAGTGTGACAAAGTTACTCAGCAAAAAGATAAAGGGGAAAGTATTATGGATGGCGCTAATGGTCTTCATGTTTGCCCTAACTAGACCATCATTTAGGGTTGTGTAACGCGACCTTTCGGCTGATTCCCGGACAAAGGCTTTCACTACCCGTATTCCTAACAAGTTCTCTTGCAATACGGCATTGAGGTCGCTTAATTGTTCTTGTACTTGGCGAAAAAGTTTATTATTCCGACCGACAAATCTTGCCATCAGCCATGCTGATATTGGCACTGCTGTTAGGGTAATCAGTGCTAGTTCCCAGTTCATCACCAGCAAAATTACTGCAATAGTTACCAGTGTGACAACTCCACCAATGACCTGAATTAAGCTAGTACCAACAAAGGTACGGATTTGCTCAATATCGCTGGTGACACGGGTTAAGAGTTGGGAAGTCTGCGCCTGGTCATGATAGCTGAAACTGAGATTTTGAATTTTGCTGAAAATCTTGTTTCGCAGGTCATAAGCTACACCCTGAGAGGCTGCTTCTGCTAAATAGCTTTGCCCAAAGTTAAATAAACCACGAGCGATCGCGGCGAGTACCATCCAGGCGGCGCTGTACAGCACAACTTGGAGGTTTTTTTGGGTAATACCCTGATCGATTCCCCATCTAAATAGTTGTGGGGTAACGGCATTTGCGATCGTCAACAGTAACAGGCTGACCAATGCTCCTAACGAAGTCCATCGGTAAGTGCTTAAACTTTTCAGCACACGCTGCATTGACTGTATCGACGAAGTTTCCTGGAGTTTTGGTTGCTGAACCACTAGAATTCACCCCTCTATCTTTGGAAAATTATCTCGCACTTTGATTGTAAAAAAACAACTGGTCTATGGGGAATATGGAATCTATTTATGATGAAAAGTTTAAATTTCAGTTCAAATTTGGGGACAACGGCATGGGAAGATACATCTTTGGCAAGCAAATACCGAAGAAAAGCAAAGAACAAGAATAATGGCTCAAAATTTTCATGACAATTCCCAAGTTTCCTCAGAGATGTCAACTGCTATCAGTCGCACAGCAAAGCCAAGTTCTGAGTTCTACTCTATTTTTTCGGAAGAAGAAATTTTAGGAATCATCTTTGCTTTAGAAATGAGACGAGAAATCCCATTAAAGTATTCTTATAAAGGGAGAGGTGCAAAAATTTGGGATGATTTTTATCAAAAATATATCATTCCTAGATGGTATCGAACATCCAATGTAGAAATTGAGCTTTTAAAAAATAACTTTAAATACTTTAATGACAATATTAAAAGTGGCGAGAAAATCAATATAGTAGATGTCGGTGCAGGAAACTCTTATCCAGTTAAACACTTTGTTCAAAGACTTAATAAATTAAATAAGGTCAATAAATATGTTGCCTTAGATATTAGTGAAGAATTACTGAATTTATCAAAAAATAATTTTAAAAAATGGTTTCCCAATGTTGAATTTATCAGTTCTACAATTGATATAGAAAATAATTGTGTACCAAAAACTTTATTTCAAAATAAAGCTGATCTTGAAATTGACAATACAGCAAAAATATTTTTACACTTAGGTGTTACTATTGGAAACCATCAAAATAGGGATAAGGTATTCAAAAACTTTAGAGAGAGCATGGGCAGAAATGATTTCTTTGTGTTCACTAATGAAATTGGATCTAACTCTAAATGGGATGGAAACGTCAGAGGTGGCTGTAAGTATCATGTAGAAGAAATATATGGATGGGTTAAAAATAAGATTGGGATTGAATCTGAAGATTGCGAATTGGTGAGAAAGTATGATTTAAAAACCGATAGTATAGTTGCTAATATGAAATTTAATCATGATTACACTATAAATTTCAGCCGGATGGGGATAGATAAAAATATTAAAATCTCTGAAGGTGAAGAAATCACTATTTGGCGGCATCATAAACATGAAATGCCTAAGCTTTTGCAAGAACTAGAACGTTCTGGACTGCAACTTATTCAATATAGTACTGACAAATACAAATCACATATCATGGTAATTTGTAAGGTTGCCAGTAGTAACTAACCTTTTCAATTACACGATACCCGAATTTTTTGAGAAGTCGGGTATCTAACTTTTCATGAATGATTGAGAATTGCTATAGATACGATTATGGTAGATGGTGTCAAATATTTCGACTTCAATACGATTTAGTTAGAGCCAAAACCCTTAAATTGCGTAGGTTGGGTTGAAGAACGAAATCAGCCCTTTCAAGGTAGGTAAAAAAATTCCTCTTTAATCTCTTTACTCTGTGTTCTCTGTGCCTCTGCGGTTTAAAAGTAATTTTCTAACCACAGAGGCGCAGAGAGCGCAGAGAGAGAAAAAAAAGAGTTTTACCAGCCACCTTGAAATGGCTAGGAACGAAATCCAACATTTCTGGGGCTTTGTTGGTTTACGCTTTGCTTAACCAAACCTATAACTTTTCTTAACTGAACCGGATTAAGTTTGACTTGGTTTTTGTATCAATTAAATATACATCAAACGTGGTCTAGGTTGAGGAACTGAACGCCCTAAATCTTTAGCCGTTTCTATCCATTGCTGTATAACTAATTCTACATTATGCAGGGCTTCTTGATAAGTATCACCGTCAGCAGCACAGCCTGATAATTCTGGTACTTCAGCAATAAAGGCTTGATCTAATTCACTCCAGTAGAGAATAATTTCATACCGAAACATCATTTTTACTTCCTAGCTTATACTTGATAATCACTGCCCGAACTTGTTTAATTTGATAGCTTTTGGCTTTGCCTTTTTTATGTTGAAGGTTCAATATTTCTTCAACATCGGCTTTGAAAAAAATACGATGATCGCCACGAATACGTTCTTCAAAGCCTAGTTTATATAAGAGTTGCCACAGTTGGGCGAAAGGGATGTCTGTATCAGAAGTCCCAGAGAGAATTTTGTCTAAGATTTTGTCTTGCTGACTCACGTTTTTCTGACTGCTTTAATGTTTCTATAGTCTCATATTTATTTAAAATCGGGGAATACAAAAGCAAATCTTTCTTTTTGCCCCTTGACTTGTATACGGCTCCACTGATTTACTTTCTTAAAGGAAATCCTAACTATTTGGATGTCACAGATGCTTGATTTAAAGAGATGTTTTGCACTGAGTTTAGGGTTGTTACCTCATTTTTAACTATTGTGAAGGTACATCATTTTGCTTGATAGTCATAGCTTGGTTATTTTTCTACAATGCGATCGCTTGTTTATAAAATAGAGAAATGCGATCGTATACCAGACGCAACAGAAGGTATACCTGGCAAACACGGTGTATTAAACCTAACTTATAACCCTTTTACCCAAATTTACAAGTGATATAGGTAACTACAGAGGTCAAATTGTAAAGATTGCTCATATCATAATGCTGAGGTATAAATCCATCTCAGTCAAGGTTGAATATTGAGTAAGAAATATTACGCGAATATGAAGAACCGAATTCTAGGTGTAGCCGCATTTTTAACCACGATTAGTTTGACAACAAGCTTACAAGCAGCAAATTCTGAACATATTAGCCAATTATTGGCAACCAAGCAATGTCAAAACTGTGATTTGACTAATGCAGGTTTAGTAATGGCTGACTTATCTGGAGCTAATTTGAGCGGGGCTAATCTCACAGGTGCTAACCTTAGCCGTGCAAACTTGAGCGGCGCAGATTTACGGGGTGCAAACTTGAGTGGCGCTAGTTTATTTGGTGTTAACCTGAGCGAAGCTAAATTTAGCGGGGCAAATTTGGCGGGTGCTGATTTGAGAAATACTTATCTAGCAAATGCAGAAATGAAGGGTGCTTACTT
Source organism: Desmonostoc muscorum FACHB-395 (assembly GCF_014698035.1). Lineage (GTDB taxonomy): Bacteria > Cyanobacteriota > Cyanobacteriia > Cyanobacteriales > Nostocaceae > Nostoc > Nostoc muscorum_A. The sequence goes on from NZ_JACJSF010000047.1 coordinate 21,068, forward strand.
GAATGGTGCTAACTTCCAAGGTGCAGTTGGTATACCATCACAAATTGCTTCACCAGAAGAATTTTATGCTTTGGGTGTAGCGGAAGGTCAAAAAGGCAACCAACAGCAAGCAATCAGTTATTTTAATCAAGCGATCGCTATTAAACCAGAATATGCTGGTGCTTATTTAGCTCGTGGTGTCGCCCGTTACCAAATACTAGATAGACAAGGTGCATTCCAAGATGCCCAAGTTGCTGAAAAATTGTTTACATCCCAAAACAATGGCCCTGGAACACAAACAGCCCAAGCCTTTATTAAAGAACTGCAAACACCTGTAAATGATAAGGTAAGCCCTGGTAAACCCAGTTTCGTTGACTTTTTGGGAAGCCTTGGCTCAGTCTTGCTCCAGTTCTTCCCTTTCTGAGTGCTTTCTTTTTGAGGAGGAGAGTTGAAAGAATTCATAGCCAGTAAAGGTATTGTAATAAAAGCGATTACTGGATAAAACAAAAAATTTATATGACCTCAGTTTCTCCTCACAAAAAAGCCAAAGCCTTAAAACCTACCAGCCGCCGCCCTGCTAAAGAACTTTGTAGCGAGTGCGGACTATGCGATACATACTATATTCACTATGTCAAGGAAGCCTGCGCTTTTATTAATCAGCAAATAGGCGAACTTGAAGAAGAAACGCACACGCGATCGCGCCATCTCGACAACCCTGATGAGCTATACTTTGGTGTCCACCAAGACATGATGGCGGCGCGAAAACAGCAGCCCATCGAAGGCGCACAATGGACGGGTATTGTTAGCAGCATTGCGATTGAAATGCTCAATCGCGGCTTAGTTGAAGGTGTCGTCTGTGTACAAAATACCAAAGAAGACCGCTTTCAACCCATGCCCATCATCGCCCGGACTCCAGAAGAAATACTAGCAGCGCGGGTAAATAAACCAACGCTTTCCCCTAACCTTTCCGTATTGGAACAGATAGAAAAATCGGGGATGAAGCGGCTATTAGTAATTGGTGTTGGTTGCCAAATCCAGGCGCTACGAGCCGTAGAAAAACAACTGGGTTTAGAAAAGCTGTATGTTTTGGGTACACCCTGCGTAGATAATGTTAACCGCGCCGGACTACAAAAATTCTTAGAAACCACCAGCCGATCGCCAGAAACAGTTGTGCATTACGAATTCATGCAAGACTTCCGGGTTCACTTCAAACATGAGGATGGCTCATCAGAAACAGTGCCTTTCTTTGGTTTGAAGACTAACAAACTTAAAGATGTCTTTGCCCCATCCTGTATGAGTTGCTTTGATTACGTTAACTCCCTAGCCGATTTAGTTGTTGGCTATATGGGCGCACCCTTCGGCTGGCAATGGATTGTAGTTAGAAATGACACTGGTAAGGAAATGCTAGATTTGGTGCAAGACCAGTTAGACACCCAACCAGTTACGTCTAAAGGCAACCGCAAGGAAGCTGTACAGCAAAGTATTCCCGCTTACGATAAAGGGGTGACTCTCCCCATGTGGGCAGCGAAACTGATGGGTGTGGTTATCGAAAAAATCGGCCCAAAGGGTTTGGAATATGCGCGGTTTTCCATTGATTCTCACTTTACTCGGAATTATTTATATGTAAAGCGAAATCATCCAGAGAAATTAGAAGCGCACGTTCCAGAGTTTGCCAAGCGTATTGTTGATCAATATAAGTTACCAGAGTGATCACACCCTTCAGTGCGGAAAGTTCTTTCTGTTCTTAGACTTTTGTGCAAAATTTTCTTTAACTAATTCTGGGGGATTAAGTTCATAGGAGTTATGCATTGAAGACCTTAACTTAGATCCCCTTTTAAAAGTTAGGATGTACATACAAGTCTTTGGTAGTACCTAAGATTTATCTCGCAGCCCCTAAGATACCTTGTGATGCAAAAGCTGTCCCTCTCTTTATTAATGAGAGGGATTAAAGATAGGACAAAGCGAGGATTTTTCTTTTGTTTTCAGCAAACTAAATCAAATTCAATAGTAAAATTACCAATATGGCAGGAAGTGCATCTTGGAGTTATTGGTCGTTTCATCTTTCACAACTTAATATTGATGAGTTCAAGCAACAAATAACTCCTTTTTTACGTTTGTTTAATTCTTCTTTTGAGCGTGCTAACTTTCGTGGTGGAGATTTTATTGTATTAAGTGAAAATGAACCTTTACCCTTTGTAGTTAAATGTCATGTTTTTGAAAATCCAATATTGCAAACAGAACAAGCCGTACAAGTAATCAATTCAATTAATGAATTTTTTAACTCTGGAATTGAATGTGAAACCTACTATGTGATTCATAATCAACAGCATGGTTTCGCAGGTAAAAAATTTGAAGAATTTATTTTAGCAGTAAATGAATCATTACAACGACTTAAATTTTTTAATAAAGCCAAGGAAGCTAAATTATTACAACGTCAAGATTTTTTACAAGAAGCAGAAAAAAAACTGAAGTCCATTTTAAATAAAAAACTAAGAGAATATTCAGAAAGATATAAAGCTGATCTACAAGCAAAGCTTCCTTTGAGTAAGTATTATATTGCTTCGGTTCCAGTCGCAGAACATGAACTCTTATTTAGAGACTGCGATATACCTGAATTTGAAGAGGTTAATAAACACAATAATCACAAGATTCATGAAGTATTAGCTTCTACCGCAAAATCTGTAAGATGGACGTTGTTGCATGGTAAGGCTGGGGCTGGAAAAACTACAGTTGCTCTTTCTGCCAGTACTTCTCAAGAAAAAGTAAATTTTTTTGTTCGCTGTGATATTTTAGATTTTGAGTCGCTTCAGTCAGGTACAAATAATTTGCTGGAACAAATTATGAAGTCTATGAAGCTTTTAGATGATGAATTTGAAGAAGCAGATTTAGAAACAATTTATGATCTTGCGGGAGCATCATTATCTAGTATGCTTGAAAATTCTGATGTTTACACACTTTTATTTGATGGTTTAGATGAAAACCGATTTTATTCTAATCCTAAAGCAAAAGGACTGAAGCTACTAAGTGATAAACTCACAAATTTTCATTGTCAGATTATTTTAATTACAAGGACATCACACTTTGAGGCTTTTTTAAAAGATTTTGATGATGCCTTTACTTCAAAAAATCCGCGAGTGAGGAAAAAAGCAAGAGTTTTAGAACTTCATAATTGGTATAAAGATAATATTCTTGAATTCATAAATAAAATTATCGCAGATGATGAAGAATGGAATATAAGTCAGTGTGAAAGAATCAGGGATTTTCAAAAACTAGTTAAAAGCGATGATTATAAAAAATTATATGGAGAGTTGCCACTAAATCCTCTATTTTTAAACTTTATTATTGAAGATGTGATTTATGAAGGTTTGCGTTTATCAACTCGACCTTCTCTGATTTATCATTGGATAAGACGTAAAATCACAAGAGATATCAAAGTGACATATCGTTCTTTTATAGTTAATAAAGATTCAGATGATTTTAACATTGATAAGGCTGTTGATAAAATCTTATACCTGATGGAGAGCATTGCCAAAAAAATGCTTGAAGAAACAGAGTATGGTTATGAATTAAAAGAATTTATCAAAACTGAAGTAGTAGAAGAAGAAGCAAAACAAATATTTAATGTAGATTCAGCTTCTATTATAGATATATTGTTAAATTCTGTACTGATTTCTCAAACACAACTATCTAGGAAGAAATATCGTGCATCTAAAGATAAAATAACTTTTTCATTTAGAATTTTCCAAGAATATTTTCTTGCCTGTTTTCTTTTTCAAGAAGAAGGCAAGGTTGATGCCTATCCAGAAACAGTAAGAACACTTCATGCAGAAATAAAATCTAATATTGAAAAAGAACCCGATACTGATTTTGCGATTTACTTTTTAAATAAGGTGCTTGATTTAAGCAATAATTTTTCTCGCAGTGACTACGCTGGTGAAAGTAAATTTTTACCTGGAGAAACCGCAACAATTGAAACCAGTCCAACTTCTACTGTCTTAACTGCTGGACAGAGACAACGATTACAAGTAACACTAGATAGACTTCAGGGAGAATGGGATCTTCGCAGCCAGAAAATTAAGGATATGCGGATAGCTTGTGCTATCGAGACTAGCATAACAGTGAAGTTTCAATTAAAACAGGAGTTGCTTAATGAAGAGGCAAATTTAGCACATCTGAGTAACGAACTGGAACAGATTGAGCTTAGATTACAACAATGAAAATTATTCAGAGTAATTACGAATTACGAATTATTTCAATGGTAACTACTAGCTTGACGAGTAAACATTAAGTGATACTGTCCGCCTAGTGCGATGAGTTCGTCATGAGTGCCTACCTAGATAATTTGACCGTGTTCTAGGACTACTACTCGGTCTGCTAGTTTTGCTAAGGCGAGGCGATGGCTGACTACAACGGCTATTCTCCCCATTGCTAGAGTACGCAAAATGTTGTAAATCTCGTGTTCTGTTTTCGGATCAAGGTTCGCTGTTGGTTCATCAAGTATTAGTAGTTCGGCTGGAGACAGTCGCAACAAAGCACGAGCGATGCCTGGGTTGGGCTACGCCTACGCGCAGGGAAGTATATACAAAGCTATTGATGTTAGCGATCGCATCACTTACCAAATTCACCAGCAATGAACCTGCAATACTGGAGAGTAGCAGAGGTTGGGCAAGTATCAGGGCGATCGAATTCTGCGTTGTTCCCGTACTCAATAAACGGGTAATTTCATCAATGATCGTCTTGTTGAGCCAAATAGCGATCGCTGGGCCTGCACCACCCAGCAATGTCAAAATTGCCACATAGCGTAGCTCCTTTGGAACTACTTGCATCACCGTCGTTACACTCCGGCGAAATGCTTGGAATGGAGAAATTTCAATTATTTGCATATATTTTAAAGTAGCAAATAATAGCAAAATTCTCAGACAGACGTTGTGATCTAAATTTCAATCAGTAGAGAGCAATGCCCCTACGCACTGATATCAAGCTAATAGCAGACATGAGCGTAGGTCTAGCCCAACCCAGGCATCGCACAGGTGAGTGAGAGAAAATTTTGAGAATTGAGCGATAATTTTCCGAAATTGATAATCTAAGTTTGGTAGTAATTAGCAGAACACTGATTTATAAATAACTTCTATAACTAGCCTTGGGGAAATATGGCCCCACAAAAACCTGGTCTTCATGACCGGGTTTTTTGGCATTGCTAAATATGTAAATTATGTAGCAATACGGTTCAGATAAGCTTTCTTCCAAAAGCGAAATCCTGCTTCAAGTTGATTGCGATCTAATCATCCACACCAAAATACCTAAAATTTGCTCTACTGGGGGAATTAAGTATTCAGTTAAATCAATAGTAACTGTGCTGTCTTCCAGTTTGAGGAATGTCCACAGATTGCCACTAGTAACACTACCGTAGATAGTAGCAATAGGTTTTTCGTATTTGGCATTAAACCTTTGGGCGGCGATCATTTCTGCGATACACTGTCCCAAACCACCTTTAAGATTTTCCTTTTTAGCTTCTACAATTACCACTGCTGGGGCTTCAATAAATAACTGTTCTGGCGAAACGCTAATCAGAAAGTCGCAAAATCCCGCTAGTCCCACTTCTGGTTCAACGTTAAATTCTTCTCCCGAAAAAAAACTGATTTGTCTGTTGAGAATTTTTCTGACTTCAAACAATATTGGGCTGATAATCAATTCTGATCTAGCTTTCTCAGAACCCATTGCAATTGCTAACTGGATACTTTCTGCTAAAAATTCAGCTAATAGGGGACTAGGTGAAATTGGTTCTATAGAAGGTAAAAATCGCCCACCTTCTACTAAGGTGAGGTTAAAGTCTTGTTTTACTTTTCTTAAAGAAAACTCTCTATAGGACATCAAGTGTCTCCTAGTATTCCATCAAGCAAGCCAACAATGCTTGGTAACACAGATTTTTATTTCTCTCTTTTCCTTTTTCCTTCTCTGCGAGACGCTGCGCGAATGCGCTCTTTGCGTCCTTCTCCCAAGGGGAGACGCTAACGCGAATGCGGTTCGTTCCTTTACCCCTCTTTGCACTGCAAAGAGGGGTTGGGGTAGAAGTTACGCTGGATAAATCCGCAATCTTCTATTTGGTTCTTCGCCAAAACTATGCGACTTGAGGCGATAATGTTCTACCAACTCATGTTGCATTTTGCGGACTTGGGGAGAACGCGGTAATAATTCAACTGGCTGTCCTTTCGGAATCACAATTTGCTCAACAGCAAGTCTAGCTTCTTCCAAGGCATCCATCTCATCATCGCTACCACTGTGCAAAAACAGTTGCAGTTCGAGGTCATCGGTCATTTCTGGGTCGTCCATGTTCAGCAACCGCCGCAAGCCACGGGTAATTTGCGGAATAGTGCTGGACTTAATCATGTGGATGGGTACATGACGGGCTTTGGCCATTTGGCGTAATTTGGCGTGGTTCTTGACGTGCGATCGCAGTGCTAAAATTGCATCAGCACTATCTATATCTTTTGTCAATACCACGGGTAAAGTTAGCACGCTAATTACCTGTTCTAGTTGATGGCGGCTAACGCCATAAGGGTAAACGTGCAGTGGCAAATCTTCACCATTTGGCCCCGGCTGTCTGGTAGCAGCATCTAAATCAATGCTCTCTGAATAATTGAAGGATTCATCCAGCAATCGATCAAACTCACTACGTCCAGTCACCCGTTCTACAGGCAATTGTGGCAGTGCAACCATTTGTCCCGAAGAACGCCAGCCATTAGATGGTCGCGCCGGTGGGAAAGATTCTTCCACTGTCCCTAACTGTCCACCGCGACCGTTGACAACAGCTAACTGCCTTGTCACCGCAACTTTGCCGTGGTCATCAACGGTTCTCGTTTGTGGGGTAGCCTGACGACCTCGCAGCAGATTATCTACTGTGTCAGCAACGCTTTCGTGTACTACCCAGCGTTGGCGTTCCAACATTTCCACAGCAATTTCAAAGGTAGGAGGGGCTTTCCGCTCCAAAACAGTCTTTTGAGAGCCTCGCCGTCTGGCTTCGTCGTCTCCCAGCGTCACAGCTTGGATACCCCCAACTAAATCAGCCAGGGTAGGGTTTTTAATCAGATTTTCGATCTGATTCCCGTGGGCAGTACCTACCAACTGTACGCCCCGTTCAGCAATAGTACGAGCCGCTAAAGCTTCCAGTTCCGTGCCAATTTCATCAATGACAATGACTTCTGGCATGTGGTTTTCCACTGCCTCAATCATCACCTGATGCTGTTGTTCTGGATGAGCCACTTGCATCCGCCGAGCGCGACCAATGGCGGGGTGGGCAACATCACCATCTCCAGCGATTTCGTTGGAGGTGTCAATAATCACCACTCGCTTATGCAGATCGTCTGCCAATACACGAGCAATTTCCCGTAAGGCGGTAGTTTTGCCTACACCTGGACGACCGAGCATGAGAATCGATTTACCAGTCTCTACCAAATCGCGGATCATGCCAATGGTTCCGAATACCGCCCGACCAACGCGACAGGTCAAGCCAATAATCTTACCAGTACGGTTGCGGATCGCACTGATCCGATGCAAAGTTTGCTCAATTCCTGCTCGATTATCTCCACCAAAAATTCCGACTCGTTGAATGCAATCATCTATCTGTTCTTGAGTAACGGGTATTTCGCTCAGATACTCAGCTTGATTAGGAAAGCGAGCCTCTGGGCGACGACCCAAATCCAAGACCACTTCTACTAAAATATCTCGTTTGGGATGACTCTCTAGTACTTGTTGCAGGTCTTGGGGCAAAATGTCTAATAACTTTTGGAGATCGTCTGTAATCGTCATGCTTTCTATGGTGACGGAAACAACAGTAAATCAGATACTTTCAGCTTTTAACTGTTCTCAATAGCTCGTTCAATGCTCAAACCTCCTACCTTGACTATACAAACATAAATTAAACATAAGTTACAGTATCTTCTGGTACCTAGTAATTATGCTTAATTAATGCTCACTCTCCCTTCTCTGAGATGACTTGATTTGGGAAACGAGAGAATGGGCAAGTTCTACAGCTTGCCAAAGTAATACTTCATCTTCTTCTAGGCAAACAGTCGCCTTCATATTGGTGTTACTTACCTCCTTATTCTCTAACTTTTCGAGAATTGGTGACAGCAGTACACGGGCGTAGCTACCGTAGGCGACCCCGGAAATAGAGGAGGGGGGGGACAAGGGGTAAATTCCCTCTTGTCCTCCTTGTCCCTCTCTCTTCAGCAGTCCCATTGCCTTTAACTTAGCAACGGTATAGCTATTTGTGCCGCCTGCTAACTGCACATATCCCGGTAATTTCGCTGCCAAAACTTTCTGCCCTAATTTCACTGCGGCTATTGTCGTACCATCGCCAATATCGCCACTCATTGAACGACCGTCGGTTTGCCAAATTAAAGCACTTTTGAGTGGGGCAATCAGGTCATACACTGCTCTTAGGTAATCAGTCATCCCCTCGCCATCGGGACAACTGATGGCTAGTAGCTTTAATTGATCGGCCCACGGTGAAATTGCCTGCCATAATCGCTGAAATTCTGCCAACCGCCCTACTTGTGTATGGATTTCTACGGCATCTACTCCTGTTGACATTACTAATGGCGCGATCGCTCCTGGCGTTGTCACGTATGAAGCTGTATAAATTATACCATAAGGACAAATTGGGATGCAACGACCGCAGCCATAACATTTTTCGGATACTACTCCTGAAAAATCTTCTTTGATATTGTCAAATACGATTGCTTGTGCCGGACAAATCCGTTCACATGGTCTAGGGCAGTCTCTAGGACACTCAGTAGGATTAAATTCTGCTTTGCGAAAATGGGGGTCTTCTCCATCGTTTAGGCTGACCATTAAAAAGGGTAAGTTGCCTTTGTAGTCAAAGCCTCGCTGTTGGGCATCTTGAGCTAGAGTTTTAGCTACTTGTAGCCCTGCTTGCGCTGCTGCAATCACTGCTGGATCAGCTGCAACATCTATGCAGTCAGCGCCCGCCAAAGTATAGGCTAACGTTAAATTTCTGACTGCCGGCAAATGCTGGAAGCTAGCTCCGCAGATGAGCTTGAACCAGTCACCTTGTTTGAGAGATTGTAAAGGTACGAACAGATCAGTCACTATTCTATTATGCGTTTATGCGACTAAAAATAGTAGTCTGTAATCAAGAAAAAATCCGGATTTCCAAAATTAGAGATTGGGAATGGGGCATTGGGTATTGGCTATTATTGATTATTCATTCTTCTCTCCTACTGCCGCAGCTTTCTGAGGAGCTGAGATACATGACAGTCAATGCAATAACTGTATTTTTTGTAGAAGACTCTGCTGAAGACAGAGCTTTGTATCAACGCTTCCTAGAGCGGGACGATCGCTACACTTATAATATTTACGAATTTGAGTCTGGAAATAAGGCGCTACAAGCTTGCCAAGGGAAAATACCGGATGTGATTTTGTTGGACTATTTATTACCAGATTTAGACGGGCTGGAATTTCTTACCAAGCTACAGAGACAAACTTCCAGCAGTCAAATTTCAGTAATTATGGTCACTGGACAGGGAAATGAAACGATCGCAGTCCAAGCTCTCAAGAGTGGAGCCCATGATTATCTAGTTAAGGGAAAACTGACCCGAGAAAATTTCTGCCGAACGATTCATGGGGCGATCAAGCACAAGCAGCTAATGCAGCAGCTAGAACAGCAGCAGGAACAACAACGCCTAGTAGGAGCGATCGCTCTGCATATCCGCAAATCTTTGCAGCTTCAAGACATTCTTACTACTAGTGTTCAACAAGTCCGCCAGTTATTGTGTGCCGATCGGGTAGTGGTGTATCAATTCACTACCCTTATGCAGGGTTGTATCGTATCAGAGTCAGTTTTACCTGAATGGCAATCAAGCTTGGGACTAGAGATTGAAGATACCTGTTTTCAAGAAAGCCAGGGGGAAAAATATCGCCAAGGAAAAATTTGGACAACTACGAACATCTACGAAGCGGGTTTAAGTGAGTGCCATCTGCAATTATTAGAACAGTTTCAGGTAAAGGCGAATTTAGTTGTCCCCATTCTGGTAGAAAACATTGAGACTTCAGCAGTTGAACTCTGGGGGCTATTTATTGTGCATCAATGTTCTGCTCCCCGGCAATGGCAGGCATTTGAGGTGGAATTGCTCAACCAACTGACTGTACAATTAGCGATCGCCATCCAACAAGCCCAACTTTACCGTAACCTCCAAACCCTCAACACCGAGTTAGAAGCCAAAGTACACGAACGCACTACCAAATTGCAAGAAAGCGATCGCCGATTCCGCGCTATCTTTAACAACACTTTCCAATTCACAGGACTGCTAACGCCATCTGGTATTTTACTGGAGGCTAACCAGACTGCACTTAGTTTTGGCGGACTTCAGTTGGAAGATGTGATCGATCGCCCTTTTTGGGAAGCACACTGGTGGACAATTTCACCACAAACTCAAGAAGAATTAAAACAAGCGATCGCTCATGCTGCAAAGGGAAAGTTTATCCGCTATGAAGTTGATGTTCTCGGTGCAAATGAGCGAGTAGCAACAATCGATTTTTCACTGCGTCCGCTTCAAGACGAGACAGGTAAAGTCGTTTTGTTGATTCCAGAAGGGCGAGATATCACTGAACGCAAACAAACCGAACTCGTTTTGCATGAGCGTAAAGTGATGTTGCACTTGATTGGAGATAATCTGCCCAATGGTGCAGTTTATCGGGTGATCCGCGAACTGGATGGGAGCGATCGCTTTTCCTATCTGAGTGGGGGGATTGAAAAATTGACGGAAGTCAAAGTAGAAGATGCACTCAGAGATTCATCTCTGCTTTATCGGCAGTTTATCCCAGAGGATATTCCCCGTCTACAGGAAGCCGTTGAAGAGTCCCGGCTAAATCTGTCTGTCTTTGATATTCAATTACGAATCCGAACGCCTAGTGGTCAACTCAAATGGTTCCATTTTCGTTCTACACCACGCCAGTTGCAGGATGGGCGTGTGGCTTGGGATGGACTAGTGGTGGATGTCACCGACCTCAAAAACAGTGAAGAAACCTTACGCAAAAGTCAAGCCCTGCTAGAAGAATCACAGCGAGTTGCTCGCCTTGGTAATTGGGAGTTTGAACTTGCCAGTGGCAAAATTACCTGGTCAAAGGGGCTTTTTGATCTCTTCAATCGAGAATTCGCACTTCTTGAACCAAGCTATGAAGAAAATCTGCAATTGTATCACCCTGAAGATCGGGAGAAATTGCACCAAGCAGTTGAGCGGGCGATCGCCACTGGTGAGTCCTACAAACAAATTCTCCGTGTTCCCCAGAATGGCTCTAATCGCTATTTTGAGGGCATTGGATATGCAGAATTCAACGCCGATGGAGAGGTGATTCGCCTTTATGGTACTGCCCAAGATGTCACCGAACGAGAAATTGCGCTACGCGATCGCCAAAAAGCGGAAGAAACCTTGCGCCAAAGTGAGGAACGACTACAATTAGCACTTGAAGCTTCTGGGGATGGTTTGTGGGACTGGAATATTATCACTGGAGAAGTGTATTACAGCCGCCGCTATTTAGAAATGCTCGGATACAGCTTTGATGAAGTTCCACAGGATTGGAGTACTTGGGAGCAATTAGTTCATCCAGATGATTTACCTTGGGTTGAAGAAATCTTGGCAGCCCACCTCAAGGATAGTTCGGTACCATACAAATTTGACTATAGACTCAGAACTAAGTCTGGCGAATGGAAATGGATTGCCAACTACGGTAAGGTTGTCATCCGAGATGGAGAGGGTAATCCTTTGCGGATAACTGGTACTCATCGAGATATCAGCGATGTCTACGATGAGCTTCGCTTACGCCAACAAACCGAAGCAGCCTTAGCTAGAAGTGAAGAACAACTAAGGCTAACCTTAGAATTTAACCACATCGGTCTTTGGGATTGGAATGTTGAAACAGGGGAAGTTCTCTGGAATGACAACCATTTTCGTTTGTTAGGTTTAAAGCCAGAAACGTCAGCAGCCTATCAACTATGGCGCGATTGTGTTCATCCAGAGGATGTTGAGCGAATTGAACAGGCTGTATTAAATGCGTTGGCAGAACATATTAATTTTAAAGGTGAATATCGAGTGATTTACCCCGATGGCAAAGTTCACTGGCTCACGGGGAAAGGGCGCGGCGTTTACAACGAAGCAGGCGACCCTGTACGGATGTTAGGTGTGATCATTGATATCAGCGATCACAAGGTTTTGGAGCGAGAACTGGCTCACAAGCAAAAGTTATTGGATGCCTTCATCAATAGCGCACCTGTTGGTGTAAGCATTCTTGATCGAGAACTGCGTTTTTCATTTGTTAATGAAGCATTGGCAGAAATTAATGGCATTTCCGCAGCAGCGCATATTGGCAAAACACTGCGGGAGATTGTCCCCGATTTGACACCAAAGCTGGAGCAGGTGTTGCAATATGTTTCGACAACGGGTGAACCGATTTTGGATTTGGAAATCACTGGAGAAACCCCAAAACTCCCAGGTGTTATCAGAACTTGGCTAGCTTCCTATTTTCCGATTCAGTCTGAAGCTGATCAACCCATTAGTGTGGGCATTGTTGTAGTTGAAATCAGCGATCGCAAACGCGCTGAACAAATGTTAGAACTGCAAGCAGTAATTACCCGTAACATGGCAGAGGGAATTTGCCTAGTTCGTGCCACAGATGGCATATTTGTCTACACCAATCCTAAATTTGAGCAAATGTTTGGCTATGAACCTGGTGAATTAATCGGTCAGCATGTGTCGATTGTCAACTACGGGGACGAACATACTACACCTGAAGAAGTTAATCAGGCAATTAGCACTGCTATTATTCAAAACGGTGAAGCTACTTATGAAGTTCATAATATTAAGAAAGATGGCACTCCTTTCTGGTGTAGGGCAAACGCTTGCATTTTTGGGCATCTTGAGTATGGAAACGTCCTTGTAGCTGTCCAACAAGATATCACCGAGCATAAGCAAGCAGAGGAAAAAATCAAAGCCTCTCTTAAAGAAAAAGAAGTATTACTTAAAGAAATTCACCATCGGGTGAAAAACAATTTAGGAATTGTCAGCAGTTTGCTGCAAATGCAGTGCAGACGGACACAAGATCCTGTCGTGACATCTGTTTTGCGCGATAGCCAAAACCGCATTGCCTCCATTGCCCTAGTTCATGAAAAACTATACCGATCTGAAGACCTCGCTGATATTGATTTTGCTCAATACATCCCAGATTTAACAACTCATTTATTTGATTCTTATAACGTCAATTCCAGCCAGATTCACCTGAAGATTCAAGTTGATGATGCTAGCCTTGATATCGAAACGGCCATTCCTTGTGGCTTGATTATCAACGAACTGGTTTCTAATGCTTTGAAATATGCCTTTGTCGGTAATATTAGGGGTGAAATTGAGGTTAAGTTTTCTCAAGAATCCGAGTCTATTTTGACACTCATTATTCGAGATAATGGCATTGGTTTACCTGAAAATTTTGATAGTAAGAAAGCTAAAACACTGGGCATAAACCTTGTTCAGGGCTTAGTCAAACAGTTAAGAGGAAAACTCGAAATTGAATCTCATCAGGGAACACAGTTCAAAATTACTTTTACAAACAGCCGGATATAAAAATGATTGGCATCCCATCAAACACATATAAAAAGGAGACAGTTCGAATCCTTGTTGTTGAAGATGAATATATTCTTGCCATCAACTTACAAGAAAGTTTAGAGTCTCTGGGATATACTGTTTTAGGTATCGCCGATTCAGCAGAAGAGGCAATTGAAAAAGCAACTGGGTCACGCCCAAACTTGATTTTAATGGATATCAGGTTACGCGGCGAAATGGACGGGATTCAGGCATCTGAGCAAATTTGGCGTAATTTGCAAATTCCTGTTATATATCTTACAGGTCACTCGGATAAAAGTACCGTGGAGCGGGCAACACTGACATCACCCTTTGGGTATATTCTCAAACCCATCAAGGAACAAGAACTTTACGTTGCCATTCAAACAGCACTCAATCGCTATGATCGCGAGCAATTTTTGAGTTCTGTCCTTAGGGGAATGGGCGACGGTGTGATTGTGGTTGATCCTGAGTTGCGTGTAAAGTACCTAAATCAGGCAGGTGAAGCATTAACAGGCTGGCGATGGGATGAAGCCAAGGGACGGATGTTAACAGAGGTGTTCCGACTCGTTGACGAACAAACTCAGATCCCTGCCCAAAATCCAATTCTCGCTGCTCTCCAACAAGAAACTACTATCTATCTAGGCAGTCAAATTTTACTAATTACTAGAGACGGGACAACTATACCAGTCGCTGATAGTGCTACTCCCCTCAGAGACAACAGTGGCATGATTACAGGAGCAGTATTAGTTTTTCGAGATGACACACAACGACGGCTCACCGAAGAACGCAATCTCGCAACTGAACGTGCCCAACAACTAGAAATTCAAGTGGCAGAACTCCAACGCCTGAACAAGTTGAAAGAGGATTTTCTCGCAACCACTTCTCATGAAATGCGAACGCCCTTGTCAAACATCAAAATGGCAATCTCCGCTCTAGAAAATATTCTTGAGCGGCAGGATAGCTTAAATTCAAGCACACTTTCTCCATCGGAATCTGTAGCCCGCTACTTAACTATCCTGCGTGAGCAGTGCGAACAAGAACTGAATCTAGTAGATAATTTGCTGCATATTCGAATGATTGATGCAGATGTCTATCCATTGGAATTAACTTCAATTCAACTTGAACACTGGCTACCTCACGTCGCCGAGTATTTTGAAGAAAGGGCTAAAGCTAAAGAGCAGACTTTGGAAGTTAGTATTTTGCCAAATTTACCACCTTTACTTTCAGACTTGGCTAGCCTGACCGAAATTGTCTCAGAGTTACTCAACAATGCTTGTAAATATACTCCGCCTGAAGGACAGATTACAATGGATGTTCGGATAATCGACACCACAAAAAGTCTCATAAATGAGGATGCAGAATCTGATCTATTAGATAACCTTCAAGTCCCCTACTTTCAAATTACAATTAGTAATTCTGGGGTAATAATCCCTACAACCGAACAATCTCGCATCTTTGAGCCATTTTACCGAATTCCTCAGAGCGATCGCTGGCAACATGGCGGCACAGGCTTAGGTTTAGCATTAGTGAAGAAGTTAGTAGAATATCTCCAAGGCAAAATTGAAGTTAGTAGTTCTCAGGGCTGGGCAAGGTTCACAGTTCAACTGCCCTTAAGCCTGTGACTAAAGAGGCAGGGCGCGGGGAGGGTGGGAGGTGTGGGAGGTGTGGGAAGGGTGGGAAGATGAAGAATGGAATGGTCGAAATTAAAGAAGATGGAAGAAAAAGGGAAGAAGTATTTTAGAACTCATGAGGATTTAGCCATTTATCAATTAGCATTTGAAACAGCAATGCAAATTTTTGAATATTCTAAAAAGTTCCCAGTTGAAGAAAAATATTCATTAACTGACCAAATTCGTCGCTCCGACGCTCGAAGACTCGCTACCGCTTCGCTATCTCGCTCTGTCTGTGCAAATATGGCAGAGGCTTGGAGAAAACGGCGATATAAAGCCGCTTTTGTCGCTAAACTGAATGATTGTGAGGCGGAAGCAGCAGAAACTCAAGTTTGGTTAAAGTTTGCTGTGAAATGTCAATATCTTACGGTCGAACAAGGAAGAGAACTCTACGCTCCTTACAATCAAGTCCTTAGCGGGTTAGTCAAGATGATTACCCATCCAGATGATTGGTTACTTGACTAAATTCCCACCCTTCCCACCCTTCCCACACCTCCCACACCTCCCACACCTCCCACACTCCCCACCCTTCCCACACCTCCCACACTCCCCACACTCCCCACACTCCCCACACCTCCCACACTCCCCACCCCTCCCACACTCCCCACCCTATGAGTGAGAAATTCGGGTTATCCTCTTCATTAACCGAGCTTACTGTTGGCTAACGCTCAGGTTGCTCAATGGGAATTTCGATCGCAAACTCTGCTCCTTGCCCAACAGAAGAAGTGCAGGTAATATTTCCTCGGTGTTTTTGGACGATAATCTGATAGCTAATAGATAATCCTAGCCCACTACCTTTGCCCACAGGTTTTGTGGTAAAAAATGGGTCAAATAAACGCGATCGCAACGACTCTTCTATACCAGGGCCATTATCTGCGATCGCAATTTTGATCGTATTTAAGTCTGTCACCTCTGTGTGAATCCTAATTTGGGGGGTAGGGAAGAGCCACTGCGGGTTTGAGGTTTCTCCGAGTGCAGGAACCGGTGTGTCTCCCCAATTAGAGCGACTCCCATCAAGTGGCATTTGAGAATAACGATTAAAAGATTGATTCCCCGCTCCCCACTCCCCATTACCCCTTATTCCCAGGGGCCCCATCTTCTCCATTCCCTCTTCTATTGCATCAATAGCATTATTCAATAAATGCATAAATACTTGGTTTAGTTCACTCGCATAGCAAGTAACTAGGGGCAAGTTACCATAATCTTTCACTAAAATAATTGCGGGACGGTCTGCTGCTTCTCTGAGTCGATGTTGTAACATCACCAAAGTGTTTTCGATGTCTTCATGGATATTTACCCGCTTCATCTCTGCTTCATCATGCCGAGAAAAGTGTTGTAGCGCCACGACAATTTCCCGAATGCGATCGGAGCCTCTATACATTGCACCTATGAGGTTTTGTAGATCGTTAATCACAAAATTCAGGTCTACATCTTGGGATATTTGCTGAATTTTTGGCGTGGGTTTAGGATATTCTTGTTGATAAACTTCAATTAGATTTACTAGGTCTTGCACATATTGACCAGCATATTGGAGATTACCATAAATAAAACTGATGGGATTGTTAATTTCATGAGCCAGCCCAGCCACTAGCTGCCCCAGCGCCACCATCTTTTCGTTCTGAATCTGTTGAACTTGAGCAGATTTTAAGTTATCAAGAGCCTCTTGTAATAAAAAGTTTTTTTCTTGCAGTCTAACTTGGAGCAAACGTAAATTAATCTGATTTTCAATTCGCAACACAACCTCTGCCCCATGAAAAGGTTTGGCAATATAATCTACACCACCAACATCAAAAGCTTTTACTTTATCCACAACATCATCCAGGGCGCTGATAAAAATTACTGGGACTTCACAAGTTTTATCGTCAGCCTTCAGTTGTTGACAAACTTCATAGCCATCCATCCCTGGCATGTTGATATCCAGCAAAATCACATCCGGCAAAACCATTTGACATGCAGTTAGTGCCATTTTACCGTTTAAAGCTTTGCGAACTTCAAAACCTTGTGCAGTCAACATTGCCGATAAAAGCCTCAAATTATCTGGGGTATCATCGACCACCAAAATATTTTTTTTATGATGGTTAGTTTGATTGAAATGCATTATGTATTAAAAGCTATGCTTGTAATGATTGAGGATAGTAAATGCTTATTTAAAATTACCCTGATTTTTTTGCTCTATTTCACCAAAATACTTATATTTATAGTTTAACTCCCCCAGTGGCTAGAGAGTTTTATAAACTACCAAAGCTATTGGCCAATTATGAGCTTGACAAATCTGATAGCCTGCTTATGGCAACTTATCTAGATAGCCGACACAGATAATCTAGCCGAACGCCAACAATTAAAATTTTTCCAAATACTTAGTGGATAGCTACCATTGAGGTGATGCGGCAAGCAACTTAACAACCAATTGTTGTTCTATGGGTTCAGAAAACAGAAATCCTTGAGCAAAATTACAATTTAGACTTCTCAACTGGTCTAACTGTTCTTCTGTTTCGACACCTTCAGCGATCGCACTCATACCCATTGAATTGGCAATGCCAATCATTGCTGGTACTAACCCCATATTTTCTTTATTATCCTGCATACGTTTGACGAAAGATTTATCAATTTTGAGGGCATTTAATGGAAAGCTGTGCAGGTAACTTAAAGAGGAATATCCTGTACCAAAGTCATCCATAATTAACTTTATATTTCGCTGTTTTAGTTGTTGAAAAATTATCTTAATTGCATTAGTATTTTCCATAATTACACTTTCTGTTATTTCTAATTCTAAATATGTAGGATTTATTTTAGTTTCATAAATAATTCTATCAATTTGTTCTACAAAATTGGGTTGTAAAAATAACCTAGCACTCAAATTGACACTAATAGTTAGAGGTTCTGGTGTCATTGGCTGATGTTGCCAGATGCTTAGTTGATTACAAGCTGACTGTAATACCCAAGTATTGATGGCATTAATCAAACCTGTTTCTTCTGCTACAGGAATAAATTCTGTAGGAGGAACTAGACCACGAATTGGATGTTGCCAGCGCACCAAGGCTTCAAATCCAGAAATTCTACCTGTAATTAGAGAAACAATTGGCTGATAATAAACGAGGAATTCTTGCCTTTCAACAGCCCTTCGTAGGTCATTTTCTAACTCTAAAAGCTGAATAGCTTCCTGATGCATCGCTGGATTAAAAACATGATATTTGGCTCTTCCTTGAGCCTTAGCCCGATACATTGCCGTATCAGCATCCCGCAGCAAATACTCTGGACGATCGTAATCTTTATTGCCCCAACTAATGCCAATACTAGCATTCATAAAGACTTCATATCTTGATAGTTTAAAAGCAAGTGATAGCTGTTTTAGAATCCTATCGGCAACTTGGATTGCTATATTGATATCCGTAATATTTTCTAAGAGAATTCCAAATTCATCACCACCCAATCGAGCTAGAGTATCAATAGGTATGAGACACGCTTGCAGGCGACGAGCGATAGAAATCAGCAATTCATCTCCTACCAAATGACCAAGAGAATCATTGACAACTTTGAAGCGATCGCAGTCTAAAAAAAGTACTGCGAACTGATAACTAGATTCTTGTTTAGCTCGATTGAGAGCATTATCTAGTCTTCTCATAAACAGCACTCGGTTTGGTAATCCAGTCAGCGAATCATGCAGCGCTATATCTAATAGTTTACTTTGCAGTTTTTGACGGGAATTAATTTCTTTTTGAAGTTTTTGGAGAGCTTTTTCTAGCTCCTCAGTTCGCTGTGTTACCCGATGTTCCAATTCTACATTTAGTTTCAATATTTCTAATCGCGCTGACCTCAATGCCAGTTGATTTTTCACGCGCACTAAAACTTCTTGAAACTCAAAAGGTTTAGTGATGTAGTCTACACCACCTACCTTAAAGGCTTTAACTTTGTCAAAAACATCATCTAAAGCGCTAATAAAAATTACCGGAATATCGGCTGTTAGCTCCCAAGCTTTAAATGCCTGACAAATTTCATAGCCATCTACTTCTGGCATCATAATATCGAGCAAAATCAGATCCGGCAATACTGTTTGAGTTGCTGTCAGTGCCATTTGCCAGTTCAAGGCTTTACGAACGTTATACCCTTCCCTTGTCAATATTGAGGATAAAACCCGCAGGTTGTCCGCCATATCGTCAACGATCAAAATATCTTTTTTATTAGGGTCTAAATGCTCGTAATTCATTCTACGTTTGTTCTAGTCAATTCCATAATTTTCTCAAACTGGTAGTTATTTGCTAAATCCCTGAGAACTTGCGATACCTGAACATTATCTGAGGGAATTTGCTTGACTAACTCTAAAATCAATTCATCGCTACAGCTGGCTGCGGCATAGTGGATCTTTTGAAGCCACTCAGGTGACATTTGTGATAAATGACTCAGGAGTTCAGCAAAACTAACAAATATCTGTGTAGCTTGCTCGGCAACTGCTGTATTTGGGTTTTCTACTTGATTGGTATACTTTACACCCAGATGTTGGCTCAGTTTTTCCAATAATACTTCCTGTGTGAATGGCTTGCGAATAAAATCATCGCAGCCAATAGATAAAATCTTCTGGCGTTCTTCCTCAAAGGCGCTAGCAGTTAGGGCAATAACGATTGTGTGTTTATTCAAACAACCCTGCCCTGTTTCCAGGAAGTCGAAACAGGGAGCTAGGGCTTTTGGCGATCGCAAAATGGCCGCACCAGAAGCATCATGATTGTGTTCCACGACACCAGCTATTTCTGGTGTGGGAGAGGCTTTGTATATAGTTTTGAGAACTTCACAGTCATCTGAATCGGTTAACCCTCCGTTAAGATACTGGCTCCCCGATGATGTCAGTTGTTTAAATTTTGGGAACCTTCGCAATCTACTGGTTGTCCCATACCCTACTTGTTTACCTTTAATTATTCTTGTAGCTTCGTAGCCATCCATGATCGGCATTCGCATATCCATAAAAATCAAGTGTGGTTGCCAAGATTCCCAATTATTAACTGCTTCCACACCATCTGTAGCTTCCCTGACTTCAAAGCCCAGAGATGTCAGAATTTTAACTAGCAGTAGACGGCTTTCTTTGGCATCATCAACCACTAAGATGCGGTATGCTTTTTCAGTCGGCGCTAAAGATAGAATTTGAGATTTAATTTGGTTTATCGGCATTTCTCTAGGGCAAGCTAAAGCAATTTGAATATCAAAGGCAAATGTACTACCTATACCAGGAGTACTGCTGACTGTAATATCTCCCCCCATCAGTTGCACGTATTTACGGCTAATTGCTAAACCTAGCCCTGTTCCCTGTTGAGATTTTCTACCGATTTCGGTTTGCTCAAAAGCCTCAAACAGCAAGCCAATTTCTTGCGGATTAATACCGCAACCAGTGTCTTGTACCTCGAACAAGAGACGAGGGTTATAAGAAAGATTTTCCTCCCCCTGCTCCCATCTCAGCCGTAGCGTGACTCTGCCAATATCAGTAAATTTGATGGCATTCCCCAAGAGGTTGAGCAAGACTTGAAATAGTTTATTTTCATCGGTTTCTATGTATTGAGGAATGTCGTGTGCATACTCAAATACTATTTGTAAGCTCTTCGATGCAGCACGCAAATACAGCATCTCTTCTAAGTTATTCAATAGATGAATTAAGTCAAAGCTACTGCGATTTAATGTGATTCTCCCAGCTTCGATTTTAGACATTTCTAGAATGTCGTTAATTAAGTTAAGTAGATGTTCGCCAGCGCGATTGATAATTGCCAAGTTTTCTTGATGTTCGCTAGATAGCGAATAATCTCGGCTCATGACTTGGGTGAAACCAAGAATGGCGTTGAGTGGGGTACGCAGTTCGTGGCTCATGTTCGCCAGGAATTCGCTTTTGGCGAGGTTGGCGGCGGCACTTCGCGCTGCTTCCCGAACGGCTGCTTGCTGTTCTTGGGCGGCGATTTTTTGCGATTGAATTAGTTCTTCTTGGGTGGTTTGCAGTTGCTCAATCACTTGCTGGAACTCTTCAGTACGTTTTTTGACTTGAGCTTCTAAGGTGCGATTATATTCTGCTAATAAGTTTTCTGCTTGTTTGCGTTGGGTGATATCAAAAAAGGTAGCCATCGCAAAAGCCAAATTTCCTGATTCATCATAGATGGGCTTGCCCAAAACTTCAATGGGAATAATCTTGTCAAAATGGCGAACTTCCATATCATCAATCCTGGTACTTTCCCCAAGCAATGCTCTCAAAATTGGTAGGCGATCGCTGGGGTAAAGTTGATCTGTGCCGGCAAGGTAAGCTTGATATACCTCTGACAATTGTTCGCTGCTAACTTCTGCGATCGCTCCTTGACCAAGAATTTGCTGCCCAATATGATTTGTGTAATAAGGTTCACCTTCAGCATCTATGATAAATACACCTACTGGCATAGCTTCTAAAAATTGAGTTAGCCGACTCTGACTTTCAGATAGAGCTTCATTTAAAACTTGCATCTGAGCATTCTTTGCCTCCAAAACACTGAAGGATGTTTGCAGCTGCTTTGCCATAGTTTCAAATGACTTGGCTAGTTCCCCCAACTCATCGGAGCGCTGAATTTCTGGTGTTTGCTCCCATTCACCTTGAGCAATTTTCTTAGCTGATGTGTTTAATTGTAAAATCGGCTTGATTACCCAGCGAGCAGTTAAAATCCCGATTCTTGTAGCCACTAAAAAAGCAACTATGCACAGCAAAACGGTGATGCGGGTGTTCTCATTAATTTGCTCCATAAATTCGCCTTCAGGAATCACCGCCACGATTAGCCAATCTAAACCCAGTTCATCCTTCCAACTTTTTACTTGTACAAAATAACGCATTCCATCGGCGCTAAAAGTTAGCTGTTGCTTCCCCACCACAAACCCAAGACTACCAAAGCGTTTGATCAAAGACTGGGTTGTGAGCCTAATTAAAGAATTTCGACTTTCTAATGCTGTTCGACGTTTTATTTGACCATTAATGATGCTATATGGTGGTTCGGTAGAAGAAGCCACTATTAACCCAGAACGCTCTAAAATAAAGGCTTTACCCGATTGATCGGTGTTTAATTTGGTTAAAAAGTTGCTGATTTGTGACAAAATTAAATCAACACTAATCACCCCAACCAGCTTGCGGGTCTTATCGTAAACAGGATAGCTGGAAGATATAGATAAAACTTCTGGTTTATCTTCCCATTGATAAATTTGACTCCAAACGGGTTTGCCTGCCTTGACTGCATCTGCATACCACGCTTCTACACGAGGATCGTAATCTTTAACTTGCTGAAGCTGGCGACGATTTCCCTTCAAGTCTGAATCATAAATATAAAGTTTCCCAATACCATGCTTTTGACTAACTTCATTAATCAACAGCTTGCCATTATCTAAACGTTCAATACCGATAAATTCCCCTTTGGGGTTGGCAAAGCTGTTGTAGCCAACATTGAAAACCTGCATTTGTTTCCAAAAGTAATTTCCGGCAGTTTTAAAGTCAGAAAGGTTGAGCATACCTAGCTCAACCGCATCTAAGTTAATTTGATTTATTTGCTTCGGAGTTGTTAAATAGTTATTAAGATGCTGTTCAATGCGATCGCAGATTTCATTTTCTAATTGGCTAGCAAGCTCTCTTACCGCTTTTTGTCCGTTTTGATACGAAAGATAGCCCACAAGCCCCACCGCCCCGCAAATTTGCAATATAAAGGGGACAATCAGAACATACTTTAGGGGCATCCTGGCGTAAACTTTGCCAACTAAGCAATTAAGAGATTTGACGGACTGAAGTTTGGATAACATTGTTGTTTAATTTTTCCCCAGCATATATTTGGGGCATTTTTGCTATGCCAGCTACATTTAATACCAAAAAAATTACGGTATGTCATCACTTTGATCATGACATCTCTGAGAAAATTGAGTATAAAAAAAGCATTAAAAATTTTGTTTGGATACTTGTCTGACTGGTTAAGTTTCTCCAACCTCCAATTTTCAAATTTTGCGTAGGCATAGCCGATTTGTAACCATTACGGCTTAATTTGCTCAGTTTTATCTGACAACGTATCAGTACATTTACTCAGAACAACTGAAATTTAACCGATAAGCTACAGTATGCCATTCTAAAATTCAGGTTGCCATTAGCACCTAATCCTAAATTTAATTTCTAATTGCTGAGGTCTTGATTTTCCAGTCTCGAAACCTCTGGACTTGCACAAAAACCTATATCTAACTACAACAATTTTAAAATTTTCATGCAAATACATAGTAATAACAAAAAAAATCCAAGAAAATTTACTTAGTGTTTTTTATTGTAAATAAATATTAATTTTCTTGTAGAAGTATGTCAACTTTATCACCGATTTGTAAAATTTTTCCGGCTGAGGATATAGGCAATTGAGTATTAACACTCAATCTGTAAAAGTGATTAAAAGGCAATGAAGCAACCCAATTAGGCAGAGTTGCTTGCCTCTGGGTTGCAAATATTTTTTGAAAGCTTGGGTAAGCTTCCCCTGAGTAAGAATCGCGTGTTGGAACTATACAACGCTGGCATGGATTAACCCCAAAAAAATCTACATCTCCCACTCGAAAGGAGACTAAATCACCTTGTTCGCTAAATAGCCGATCTTCCCAAAATGCTGGTACACCATCAATCTCGATATTGGCACGCATCCGACGGCGTATTTCATCTACACTTAAACCGGGAAACCAAGAAGCTACTTCTGTCAACGTTGCTGTACTAATTACCGTTGGGCCTGGCGAGTGGGTATCGTCAGGAAAGCCCATCAGAGAGTTTTGCCTTAATGTAACAGCAAACTCAAAATAATTACTCAAAGTTGCTTCTAGGGCTTGCCGTTCGTCATCCAGATGAAAAACTTGTTGTGAGTCGCCGCCTGGGATTTGTAGCGAAATAGTTCTATTGAATAGTGCAAATTGCGCCCTTAGTAAATGGATTTTAGCATGATGCTTGCCATTGACAAATTTATCCCGCTCGTCAAAGATGGCAAACTCGCGGTCATGCTGTAGTGCGCCACTGGCAAGAACTCCAACCTTTTCAACTTCAACACCATCCAGTGATTTTACTGGATACAGTAAAATCTTGGCTAGGTAAGGCATCATAGTAATTTTAGATTTTAGATTTTAGATTAGAGACTGCTAAATCACCAATCTAAAATTATTTTATGATTTATCCACCTTACTAAATTCTTCTTGAGCAAAAGCATCAAGCTAAATTATCTGTTATCGGGTTGTTTGGGGATATGGTGGTACTTTATCTATTCCTCCAACATGATTTAGAGGCCAAAAACGAACTACAGCCCGGCCAATAATATTCTGGCGAGGGACAACACCCCAACAGCGTCCATCATAACTATTGTTACGATTATCACCTAGTACCAAGTATGAATCATCTGGTATGGTCTGGGGTTTTTCCAAAAAAGGTGGCTGTGGCCCTGATTGGCAAACATTAATAACTGTGCTTTGACCAGAACTGAGATAATTAGTTTCTGGAAGGGGTTTGTTATTAATATAGACCTTGCCATCTCTGAGTTGTACTTGTTCTCCAGGTAAGCCAATTACTCTTTTAATAAAAGCATCCTGGTATTGTTCTTTTTGTAACTCTTTCGTGGGTGAAAATACTACGATATCTCCACGCTGCGGGTCAGCAAATTTATATTTCAACTTATCGACAATGATTTTGTCTGCTTCCCACTGGTTTGGCGTACCATGCAGAGTGGGTTCCATTGACCCAGAAGGAATCCAGCGTGCTTCAGCAACAAAGGTACGAATTCCCAGAGCTAGAACAATACTCAATACAATTGTTCTACCTAGCTCTGCGATCCAGGAATTATCGGGTTGTTGACTAGAGTTGTTATCAGACACTTGATTTTGCATGAAATTACTTAACTGAAGGAAAGATGTAGGTAATTAACTCGCCTAGTGAGACTTTATCTGTTAATCTTAACGGGAAAATTTTAATTTCCTGGTTATGTTCGCATCTTGACTACCAATTTTAGATTATTGATAAAGGGGGTTCTTCATAGATTAAAAATAAACTTTTTTTTAACGGTCAGCAAAAAAATTAACACTCAGAGCGCGACTAAGTTTAACCTAAAAGCATAGTTATCTGTAATATATAGCTCCCTGCCTAAAAAAGTTAGCCTTATGTCATCTCCACAAATTTTACTGATCCGTCGCGCTCGCATAGTCCTACCCAATGGTGAAATGATGATTGGGGATGTGTTGACCCGCGATCGCCAAATAGTCGAAGTTGCGCCAGAAATCTCCCAAACAGCAGTAGTCACTGAAATTGACGCAGAAGGGTTAACTTTGTTGCCGGGAGTGATTGATCCGCAGGTACATTTCCGGGAACCTGGTTTAGAACACAAGGAAGATTTATTCACCGCCAGTTGTGCCTGCGCTAAAGGTGGAGTCACTTCTTTTTTAGAAATGCCTAATACGCGCCCCCTAACAACGACACAGCAAGCTTTAGACGACAAGCTAGAACGGGCCTCACAAAAGTCCTTGGTTAATTATGGCTTTTTTATTGGGGCAACAGCAGAGAATCTTCCAGACTTGCTTTTGGCCAAACCCACACCGGGAATTAAGATTTTCATGGGGTCGATGCACGGTCAGTTGCTAGTTGATGGTGAAACAGCACTGGAGACGATATTTGCTAAAGGCGATCGCTTGATTGCTGTTCATGCCGAAGACCAAGCTAGAATCAACCAACGCCGCCAAGAATTTGCCAACATTCACGATCCAGCCGTTCACTCGCAAATTCAAGATAATCAAGCGGCTTTGTTGGCAACCCAACTGGCATTAAAACTTTCTCAAAAATATCACCGTCGTCTGCATATTCTCCATCTGTCAACAGCCGAAGAAGCAGATTTGCTGCGTCAAGAGAAACCTAGTTGGGTGACAGCAGAAGTAACGCCACAGCATTTGGTGTTGAATACCAGTGCTTATGAAAAGATTGGTACTTTAGCACAGATGAATCCACCTTTGCGATCGCCCCACGATAACGAAGTCCTTTGGCAAGCTTTACGCGATGGCGTGATTGATTTCATTGCTACAGATCACGCACCCCACACCTTAGAAGAAAAAGCTCAAGAATACCCCAATACTCCTTCAGGAATGCCTGGGGTGGAAACTTCCCTAGCTTTGATGTTAACTGCGGCGATGGAGGGAAAGTGTACTGTTTCCCAAGTTGTCAACTGGATGTCTAAGAATGTAGCTGTGGCTTATGGTATTCCCAATAAAGGAGCGATCGCACCTGGTTATGATGCTGATTTAGTGCTTGTAGATTTAAATACATACCGTCCAGTCCGGCGTGAGGAACTTTTAACCAAATGCCATTGGAGTCCATTTGAAGGCTGGAACCTCACAGGCTGGGCTACAACTACCATTGTCGGCGGTGAGATAGTTTACGAGAAAGGTCAAGTAAATACCCAAGTGCGGGGTCAAGCTTTAACTTTCTTGTAGCAAATGTTTATTTAAGCTTATGTAGTAGACAGATATTTATACATCAAAGCCATACTTGAATAGGCAAGATTTTCATCTATCCAGAGTTAAGACTAGACCAATGCGGTTTGGTTAAAGCTAAAAGACGAAAATCTTTGTTTTTCCTTCTTTACCCTTTTAACCAAAGGGTATTGACTTATTGCTGTATCAAAAATTGCAACATGAAACTCTGAATTTATTTATAAGTGTTTGAAGTCAAATCTTCAATAACTCCCTCCTTACGGCTATAAGATTAGCTATTTAATCTTCGTTTTCCCTACTTGGTGTCCTTCTCTAAGAGGTTGTTTGAAAAGCGTTTCGCTCTGACTTTAGGCACTTTGAGATCCCCCTAAATCCCCCTTAAAAATGGGGACTTTGATTCCGGTTCCCCCATTTTTAAGGGGGGTTAGGGGGGATCTAGAACTTTCGATACCGATAAGGAGACTTTTAAAACATTATCTAACGAGACGTTGCGCCTACCTTTATGGGAAAGCAAGCTACGCGTAGTGTCTCGTAGTGAAGGCGGTTCGTTAAATCTTACAGCTGGATAGGAGTAAACAAAATGAAACATATATGACCTTCATCCAGGTCATGTATTTACCAGAAACTATGCCCGAAAAGATAACCAGAGAAATAATCAAGGAGAATTGCTATGTCCTTCAAAATTTTAGCTTTAGATGGTGGCGGTATTCGGGGAGTTATTGCAGCCCGAATGCTTAAACAAGTAGAACAAGAAATTAGAAACCAGGGTAAAGGGAACTTTTTACACGAATACTTTGACCTCATTGCTGGCACTTCTACTGGTTCAATATTGACAGGAGGGATTGCTGTAGGAAAGACAAGTGATGAACTTATTCAAATGTATATAGATAAAGGTAAAGATATCTTTTCGCCGAATAGAAAAGAACTCTATAAAAATTTGCCGTCCGTCATCAAATCAATTCTTGATGTATTTTCAGCATCTAAATATTCTCATGATGGAATTATTAGTGTCCTCAAAGATGCTTATAAATACACAAGAATAAAAGATGTTGAAAAACCTATTATCTTGATTTTGGCTTACGATACGCTATATCGCAATACAACCTTTTTTACAAACTGTCATCCCGATCTAGGAGACAGATGGTACGATGACTGTTATTTATGGGAGATATGTACCGCTTCTGCCTCTGCACCTACTTTTTTTCCGCCATATAAATTAGAACCTGTAGATAAAGAAAAGTTTGGCGATTGGGAATTTCCACACATAGATGGAGGAGTTTCTGCTAACAATCCCTGTCTTGCAGCTTTGAGTTTAGTTATGAGGATCAGCCAGTCTTCAGTATCTCCAGAAATAAAGCAAAAATATAACCTAAATAATCTGCGATTGGAAGATATTTCTATCCTTTCTATTGGCACAGGTCAAACTGGTGAACCATATCAATATAAGCAAATAAGTAAATGGAAAGGCTTAGACTGGGTACAAAATCTGACTAATATCTTTATGGAACCTACATCTGAGATTGATAGCACAATTTGCCGTCAAATCATGGGTGGATACGAGTCTAAACGTTACTTGCGTCTTCAGTTTGAATTAAATGAGACATTTAAACCCAAGCCAAAAGAAACTTATAAAGATCCTCGGATTGTATTACCTCCAGAAGAGCGAAAAAACCGATTTACAGGCAAAAAAGTTACTCAAGAAATAGATAATACTAGTCCAGAGATTATTCAGCAGTTAATAGATACTACCTCGGCATTTATCGATCAAGGACTTACGTACTATACCAGGGATGACTCTGGATTACCGATAAAAAAAGCGATCGCTTCTTTCATTAGAGAAAACTAGTGCATCCACGTAGATATATTAATCTCAACTAACATAAGATAAAACATCTCGTATTTCTACATAACTATCGTAGAAATACGAGATGTTTTATTTAAATCTGCTAAGAGTGATAATTACAGATGTCAATAGAAGAATTTATTGGTATTTACAATTACTTAAATGAATTTTTTAATTATTATATAAATCAGTATTATTGTGTATACATTGTGACTTTAGTTTGGGTATATTGAGTATAAGGAAAAGTTAGATAACTTCTAGATAGCTTGATGTTATTTAACTTTTTTCTACTAGATTTGACAGCTAAATAATCCAGATTTGTTCTCTTAATGAGAGTAGAGAACTAATCAGGTTAAATCAAGCTGACTAGGTGCTGCAAAACTCTCATTTAACCCAACAACAGTTTACCTTTTCTTAATTCATACACTATCTAAATCAGTTTTTTAACTGATTATTGCAGTAATAAAGCTGCTGTTACAAAAATTTTTCACTTATTTTGGGTTGAGATAACAATGTTAGTGATTTACAGTGGTGAGCGTGGTAGTGGCAGATAGAAGGAGTGTGAAGTTCTCCCTCAACTATTAGCAAAAATTTTTTAGTGTTGCGATCTAAAAAAGTGAAATCTCTTGTACTTCGGTCGGGATATGAGCTTAGATAGCAGCAATGGCTTCACTAAGGGCACAATTGAATGGTATAAGTTCGACTTGACGAGTACCCCCATCCCCATAAGTCAAACTCACACTTAGATAACTATCTGGTTTGTAGGGCAATCGTTCCGCCCATTCAACTGCCACAATTCCTGGTATGACCTCAATACCTTCCCAATAACTTTCTAAATTTAGGGCTGCAACTTCTTGTGGTTCTAAGCGATATAAATCTAGGTGGTAAAGGGGGAGCCGTCCTTCTGTGTACTCATTAATCAGGGTGAAAGTGGGACTGACAATAGATTCAGCAATTCCCAAACCCTTACCAATACCTTGAACTAAGGTAGTTTTACCAGCGCCTAAATCACCTTCTAGTAAAATTACACTGCCAGCAGTCAGGGATTGACCGAGAGTAATACCTAAGTGTAGCGTCGCCTCTGTATCTGCAAGAAAAATTTTCATAACCGAGTCAAGACGTGATACTTCTCCTTTTTCCATAATGACCTCTACCGTACCACCGCAACAACACTTGTGCTAGTTTCTGCGGATTGTGACGGACAAAACCCGTTTCATCTTCATATAAAACATTAGCTGCAACAATCCTTCGCCCTAGTTGAGTTACGGCTTCTCTATCTAGGAAAACGGGATGGGAGTTTTGTTCGGCGTAGCGGATGAGTGATTGCTCTGAGGGAGATTTTTTGTGGATTAGCACAGCATCAAATAGCCGTCTTTCCCCACAAGCAGCATCAATAGCTCTAATGTGATCTGCAACAGTGTAACCTTCAGTTTCTCCTGGCTGAGTCATGATATTGCAGATATAAATACGAGGGGCATCTGTTTGAGCGATCGCATCGGCAATTTCTGGTACTAATAAATTAGGAATGAGACTTGTATAAAGACTACCTGGCCCAATAATGATGTAATCAGCTTCTTTAATTGCTTTAATCGCTGCTGGCACTGCCGGCGGATTAGCTGGAATGCACCCAATTTTGACAATTTTACCTCCAGCTTTAGGAATGCTAGACTCGCCCTCAATGCGGCGACCATCGGTTAATTCTGCCCAGAGGCGAACATCACTGAGAGTTGCCGGTAGTACTTGTCCCCGTACCGCTAGCACCTTAGAACTGGCTGCAACTGCTTGTTCTAAATCTCCAGTAATATCACTCATTGCCGTTAAAAACAAATTGCCAAAACTGTGACCTGTTAACCCATCTCCAGCCCGAAAACGGTATTGAAACAATTCTGTTAATAATTTTTCTTCATCTGCTAGTGCAGCCAAACAATTGCGAATATCCCCTGGTGGTAACACTCCAAATTCTTGACGCAACCGCCCAGAAGATCCACCATCATCGGCAACAGTGACAATAGCAGTAATATTAGCGCTGTAGGTTTTTAGCCCCCTCAACAACGTAGAAAGCCCCGTACCACCACCAATTACTACTATTTTTGGGCCTCGGTACAATCGATGATGTGCCAGCAAGACATCGATGAGTTCTTCTCCGCCTTCTGCCCTTAGTACCTTAGTAATTGAGCCGACAGTGCGAGTTTGTCCCCAAAGCACTAACAGCAATCCCCCAAGCAGCACCAAAGGCCCACTGATATAGTTGGGTAGGATGTTGGTGATTACTCCAAGGAAACCCCTAAACAACTCGATCATCCAAAAAATTGGGGTCAGCTTAACCCAAATAGCTAACCCCAAACTCGCCAGCAGTACACCCCCAATACTTATCAACAACCAACGTTTTACCGATAGTCCAGGGGATAACCATTTGAACCACTGGTTAACCCGATAGGAAGTTCGAGAACGCGACTGCTTTTGCAGGGCGTTGAGGGCTTGTCTGAGAAAACCAATTGACATACCTGATTTACAGCAGTGCTACAAACAATAATTAACAGAAAATGTACACCACTTGGTTTTTAACACTAGGCGTGAAACTATTATATTTGTCAATTCCATTAGACTAAGAGCGAGTGGTCAAGATTGCCAGTATTCCTAGTTAAACAATACCCTGGTTTAGTAAAAGTGAATTGAATGGAAAAACGAATTTTAGGATTAGATCCAGGACTGGCAACTTTAGGGTTTGGGGTAATTACCTGCACACAAATTGCCAACAAGGTGCCAGAAACTACAGTAAACATGCTGGATTTCGGGGTAATTAAAACGTCAGCAGATGTAGAAATGGGACTGAGGCTATGTACCTTGTTTGATGATTTACACACCGTGATGGAGGAATTTCAACCAGATTTGGTTGCGATCGAGAAACTGTTCTTCTATCGGATGTCAAGTACAATTTTGGTTGCACAGGCGCGGGGTGTATTAATTTTGGTGTTGGGCCAGCGTCGTCTTCCTTATGTAGAGTTTACTCCGGCTCAAATTAAACAAGCTTTAACGGGATATGGCAATGCAGATAAGTTAGATGTGCAAGAGGCAGTAGCACGGGAGTTAGATTTAGATGAAATTCCCAAGCCAGATGATGCTGCTGATGCTTTGGCAGTGGCTTTGACGGCTTCTTATCAGCTGTGAACTAAACTGAAGAATAATTAGTTGAACTGAGAAGTAAGCCTTCTATCTATATATTAATGGCTGTGAGTGTGATCGCCTGAACTGATCAACTTTGATTTGCAATGAGCGATCGCTCATGGTATTCAATAACTTCCCAAATTCTCACTACGCTTATATTAAACGGTATAACATCTCGCCAGCTTTCGGCACAAGTAAGATACCTTCATCCTCACGGTTAGCCCATTCTGTGGGTCTAATGGTAGCTGGATCGCAATAGTTTAAGTTATGAGCAGCACAGCGTTCAGCAGAAATACCAGTGGCTAAAGTGACGCGAATCCGCGCTTGTTCCCCTTCTATAGGATCAAATGTACCCATACCTTTTAAGTGAGTACTATGAGCCAGTACTCCACCGGGATAGGCTTGAAATTTATCCCACTGTTTGAGGAAATAATCCCGTACATGATAGCCAATTTGAGACAGAATTTCACCGTGTGTGTAGCTAAACTCAGTAATGTGAGGGGCATATATAATTACTTCGCCTCCGTCAGCCACTACTGGCTCTAGCTTGTACATTCCTTTAGCGGCTGTCCAAATGTCATCATACATTTCGGGCATTACTGAAAGCACTTGTTTAAAAGGCTGATTTACATAAGTAATATGCAGTTTGGCGGATAATTTTGCGGCGGCTTCCCAGGCTGACTCTGGTTTATCGATGTAAAGTCCAGCTAGCTGATTTGTTTTAGGTGCAACCACCATCGCCAAGCAAAGTTTCGGTGTAGAAATTAGGTTAGCGGCTCGGTTAATCAAACGCCGAACTGGTGTTATTCCCGATGTACCAATAATTTCGTAACTGGTTATTAAAGCGCCCAACCAGTGGGATATATCAATTACTTCCTGACCCCCAATACCGGGAAAAAAGTATTTATTTCCGCCAGAAAAACCGACAACTTCGTGGGGAAACACAGGGCCGCAAATCATTATTAGATCGTACTGTGTTACAAGCTTGTTAACCCTGACTTCAACGGACTGATGTAGCATTCCCCGGCTAATTTCTGCTATCTCATCTGCCGAAATTACTCCACAGGAAATAAAGGTATCTGGCTCATTCCACAGGTGGTTAAATATGCGAACTTCTTTAAAGGTTGTCTCTCGCTCTTTTGGTGTCACCCCCACTAGGTGATTAATCTGTTCTTCACTCATAGGATTATGTGTACCCAGAGCGATCAAAAAATCTAGAGCCGGAACTCTTTTACCCAACTCCTGATGCAGCAATCGAAACATTTGCGGGATGGGAGCAGTGCGGGTACTATCTGGAATTAATACTAAGATACGCTGTCCATCTAATTGACGATCTGCCAAAGCTTGATGAACTAGCCCAGAAATTTGCTCGTCGGAAAGTGTTCCGTTAGTTACAGCTAGTGAATACATAATTAAACTCCACTGTAGATACTAAATCCACCATCTACCGGCACGACTACCCCATTCACAAAACTAGAACTAGAACTGCATAACCAAATTAAGGTACTGAGTAATTCGTCCGGTTTTCCGAAACGTCCGGCGGGGGTATGGTCGATGATTTTCTGCCCGCGCACGGTCAAACTGCCATCTGGATTTAGGAGTAAATCTCGATTTTGTTCTCCAATAAAGAAACCTGGCGCGATCGCATTTACTCGCATTCCATCCCCATATTTTTGGGCAAGTTCGACGGCTAACCAACGAGTAAAGTTATCTATCCCGGCTTTAGCGGCTGAGTAGCCAACCACTCGACTAATCACCCGAATGGCAGACATAGAAGAAATATTGACAATACAACCGTGGGGCTGTTTTTTTTCAACCATTGCTTGACCAAAAACTTGGCTGGGGAGTAGAGTACCGAGTAAGTTTAGGCTAACTACTTCCTCAAAGGCTGCGTGTGGCATATCAAAAATAGTCGCATCAGGGGTAATTGTGGCAGCCGGAATATTACCGCCAGCCGAGTTTACCAAGATGTCTATTTGACCCCAACGCTGTATGATTTTATCTCTGGCTATTTCTAATTGGGAGCGATCGCTAATATCTGCCAGTACAGCTATGCTTTCTCCACCGTTAGCAGTAATATCAGCTACTACCGCACTTGCCCGTGCTTCATTGCGGCCTAGAACGACTACTCGCGCTCCAGCAAGGGCTAAACCTCGCGCCATAGCTCCACCAAGTACGCCAGAACCGCCTGTGACTACTGCTACCTGCTCTTTTAGGCTAAAAAGTTTATTCAAAATTAAGTCTGGCATTAATTGATTGTCCTGGTTATTTCTATTAGGAGTTAAAAAAATTTAATATTTAAACGCAAAGGAGCGCAGAGGTAAGCGCAAAGGTACGCAAAGGGAGAAAGGAGATTTTAGGAGTGATTTTGGAGAATTGGTATTAGTCCAGTTTGTAAGCACTCTTTGCGAGGTCGTAAGCTAAGGCGTGGGCGATGTCGTAGCCTTCTTCTTCGTCAACTAATCCCCGTGTTACTAATCCAGCTAACCAATTACAAGCTACCCGCCGCCAGACATTATGACGGGCTGGAATAGAAACGAAAGCACGGGTATCATCATTAAACCCAGCAGTATTGTAAATTCCGGCAGTTTCCATTACCTGATTGAAGTAGCGTTCCATGCCATTTACGCTGTCGTGAAACCACCAAGGCGGCCCGAGCAAAATAGTAGGATAATGACCAGCTAAAGGAGCCATCTCTCGGCTGTAAGTGCTTTCATCCATACCAAAAATAATTAAACGGAAGCGCTGATCGTTCCCATAAGCTGACAATAATGGGTGTAGATTTCGAGTCCATTCTATATTTAGCGGAATATCACCACCTTTATCAGATCCAAATCTCTCAAACAGAGCCGGGTTATGGTTACGCATAACACCACAATGCATTTGCATCACCAAACCATCTTCTACACTCATCCGAGCCATTTCCATGAATATATGACCGGTAAACTGCTCCACATCTCCTGGATTCAGTTTGCCGATTAATGCTCTAGCAAAGATAGCTTCTGCTTCTTGGTCGGAAAGACGTGTGGTATAAGGTGTAGCTGCACCTTGATCGGTAGCTGTTGCACCCATTTTTTTAAAGAAAGTGCGACGTTCTTCTAGAGCTTGTACAAAAGTAGCGTAACTGCTAATTTCTCTACCGATACTGCTTTCCAATTTGGTCAGATTTTCCCGCCAACCAGGAGCATCTAGGTTAACTACTGCATCTGGTCGAAAAGTCGGTCTAATTTGAGTGAAACCTTCTTCGTGGAGCGATCGCAGATTCTCTAGGTTATCACTGGCTGCATCGGTAGTACAAAGCACTTCGATGTTAAAGCGTTTGAATAAAGCACGAGGGGAAAACTCAGGTAAGGCTAATAAACCTTCCAGATAATCATAGATACGTCCAGCATTGCGAGAATTTAATGGTTCATCCACCCCAAAGACATTAGTTAGTTCGTCTTTGAGCCACAACCCTGATGGAGTACCTTGGAATAAATAAAAATGTTCGGCGAACAATTGCCAGATTTTCCGGTGGTCGGTTTCTGCTGGTGCATCATGAGCAGGTATACCTAAAGCTTCCAGAGGAACGCCCCGACTATAAAGCATCCGTAAAATGTAGTGGTCAGGGATAATAAATAATTCAGTTGGTGAACCAAAACGGGCTGCTGGATTAGCTAACAGGGCTGGATCTACGTGCCCGTGTGGGCAGACCAAAGGTAATGCAGATATGCTGTCAAAGAATTGATGGGCTAGTCGTCTTTGAACTGGTTCTGGAGAAAAACAGCGATCGTGAGATAAAACCGGTTTTTTGGTTAACATATTTTTTGTTTGGTCAAAATTTTTAGTTTTACTGAGTGTTAATAAGGATTTGTCTTACGCAGAGTTGTCCATTTTGAAACATTTTCTCTTGTAGGTTTAGTCTAATTACACAAAAACTACAGTTTTCAAGATAGACACGATTTCAAATTACTTTATTAATCTTGCACTACTACCACGCTCTACTAGAAAAGGAGATAAAACGCGGTTTTCCACAGTTTTTTCTTCTAATAAATCAAGTAACATTTGCATGGCATAGCCACCAATTTCTAACATCGGCTGGCTGACTGTTGTAAGTGTCGGTGTAACATAACTACCTAAAGCAATACCATCAAATCCAACCAGGCTTAAATTTCGTGGTACTAAAATACCTAGTTCTTGGCAAGCTAAAAGAGCGCCAACTGCCACCATATCGTTGTAACAAAAGATGCCTGTTACCTCAGCAGTCAAAAGTTTAGATAGCATGTTTTGTCCAGTGGCGACATCGCTGATTCTGGTATCATATTCGTCACTAATTGAAACCCAATCAGGATTTTGTGGTAAACCAGCTTCAGCAAGAGCCATTTGATATCCTTCTAGGCGCTGGCGGTTTGACCTGCTGCGATCGCTTACACCCAGATAACCAATGGTGGTGTGTCCCAGATTTATGAGATGCTGTGTGGCTAATCTAGCACCTAAGCGATCGTCTATTGCCACTGAGTGAAATATTTCCGATTGATCTTCGGTCTGGCTGTTAATTAAAACTGTTGGTACAGCAATTTGGGTTAGCTGCTTTACATGCTGTTTACTAATTCGTGAGTCGGCTATTAAGATTCCGTCTACTCTCCGGCGATGAAAGGTATCAATAGCTGCCATTTCCTGCTCAAAATCTCGGTGTGAAGCACTTAACAAAACACTCAATCCGGCTGGTCTGGCTATCTGTTCAATGCCGTCTACTACTTCAGCAAAAAAGGGATCTGCAATGGAAGTTACTACTACACCAATGGTATTAGTACGTTTATTTTGCAAACTTTGAGCTATAGCATTTGGCACATAGTTCATCTCCTGCGCCAGCTGCTTAATTTCTTCTCGCACTTTTGGGCTAATGAGAGCATTATCTCGCAAAGCACGTGAAACTGTGGAATGAGAAACACCTGCTCTGCGAGCAATATCTTCAATTGAAATTCTTCGTTTATTCATTTTTTAGTTTAGATTTTAAAATAATGCACACGTGTGCATTTGTATGTATTATAGAAAATAATGGTTATTTGTCAAGAGATTTTAATACAACTCATATTTTGCATACAAAAATTCAATAATCTTACTTCCTGCCTCCTGTCCCTTATACCAATTTTTTATGAAGCTGCATAGAATTCGATCCCCCCTAGCCCCCCTTAATAAAGGCAGGGCTGATTCATTCCATTTCAAACAGGATTTGTCAAGATGTTTAGCGAGAAAATTCTAAGTAAGCGTGACGAAGAGATGAACATTTAAGCACTGAAATATCAG
>NZ_JACJSF010000048.1 GCF_014698035.1 Desmonostoc muscorum FACHB-395
GTTGATAAACTAATATCAGTTGCACTCGACTTAATAAATCCTCAACATTTAAGAAACTGGTTTGCTAATTGCTGCTACTGTACCTCATAACAGCCGGAACTGCTGTATCACCCGGCGCACAAGTGGCATCTAATATTAATTTTCCCAGATTTTTTGGTTCACTTACTTCTTTTTCTGATAATTCGGTTTTTTTTTCATTGCCAATCGAAGATGTTGTCTCTAGCATCTTCTTCACCATTTGTTGATTAATTTTGTTGACCAATTCAGCACTAATTCTTTCACGAAAATGTACTAACATTGATGCGTCAAATGGAGTTTCATTACTATAAGATGATATGCCTATGAAGTACTGTAAATAAGGATTCTCTTTTATTTGCTCTACTGTTTCTCTGTCACTTATTCCTAGTTTTTCTTTGATTATTAATGCGCCTAATGCCATCCGAAATGACTTTGCTGGTGCCCCCATCTCTGGGGAGAATCCCGAAGAATATTCCGACTCAAATTCTCTCCAGGGTATTAAATCGGCCATTATTACCCAACGATTATCTGATGATAACTTTCCCTCAAATGGAAGCTCAAAACTTTCTGCTGAAATTGGAGTTGATTCTTCTTTTCAGTACATAGTTAATAATGATACACTATGTTAGGACTGACCACTGTGATGCAAGGATTTTGGGCTATTTTACCTTCAAGTCTTGCACCTGAATATACTTCTTTGGTCTGAGAATCTAGAGACTGTAACCTTCTCTTTTTTTTCAGCAAGCCCTAACTAGCCATGCTGCTAATACATGTCCAGTACGTCCAATTCCACCAGAGCAGTGTACAACTACCTTCTGATTTTGTTTGTCTGCTTCTATTAAGAAAGGAAGTATTTTCTGTGTGAGGGTTTCTAAATCAGATAGATGGAAATCTACAATTGGTGCCCAACATACTAGCTGATTACCAAATTCCTGTTTGTAGCTATCCAGAAGATTAGAGTAATGAGCTAGTTGTTGGTTGGAAAGAAGGCAACAAACTCGCTTAATATTTTGGCACTTCATGAATTGTATCCAATCGTGAACCTGCTTATTAGTGTATCCAGGCCGCGCAGCACCAAATACTATTTGCTCGTTCTCCCAAGCCGGGGCAAACTTATACATCTTTAAGTAGGTAGGCACAAATAATTAATCTGATAACACCACATCTTTACGCAATTTGAGATTTTGAATGCGAGTATCTTCTGCGGGTGGCACATCCCCTTGAGAAAAGGGAATCTGCTTAAAGTTAGCAGCCAGATATTCGGCTAATGTATCTTGTGCTCGGAACCATCAGCAGCAAAGGTGGCTAAACCTGTGCGTTTGCTCTTATCAGCATCTTTTGATGTCAAATCAACCCGTTCTGTTTTCGGAAAAGGATAGCCATCACCACCAGTTGCGAGGAAGTTGAGGGTAACAGTGCGGAAGATCCGATTAGGATTACCCACTAACTCTGCATTTTTAACTACTACATCAATAATTTTGCCCTGACCATCCTTGATAGCAAGGGATTTGACGCGCTTACCTGCTGGCAA
Organism: Desmonostoc muscorum FACHB-395; assembly: GCF_014698035.1. Taxonomy (GTDB): domain Bacteria; phylum Cyanobacteriota; class Cyanobacteriia; order Cyanobacteriales; family Nostocaceae; genus Nostoc; species Nostoc muscorum_A. Next base: position 1,550 of record NZ_JACJSF010000048.1, read on the forward strand.
ATCTGGGTCAAAACTAAAGGTTAATCCCGCTACTTGGGGAAAACTGCCAGGGGTAGCACTGGGTGCGATCGCTGCTACACTGTGTTCAATCACTGCCAGTAATTCTGTTGCACTCAGAGTAACTAAAGTCAAGCCATTGTTGAATCGTAGCGCATTGGTGATATCAAGTTGGGAAATTTCTTTTGCTTTCTTACCTGCTACAGGATTTGCTTGAGGTGGTAGTTTGATAACATCTTGTGAGCGAGTCGAACCTGGGGGAAAAGTGTAGATACCGATATTGTCACGGATACCACCGCCATTTTTGATGGAAATGACTGTCTTAGGATCGTATCGTTTAGCGATCGCTAAATTAGCTTCGGCTGTCAAATTCCCTAAATTGGTTTCTTGTGTGCGGACATCACCGCGCCAGCCATTGAGGAAGACGTTGGTTTTCCCAAAAATTTTACCATCTTGGGCAATAATCACTTTTTGAAGTGCCTCTGTAATGGCGACAATTTTAGGATCGGGTTTCCCACCGACAGTTGCTACACCTTTAGAGTCAGTCGCATAAGTACCACTGATTTTGGAGTCAATACTCAACGGAATAATCACTCCATTGGCATCAAAGTTAACTACTAGACGACCAACATAACGATAGTTTCCATCGGTATTAACTACGGCTATCGGATTACCATCTGCTGCTTTTGTGAGGATTGGATAAGTTCCAGCAGATTTATCACCGACTCGTAGACGGTCTGTTTTGTCAGCTAGTAAGGTATTAGAACCACCAGCAACAACGATATCTACGCCTTTGAGTAATGTTGCTAGCTTTTGCTCAATAGCAATTTGCTGCATGTGCGCCAACAGAATAACTTTATTAATATCTGGGTTTTTTGTCAGCAGTGCATCGACAGAAGTTTGAATTTCAGCAGCTAAGGCGGCGATGTCTGCGGCATTACGATCGTTAAATTCTTTAGGCAACACAGTCACACCACCGGGAGAAGAAATCGTCCGTAGAGTGGGAGTTGTCGCGCCAACTACACCAATCTTTTCACCATTGAGGGTAATGATGGTACTACGGGCAATTTTATTAGGAATTTTACTTGCCTCTTGTCCATCAGCAGTAACTAATTTTGCCAGGTCTTTATCAGTGCTGAAGTCTAGATTTGTGCTGAGATAGGGAAAATTTGTACCTGGGTAATCTTTTTTAGCACCGATTAAATCGGCAACAACACCCGTACCTAAGTCAAATTCGTGATTACCAAAGGCGATCGCACTAAACCCTAGAGCATTTAAAATTAAAATATCTCCTCTTCCCTGTCCACCAAAAACTGTATCACTAGCAAATAAGAAGGGACTGGGAATATAGGCATCTCCAGATGAAAGGATTAAGGTATTAGGATAATCAGGCTTACCGTCACGATTAGCATCCTGATTTTTGAGTGCATTCAACACTGCCGAAAAGTTTGGTGCATCCTTCAGTGCTGGAACACCTGCTTCTTGGTCGGAAGTATGTAAAAGTTGCAGTGTGAATCCCGGTTTAGGTGTTGTTCTGACTTGCGCTACACCAATACTAGTTCCCAGAGAGAATAATATACCAAATATAACTAACGAACTTAACTGGTTAGTACTTAAATTTAGGCTATTAAGCTTACCGAAAAATCTATTTTTGGAATTTAACAAAGGCATAATAACTTTTAAACGTGTTATGTTAACTTGTAACATTATTCGGAATTCAAAAATCATTATTTATTAATTATTCACTTTTCCTTGCCAAACAATTTCCTTAACTTTGATTTCTTTCGGGATCAACTTAATTTTGTAGAAAGTATCTGCAATCTCTTGTTGTTTAGTAATAACTTCATCTGTGAGCGGAAGCACATCATATTCACGTCGCTTTTCTGCTATTTCCAACACAGGAGCATCTATACCCAAAGCGGGGGAAAGAAGTTTAGCAACTTCACTAGGATTATTCTTTGCCCAGTCACTAACTTTCTTCACTCTATCCAAAACTATTTTCAAAGCATCAGGCTTGGCATCAACAAAAGATTTTGCAGCTAGATAATAACCACGATTGGGAGCTAATTCGGTTGCGTCTGCTAAAATGCGTACGCCTGTTGCTGCTTCTGCTGCGGCTAAATATGGGTCCCAAATTGCCCAAGCATCAACCTTTTTTCCTTCAAAGGCAGCACGAGCATCGGCGGGTGGGAGAGTTGCTGGCTGGATTTCACTGTACTGTACCCCTGCTTTTTCGAGCGCTTTCACCAATAGGTAGTTAGCATTAGAACCTTTGGCAAAAGCAACTTTTTTGCCCTTGAGTTCAGCCACACTTTTAATAGGTGAATCCTTGGGTACTACGATGGCTTCGGCTTTCGGACTCCAAGGATCGTAGGCAACATAAACTAGAGGAATACCCCCAGCTTGGGCAAATATTGGTGGTGATTCTCCGGTATAGCCAAAATCAATGCTACCTGCATTCAATGCTTCTAGCATTGGAGGCCCAGCCGGAAATTCTGACCAAGTTACGGAAGATCCTGAAGTTGCAAAGGCTTTTTCTAATTCTTCTCTCGCTTTCAGTGCATAGAGGACAGTTGACGCTTTCTGGTAGCCTATACGAATTGTAGTGCCGCTAGCTACTGGGTTGGGGCTAGCTGTCTGAGTTGTTCCATTGTTACTTGCACTTGGAGAGCAAGCAGAGATAGCCAAAGTTAAGCTAAGTCCCAATGCAAATAATAAAGAAAAGGTGTGGATTCTTTGCTGTTTGAACTTTTGGAGGAAGGCAAAAGCCATACCCAAAAATCGACTTGAAGAGAACTTAGTAAACATCTTCATTCTGCTTTCAGGAGTAAATAAATATCAGATTTTAGCGACTCAAAGATAAATCTACGATAAGTTTACTGATTCGCCGTATTATTGTGGAATGATAAAAATATCACATAATTACAGATGAAATGCAAGTTTATTCGTTGAAGAAAAAAATCTTACTAAAAGTCATAGCAGTGTCAAATATAAATTCAATCGGATCAGAAAGGACGCGATGACAGATAATATTCTTCAACAACAGATTGAGTACTATCGCGCTAGAGCCAATGAATATGATGAGTGGTTCTATAGGAAAGGACGCTACGATCGCAGTCCCGAAATCAACCAGCGCTGGTTTAATGAAGTAGCTGTGATAAAAAATACATTACACCAAATTGGTTTAATGGATGATATTTTGGAGTTAGCATCTGGAACAGGGATCTGGACGCAGGAGCTTTTAAGGATCGGTAAAAAGATTACTGCGATCGATGCCTCTGAAGAAATGATTGCAATTAATCGCTCGAAGTTAAATTCACTGAGTGTTGAATATCACCTAATTGATTTATTTACTTGGCAACCTGACACTGAATATGATTTGGTTTTCTTCGCCTTTTGGCTATCTCATGTGCCACCAAAATTACTCGATTCTTTTTTGACGAAAGTCTACCAATCTGTTCGCCTTGGTGGGGAAGTATTTATCATTGACTCTTCCTTTGAACCGACATCCACAGCTAACAATCATATCCTTGAAGACGACGGAAACATATATAAAACTCGTAAATTAAATGATGGTCAAGAATTTCAGATTGTCAAAATTTTTTATCAGCCAGATGAACTTAAGGATAAGCTAAAAAAAGCAGGCTTTCAGGCTGAGGTAAAAGTGACAGATAATTATTTTATCTACGCACAGGGAAAAAAATTTGAAACAATTCGTAATTCGGAATCTGTAATTATTTAAACTACACCTGATGTATTACTAATTTAGTACCGCTTATATACTATGGGAGCGTCAGACATATTTTTTCTTGTAGAGATATTAATTCAAGATGGCATCAGAAAACATCTTTCTGCTATTTTCTCTGACATACTCCTCAAACTAGGTACTGTTGCAAAATCTATGTATATATATTGGTTATAGCTATACAGATGACTTATGTGGGGCTAAAGGAGTAGAAATGAAATGTATTTTGATTAACTGCGAACAACATTATCAAGAGCTAGGTGAACAGAAAATTGAAGACCTTTTCAAGTTGAAGATAGACTATTTCTTGATCAATCTTAGTTAACTATGATTGCTGAGTAAGCAAAACAAAATCCATTAGCTGCCTAATAGACAGTTTGCAATGCAAATTCTTAAAGTATTAACCAGAGTCTATCTTAGTCCAGTAGACTTGGATGAGGCGATCGCTTTCTATGAAAACCTTTTTACAGAAAAATGTTGGTTGTGGTTTCAATATTCCGAGTCTGAGTTGGAACTCGCAAGTGTGGGTTCTATTCTTTTAATTGCTGGTTCAGCAGAAGCACTCTCTCCATTCAAGAGTACACACGCAACATTTCTTGTGGACTCACTCAATGATTTTAAAGAAGCACTTATTCAGCAGGGTGCAGTGATTCTGGCGGAACCGAACAAAGTTACCACTGGAGCAAATATGCGAGCGATGCATCCTGATGGAACTATTATTGAGTATCTTGAGTTTGGATAATGGCATGGAAGGTTTCTAGTTGATGTGATATTAAGTAAGTGATTGATACTCATTGATTCCACAAAATCTTCGTGTTATGGAAAGTGCTTAGTTTACCGCCGTAGGCATCACACCAAAATATTATTGATATTTCTGTGGAAGAATTTGCTTGGTAAGCTTTTTTTGATCGCGTGTGAGTTTCTTCTTCAAGTTCGCCTATTTGCTTATTAACAAAAGCGTAAGCTTACCTGACATAGCGAATATAGTATGTATTGCATAGTCCACATTTGCTACAGAGTTCTTTCGTAGGGCAGTGGCTGCTAGGTTTTAAGGCTCTGGCTTTTTTGTGCCTGCTAGAATCAATTGAGGTCATATAAATTTTTTGTTTTATCCAGGAATCGCTTTTATTACAATCACTGGCTTACCTATGAACTTCACGATAGAGATTGAACAAGAAGAGGATGGACGCTTTCTGGCTGAAGTGATTGGTTTTCCTGGTGTACTGGCTTACGGTCAGACACCAGAAGAAGCAGTTGCTAGAGTTCAAGCATTAGCTCTACGTGTGTTAGCAGATAAGCTGGAACATGGAGAAGTAACTCCAGAGCTAGTCAGCGTTTCATTTGCCGCAGCATGAGTGAGTGGTCTAGCACAAAGGCAAAGCGTGTCCTAGCTGCTTTGCTACGTATTGGTTGGGAGATTAAACGCCAGTCAGGTTCACATAAAATTCTGACACGTCCTGATTGGGCTGATTTTGTGTTTGCCTTTCATGATGGTCAAGAGATTGGGCCTCGGATGTTAGCAAGAATTGCTAAACTGACAGGTTTAACACCTGAAGATTTATGATAACAGTTTGAATTTTATATAAATAAACTTGGTAAATTTAAGCTTGGTAAATTTAAGTATTTTGACTTTTTTTAGTTTACAAGAAGTTAATTCAAAATTTAAGCTCTAAAACAGGCGCAGCGTTTATCGCAGGCGGAACCCTAGCAGGTACTGGCATTTCTGCAACTGTAGGCGGGAATACACGGGAAAAGTAAAACGCACCTTGAATGGACACTCAGATGCAGTTTTGTCTGTCACCATAAGTCCCGATGGTAAAATCCTTGCAAGTGGTAGCGCCGATCAGACTATTAGGCTTTGGGATTTAAAAACTTGGGAACAATGGTGGGAAATATTAGGCGTAAATCAGAGTGATAATGCCAACGTTATTAAACTTGCGTATCTTCGATTAGCAAGACAATATCATTCTGATGTCAACAGTTCTGCATCGCAAAAGCTTTAATGCAAACAATTAATCAAGCTTTTGATACTTTCAGGTCTAAAGATGCTGAGATTATTTAATTAACGAGCCAAGCTACTCCGTGTCTATACACCTCTCTATGAGACTTAATTACTTTTATAAACAGCCCATGTCATCTGCTAGTAGGGTAAAAAATTTAACCCTTCAGAAGTATTGACATTTTAAATTTTTCAAGAATCCATCTTGCATATTCTGAAAAAAAGTTATAAATTATTATTCTATAGGGGAATAATCTGACCTCTTAGTGTCAAAAACTAATCCTACTCAAGTAAATATACTGCAACCAGTTTTAACTTCACACAAACCCTAAACAGCACTGAAAATATATTTTTGTTTGGTAAAGCAAAGCTTCTGGACATGAAACAGAACAATAAATAATCTAAAAATATATCTTGTGTGACTGTTTGAAGAATTATATTACTACTATGGGTGAATAAAAACAACTATAATTCACCAATGCAGTAATCGATTATAGGGCAATTAACTAATAATAAGGCTGTAAAAATTTCAGCAGATTTATTTGTTGTTAGTTGATTAATTTTCTCCAAATTATGCTATTCAAAGAATCGTTTTTGTTATGCTGAGAATAGCAAAAATAAGGAATGAAGACGCATCTACCACAAATTCACAACCCGAATGGAGTTATTCTGGCGATGCACCTAAACGAATTGGAAACTACTGAAAATTTAAAAGAAGTAGAAGAAGCGTGGCTAACACTAGAAAAATCAATTCTCTATTATCAAGGCCGCCCCGTTGGTACTGTAGCCGCTTATGATGCATCTGTAGAGGCTCTCAATTATGACCAGTGCTTTGTTCGGGATTTTGTCTCTTCAGCTCTAATTTTTCTGATCAAAGGTAGAACAGATATTGTTCGTAATTTCTTAGAAGAAACCTTAAAGTTACAGCCTAAAGAAAAGGCATTAGATGCCTATAAGCCTGGACGAGGATTAATACCAGCTAGCTTCAAAGTTGTATCAGACAATGGGCAAGAATATCTAGAAGCAGACTTTGGCGAACATGCGATCGCTAGAGTTACACCTGTTGATTCTTGCCTATGGTGGATTATTTTGTTACGTGCCTATGTAATCGCCACTGAAGATTTTTCTCTAGCTTATCAACCTGAATTCCAAAATGGCATCAGGTTAATTATGGAAATCTGCTTGGCGAATCGCTTTGATATGTACCCAACGCTGTTGGTTCCAGATGGTGCTTGTATGATTGACCGTCGTATGGGCATTTATGGGCATCCTTTAGAATTGCAAGTTCTTTTTTACACGGCATTGCGTGCATCTCGTGAACTGCTAATTTGTCAAGGGAATTCCGATATTGTGGCAGCCATTGATAACAGGTTGCCTCTTTTATGCGCTCATATTCGCCAGCATTATTGGATAGATATTAATCGCCTGAATGAAATTTATCGCTTCAAAAGTGAAGAATATGGTAAAGGTGCTGTGAATCTGTTCAATATATATGTAGATTCTGTTCCCTATTATGAATTAGATAAGTGGTTGCCAAAAAAAGGTGGCTATCTAGCGGGTAATGTCGGGCCGTCGCAGCTAGATACTCGCTTCTTTTCACTCGGAAACTTAATGGCGATTATTTCAGACTTAGCCACCGAAGAACAGTCACAAGCAATTATGACTCTCATTGAGGATCGATGGGATGATTTGGTGGGAGATATGCCGATGAAAATTTGTTTCCCAGCTTTAGAACATGAAGAATACAGAATTGTAACTGGATGTGACCCCAAAAATATCCCTTGGTCGTATCACAATGCTGGTAGTTGGCCAGTTTTAATGTGGATGTTGGCAGCCGCGGCTGTGAAAACTAACAAAATAAGTCTTGCACAAAAGGCTATTGAAACCGCTCAAGGACGGCTCAGTACAGATCAATGGCCAGAATATTACGACGGTAAGAAAGGGCGACTGATTGGGAAACAAGCTAGGAAATATCAAACTTGGACAATTACTGGATTCTTATTGGCAAAAGAACTGATGGCAAACCCCACTTATTTGCCATTAATCAGCTTTGGTAAATTACCAGCAGAACAGGTTTCTAGAGCATGTGAGTTTGAAATCGCTAGTGTAGACCCGTATATGCAATAATTCGTAATTCGTAAAGAGTTGGGAGTTAGAATACAAAAGCCTCCTGACTCCTGATTCATGTTTCCATGACAAACCCCCGTCAACTAGCTTTTATCACTCTGCGAGATGTTCATAAGGGGGCTTATGCTGATGTTGCCCTAGATAGAGTACTGCAAAAAGTTAATTTGCCCGATCACGATCGCCGTTTGGTGACAGAATTGGTTTATGGGAGCGTCAGAAGGCAGCGCACTCTTGATACTCTCATAGATCAATTTGCCAAAAAGAAATCTTACCAACAACCCCCAGACCTCCGCACCATCTTACACTTGGGTTTCTACCAGCTGCGCTATCAAGAGCGTATTCCCGCCTCTGCTGCTGTTAATACCACTGTCCAACTCGCTAAAGAAAACGGTTTTTCTGGACTTACGGGTTTTGTTAACGGTCTATTACGCCAGTATCTTAGAAAAGCAGGGGGGCAAGGGGGCAGAGGGGAAGAGGGGCAGGGGAGCAGGGAGGACAAGGGGACAAGAGGACAAGGGGACAAGGGGACAAGGCAAATAATCAATCCCCAGTCCCCAATTCCCAGTTCCCAATGCCCAGTTCCCCATTTTGATCCGTTACAACTTCCAGAAAACCCAGTGGAACGCTTGGGTATTTTACATAGTTTTCCTGACTGGATTATTCAAATCTGGTTAGAACAACTGGGTTTGACTGAGACAGAACAACTGTGTGAATGGATGAACCAATCACCAACAATTGACTTGCGTATCAACCCACTTTGCACTTCAATCGAAGAAGTTGAGGCGGCTTTGCAATCTGTTGGTCTTTTGGTAAGACGGATTCCTGATTTACCCCAAGCTTTAAGATTCATGGGTAATACTGGATCAATTCAAAAACTACCTGGTTTTAGAGAAGGTTGGTGGACTGTACAAGATGCTAGCGCCCAATTGGTAAGTCATTTGCTCGACCCCCAACCAGGTGAGGTGGTAATTGATGCCTGTGCTGCACCAGGTGGTAAAACAACCCACATTGCTGAATTGATGGCAGATAGCGGGAAAATTTGGGCTTGCGATCGCACTGCTTCTCGTCTTCGCAAACTTCAAGAAAATTCTCAACGCCTAAATTTACAATCTATCCAAATTTACACTGGCGACAGCCGCCATTCCAACCAATTTCAAAACACAGCAGACCGCGTATTATTAGATGCTCCATGTTCCGGGTTAGGAACCATGCACCGTCATGCTGATGCTCGTTGGCGACAGACACCAGAATCTGTCCTGGAACTTTCGGTGCTGCAAAAAGAATTGTTAACACATACATCAACTTTTGTCAAAGCTGGTGGTGTACTAGTTTATGCCACCTGTACATTGCATCCAGCAGAAAACGAAGAAGTGATTTCGGCATTTTTAGCTGAGTCTCCTCATTGGCAAATTGAGTCTCCAAAGGGCATTAAGTTGGCTGCTTCTGCATATAGCACCCCTCAAGGTTGGTTTAAAGTCTGGCCCCACCGACAGGACATGGATGGCTTTTTTATGGTTCGCTTAAGAAAAACCAATAATTCCGAGTGAATACTGTTTGGGATTGTACGATTTGATGGTGGCCTGAATCTACCAGAGGAGGCAGCAATGGTTACCCCTTCCAATGTCAAAAACTTAGTTAAAATCCTGATTGGAGCAGCCTGGATTGATGGCAGAATCCAGCCAGAAGAACGGCAATATCTCCGCGAAATAGCTCAAGCAAAAGGTTTGGCTAACGATCCAGAAATTAAGCCTTGGCTATACGAATTAGTTCCTGTACAGCCAAAAGAATGTTATGACTGGGTGCGGGAGTATTTAGGCGATCGCCCCAGCCTTGAAGATTGTGAAAATCTGATTGAAGCCATCAGTGGCTTAATTTATAGCGATGGCGAAGTCGCCGTCGAGGAAGCTAGACTCTTGACAGAATTGCAAGATATAGCGAAGCCAAATGATTCAACTCAACCGATTCAGACAAAACTTCTCAAACAAATTCAAAAGCTTTACCGTCGTTGGGTTGATGTGCAAACCTAATCATAGTCAAAAGTTCATAGTCTAATGACTAATGACTAATGACCCTCACGGGTGATGCCTCCGGCACGCCAAGGGCGAACGCCAGTCACTCATGGGGGAAACCCCCAAGACCGCGCTGGCTCACTAATGACTAAATTATGACTTCGGTTTCCCCACACCCGGAGTTTCTTCTTTATCAACTTTAGGCACAAAATCAGGACGCTCTTTGCTTTCCCAACCTGCGGGGCGTTTCGAGTTGTACCAAGCTATTGAACCAATGCTTACAGCAGCAATAAAACCAACGACATAGACCAAGGTGAAAGCAAAGGGAAAATGACCACCACCTGTTGCAACTGAATCGGCTGCCTGCATCAATATATGCATGAGTATATTCTCCAATGTTAAGTAACACTACTTGACACACTATAGAATGAGCGTATCACTTAACATCCTCCCCTAGTTTAGTTTGAGCAACTTCATATTGCATAAAAAAGGCAGAGGGGCAGGGGAGCAGGGGGCAAGGGGGAGAATTCGTAACTCCTAACTCTTCACGGGCTAAACCTTAGCTATCCGCTAACGGAACTGTTTTGCCCAATGCCCAATGCCCAATTCCGAATTCCCAATTCCCACTCTTCATTAATTAGAAGGTCTAAGTCTTTCGCGCCAAGATGGTTGTGGCGATGAAGAACCGGAATTATTGTCAGGAGAGGAAGAACGGCGAGTTCTGGGAGGCGGGGGAGAATCAGATTCTACTCTTCTAGAGCGCCGCCGGGGAGTAGATGATTCTGAAGAAGAGTTACTAGAATTTGATTCTTCGCTGCGATCGCGCCTTCTCCGTCTTGGGGTAGAATCGCTTGATTGCTGTTCTTCTTGAGAATAGCTCCTCCTCCTACGTCTCCTAGATGAACCGCTATCATCAGAATTTCTAGCATTTTCCCCTTCTGAGTCATCATTAGATGAAATAGAACGATTCAGCACTTGTTTGGGCTTGATGGACTGGGCTTTGATTGTACCTTTGCGACCTTCTAACTTTGGCCGTTTGGGAAACTTTTCAACAGGCATCCCCTCTGCCGCTTTTTCCATAAATTCGTGCCAGGTGTAAGCGGCGCTGCCACTGCTGCCATAAGTGGGGCGGTTATCATCATTACCTAGCCATACTCCTGTCACCATTTGGGGAATGTAGCCAATAAACCACAAATCGCGGGCTTCGTCTGAGGTACCAGTCTTCCCAGCAACTGGTCTTTCACCTAATTGGGCAGCAGCACCAGTCCCCTCTTCTACGACGTTACGTAGCATCCAAGTCATGATGGCGGCACTGTCAGCGTCAAGGGCGCGTTTAGATTTGAAATTAGCTGACCAGATTACCTTACCTTGGCGATTGAGGATGCGGGTAATACCATGAGGTTCTGTGTGCAATCCCTGAGTTGCAAAACTGCCATAAGCGCTGGTCAACTCCAGTAGATTTACTTCATTTGAGCCGAGAGCCAAGGAGTAGGTGGGCTTGAGTTCAGATTTTATTCCCATATCATGGGCAAGTTTAATCGTCGGCGTAAATCCGACATCAATCAACACCTTCACCGCAATAATATTAATAGAGCGGGTGAGAGCATCTCGGATATTCATTGAACCCCGAAATCTTTCACTATAGTTTTTCGGTTCGTAGCCATCTACTACAAAGGGTGCATCCTCGTAGCTATCGTAGGGGCTTTTACCGCTAGCGATCGCAGTGGCATATACAAACCCTTTAAATGTCGATCCTGGCTGCCGTTGTGCCTGGGTAACTCGATTAAACTGGTTTTTACCAAAGTCTTTTCCCCCAACCATTGCTTTAATTTCACCGCTTCGGGGGTCAATGGCAACCATTGCTGCTTGTTTAAAGTTCTCCCAGCGTCCTTGATTTCGCAGTGTTTTGGCAACCGCCTCTTCTGCCACTTTCTGCCAAGCCGGGTTCAGCGTGGTTTCCACGACTAATCCCTCACTTGCCAGTACTTTAGCAGGAACATATTTCGGCAATTCTTTTTGGATGTAGCTGGTAAAGTATGGTGATTCTACTTGTACTCGCTTGGGTAAACTGTTTTTAAGGGTTAGTGGCTCTTGGAGTGCTGCTTGCCTTTGCTCTGGTGTAATCACTCCATCTTCTTGCATCCGTTGCAATACCAGATTTCTTCGCCGGATTGCCGCTTCGGGATTCTTGTCTGGGGCATATAAGCTAGGAGCGGGGGCTAATCCTGCGATCGTTGCCATTTCTGCAAGGGTAAGCTGGTCTGGGGATTTACTAAAGTATACCCAGGCGGCATCTGCTACACCATAAGCTCCACCTCCCAAATAAACCAGATTCAGGTAACGCTCTAGAATCTGATCTTTGGTTAATTCATGCTCCATTTTTTGGGCTAGGCGGACTTCCTTGAGTTTGCGCCAGATTGTCTGTTCTTGTTTCAAAAAGAGAATCCGCGTTAACTGTTGGGTGATGGTGCTACCACCTTCTACCACACCTTGCGATCGCAAATTATTCAAACCCGCTCTGACAATCCCTTGTGGATCAAATCCGTTGTGTTGCCTAAATCTTCTATCTTCTGAGGCGATGAAAGCTTTTTTTAAATTATCTGGTATTTGTTCCAGTTTTAACTGTTCTCTAGTTGCTTCACCTTGTTGTTGTAATATAGTTCCATCAGCAGCTTTGATCGTCAGCGTTTGCTCTCTCAGCACGGCATTTAACTCGGCCTGATCTGGCAAAGTGCGGTCTATTAGACTGATGCCATAGATCAAGGCAACTATCCCACCACCTACACCCAAGCCTGCCCAAAACCATAAGCGACGATAGAGTGGTTTACCGCCAGTTGCCTGATTGGTCTTCATCCTAGATGGTAAAATTTTCATTTGCTCAGTAACTGCCTCGCCTGTGCCATATATGCTCGTGGTAAGCTCTCATTTGTTCCTCCTTGTCCAGAGTCACTCAAGTTAGTTGGTCTTCGCTTGAACCAGGAGGTAAGCTTCCCCACGTCAGTTCCTCGCTCAAAGTAGTAACTATAATAACCACCATCAATCAGCTTTGGGGTTAGCACACCACCATTGTGTTAGTATAATATCCTATAAATAATTAACTAAATTCACCATAAAATAATGTTTTTTAGATTTGGTTAATTTAGTTTTGTAAACTTCTGGTCATTTTTGATAGCTATTGGAATACGCAAACTGTTGGCATTTTTTGGAACAAGTAAAGCGAAGTATCCATACAGACAGCCCGAAAAAGGCTTAATTAATGAGATTGCGATGGCTGCGGCTGGTTACGCAGCAATAAAGCCCAGACGAAGCGCCGTTGCCCTTGGTAGTAATATCGGCGATTCCCAAACAATTTTAGAAGCAGCTATCAAAAGTTTAGCCCAAACCCCAGGTATTCTCTTAGAAGCTAAATCCAGGTGGTACAAAACTAAAGCTGTGGGGCCACCACAGCCAGATTATCTAAATGGCTGTGTGACATTGCAGGTAGAGATGCTACCCCAGCAGTTATTAGAAATTTTGTTAGGAATTGAACAACAATTTGGGCGTGTGCGTCAAGAACGCTGGGGGCCACGAACTCTAGATTTAGATTTGTTATTATTTGATGACTTTATTGTAGATACACCAAATCTCCAGATTCCTCATCCACGAATGCGGGATCGGGCCTTTGTGTTAGTACCACTGGCAGAAATTGCCCCCAATTGGATAGAACCAGTATCCGGGTGTGTTATTAAAGAACTGCTGAAAGAGGTAGACTGTTCTGATGTACATTTATCGATGGGCAATTAAAATTACCATCTTTAAAACACAGAAAAGGCTGATATCACCTCTGTACTTAACAGATAATCAGATTTTACTATGCCATTAGGTAGAGAATTACCACAACTGCTAAAACAACGCTTGTTTTATAAAGGACGCAAGTTTGATTTTGAAGTCAATCGCTTGCGTTTGCCTAATAAAGCGGAGGGAGAATGGGAATGTATTCGTCACCCTGGTGGTGCTTTAGCAGTGCCTGTGACACCAGAGGGCAAACTTGTGCTGGTGCGCCAGTATCGTTTTGCGATTCAGGGACGGATATTAGAATTTCCGGCAGGAACTGTGGAAGCAAATGAAGAACCTTTAGAGACAATACAGCGCGAAATCGAAGAAGAAACAGGCTATAGTGCCCAAAAATGGGACAAATTAGGCGAATTTTTCCTAGCGCCTGGTTATTCTGATGAGATTATCTATGCTTTTCTGGCGCGAGATTTGGAAAAGCTAGAGACACCACCAGCACAAGATGGAGACGAGGATATCGAAACTGTGTTTTTGACTCCCGAAGAATTAGAGAAAGCTATTCTGGAAGGAGAGGCGGTAGATGCTAAATCAATTGCTAGCTTTTTTCTGGCGCGTCCGTTTTTAATTTAATACCCTTATGCTGCTAGAGTTAGCGATTGCAGATGCCTACGGTGCAGGCTTTGAATATGCTGATGAGATGATAGGTTGGATGAGTGTCAGAGCCGCGATTACTGCCGTGATGCGAAATGACAGCATGAGCGAACTTTTACAAGATTGTATCGCTTTTACAGGGGATGTGGATACAGTAGCTGCGATCGCTTTAGCTGCCGGTTCTTGTAGCGAAGAAATTACACAAGACATTCCCAATCATCTTGTCACAGGCTTAGAGAATGGAACTTACGGTAGAGATTACCTAATAGACTTGGATAAGCAATTGATGAGTTTGGCAAACAAAAATATTAGCTAAATGTAATACTCGGTTGCAAGCATCGCGTCTCCATCTAGTTCTGGTAAAGATGCTGTCGCCTATAGCCTTCAAAAATTGTCATTGCTGTTTGCGTTGCTTCCTGTCAAATTTCCTCAATGATTATATTCTCCATCCTTGGGCAAGTTTCCTAATTTTTAAGATTGTGAGGCAAACTTACCTTTTCAAATACTACGGTTTTTCGATATCATTACAGTGATTTAGGTAAAAATAAAGCTACATTAGCCTTCACTATCTCCAAGTTTGGGTAGTAAAGTACACATTGGCTGCTTACCTATATACTTGTATGTTGAAAACTAACCTATCATTGAGGAATTTACTACTTATTTTTCACATGTCTAGAGTGATATGAAAATTGACTTAGAGCCAAAGTTATAAGAGCATAACGGCAAGAAGCTTACAACTCCTAAATATGTGTCTCTGTGCCAGACGCATACATGTTTCACACAGATGATAAAAAATAAAACTTTTAACAGTGCAGGTAAATTGACTGCTCTTTTGTTCCTGATAACTCTCTTTCTCACACCTTGTGTGATCGTAAATGCAGGAGAACGGGGTGTATTAATGAAATTTGGCGAAGTGCAAAACCAGATATTAGGAGAAGGACTTCACTTAATTATTCCTGTAGTCAATACTGTGAAAAAGTTGAGTATTCGAGTCCAAAAACAGGAAATTTCGGCTGAAGCTTCTTCCAAAGATTTACAAAATGTTTTCGCCGACGTAGCTCTAAATTGGCATATTATCCCCCAAGAAGCAAATATCATTTTTCAAGAAATTGGAGATGAACAAGCTGTAGTCATGCGAATTATTAACCCAGCCGTTGAAGAAGTATTAAAAGCAGTAATAGCAAAGTATACTGCTGAAGAAATTATTACTAAGCGAGGAGAAGTAAAAGGTGCAGTAGATGATGCGTTGTCTACACGGCTAGGTAACTATCACGTTGCAGTTGATGATATTTCTCTAGTTCATGTCCATTTTTCAGAACGATTTGGTGAGGCGGTAGAAGCGAAGCAGATTGCGGAACAAGAAGCAAAACGAGCAGAGTTTATCGCACTCAGAGCAACAAAAGAGGCTGAAGCAAAAGTTAATTTAGCCAAAGGAGAGGCTGAAGCACATAGATTATTACGTGATGGTTTAACTCCAGAAATCCTACAAAGGCAAGCAATAGAAAAATGGAATGGTAAGCTGCCATTAATTGTAAGCAAGGAGGCTCCAAAGCTATTGAATTTAAGTGAATTTTTAAAATTTGATTAAAATTGATATTCTTTTTCAATGAGTTGCTCTCCACTGAGAGGCTTATATCCCCGACTTATTGAAGAAATCAGGGATATCTTTGTTCTGTAGGACAGGGATATCTTTGTTCTGTAGGACAGGGATATCTTTGTTCTGTAGGAATTTGATTAGCTAAATTAACCGTTGGCAAATAAAATGGGAGAATCGAGAATCTTCAACTGGATCAATAGTATAATCAAGAGGGTATAAGCTGTTGAAGAAATTAAACCCGTGAATAATTCTTTTTTGAGGTTATGCTCTTGAGGTTCTTTTTGAAAAATGTCCTTAGAACCGAATTGCATCAAGAGAATTCCCACAATATTAGAGAGCCAATATCCTATAATTGAACAAGGTAGAAGTAATTTTGGGGAAAGTAAACTACATATATACCCAAAACCATAAGCTATCGGCAGATTGAATAGTAGGTCATTCCACCAACATAGTGGTGACAATAAATATCCTAGTACCAGAAAAAATCCACCTCTGAGTTTTTTGAAAATGTCTTTTTTGAACTCTTCTGGAGTCGATTGTTGCAAATCCTCTAGGGCTTTGTCTCCTGTTACATTTAACTCTTGACTGACGTTTTGGATGCTTTCCATAAAAACCCACTATTCCTATCGACTTAGTGTATTATAATATGTAAACTAAACCCAAGTCTAGTATAGGAGTGAGAAAAATTTGGCTTTCTGATGCTGAAAGTTTTACAGATAAATAGTTTCAGCAAAATAGTAAAAAATAAAATTTCCGTTTAACTCAGATGTAAATTAATTTTTATTGTTGCACATATAGCAGTCCCAAATCATGCGTGAGAATTTGAGATAATTGTAAAACCCTTGTCATCTCCCCGATACTTTGGGGGATGACGTTATCAGACGGTGAATTTTCTTACAAATCATTTAGGATTGTTATAGTAAGGACACAAATTTAGACTAATAATAGCTACAATAAAAATATTGAGGCATCTTAATAGTAATATGACAGATATAACTCCAAATAGCACATTTTTAATAGCTGGAATTGTTTTTGTAACGATTGCTGTAATTGGGCAGTCTAAATTAGGTTTTATTGAAATTAATCCCGGTTGTTTTGGTAGACTTTTGGCTCTTTTTATCGGTATTTCAAGCCTATTATATGCTTTGGGGTTGCTTAATTTTTCAGGCGCAACTATTGACTTATTGAGAACTTCTTTAATAGAACAAATTAAACAGAGTATAAGTTATATCAATGAGCTTTTGCAAGGATCGTAATAGGTGCGGAAAATTTATTTATGGGTGGATTTTAAAAACTTTTTAGTTACAAGCTTGTCTGAAAATGGTTTAGTTGTAATTTAGGCACTAATTAATCTACTCTAGCTCTTAAAATAAAAAGGGAGAAAGCGGAATCACGTTCTCCCTTTTTAATGGGTATTTAAGAGGATATAAATGTCTTTAAGCAGACATAATATCACTCCTCATTTATCAACTTTTCTTCTTCAGGGAGTAAGGTAGTTTCATTCTTGGGGAGTTCGCTATCTACGGATTTGATTTTATTTGTATACGGTTTGATAATTATACTGACACCAATTGCCCAACCTAATGTAACCATCCAACCTGCGAGAATGTCACTGGGAAAATGTACCCCCAGATAGAGACGACACCAGGCAATAGCTATTATGTATAAGCTGCCGGAGATAAGAACCAACCAGCGCCAAGAGCTAGCCCAAGCTAAGGATAGTAAAATTGCTACCAGAGTTATACTCGTCATAGCATGACCACTGGGAAATGCAAAACTAGACTCAGGCGCA
Source organism: Desmonostoc muscorum FACHB-395 (assembly GCF_014698035.1). Taxonomy (GTDB): domain Bacteria; phylum Cyanobacteriota; class Cyanobacteriia; order Cyanobacteriales; family Nostocaceae; genus Nostoc; species Nostoc muscorum_A. The sequence goes on from NZ_JACJSF010000048.1 coordinate 19,238, forward strand.
ATGGACTGCCACAATTGTGGACGCACTCGATGCATTAATTCCTTGGCTGTGCGGTTGATAATCACACTTCCCAGTGAGACGGTGAGCAAATAAGCTAGCGATCGCCAGCGTTTTTGTATTAGTAATATAAGTGCGATCGCACCCAAAATCGGTATCGCCATCCAAGGCAACCCAATGATAGCCAGCGTCACTGCTAAAACATCAAGCTGTGGGTTTGCTGTAGAATGAACTGCTAACAGAATAGGCACATCCCACGGGAAACCTGCTTGATTCTCCCATATCTTCACTGTCAGAATTTCAAAGACCTGCAAAGGTAAATAAACTCCGATCAAGAGGAGTAAGAGCGATCGCCAACGAGCAATCAACAGATTTTTGAGAAAAGAAAGCGGTGACTGACTCTCCTTATTGGCTTTTTCCATAATCTAAGTTAAAAATACCGATTAACTACTCACTGATTACAAATTACTGGTGGAATTTTGAGAAGTTCCACAATGCTTACAGTACGACAAATGTTTATAAGTAAGATTATGACAGTTTTGGCATTCAATGTACTGATAATAGCCACAGTGCGGACAGTAAGTATCAATCTGTCGAATTTTCTTAGCGCAATTGACACAGCGTGATTTTTGGACTCTATTAGCTGCCTGAACTTTAGTATTAAAGACAACTTTTTGGAAAAACTGAATAATTCCAAAACCAATAATTGGAATCAGCAAAATATAAGCATAATTTATCAAGAAAAGCAACCCACCAAAAAAGGTGCTAATGATATTAAATAAAAATTTAAATATTGCACCTATTTGCAGAAATTCAAATATTTTGACAATTAGTGGAATAAAAAATATAACTAGCAAATGCCAGCTAATTAGCGATACAAGTCCATATCCTCTTCTTTGAGCAAATTTGTGAACTGATAAGGCAATGATAATTAGAGGTAGTAGAAAGAGCGACTGAAAAGCAAGCTGGATACTTGGATACCAAAATGATGCCTGCTGATAACCTTTGTCAACTTCCCGAAATTGATTGTCATCTTTAAGAAAGGCGATAAAACTAATGCTTTCTGGTTTGGCAAGCAATTCATTTTTAAGAGTAGAAATTTCTTGTTTAAGAAGAGAAATTTGGCGATTATTTTGTTCTAATGTCTGTTTAGCTTTTTCAGCACTTACTTGATTAATTGATTGTTGACGATTCTGACCTGCAATTTTTTCTAAGAGCGTTGAGTCATATTGGGCTTCAATAGTGCTATTGGCTTGTGCAAAGGAACTGATTTTCGCTTGTTTCTGATCAATAGTTCTGATGATTTGCTGCTTTTCAGGATTGTTAAGTTTATCCTTGTAGCTGGCATATTGCAAACACGTTTGAGAAACCTTACCCAGATGTCCTGCTTCAGCCTGTTGATAGTTTTTCTGAAAACTGAGTTGATTATTCTGGTAATCTGGCAATGAAAGTCTCACAATTTCATAGTCTTTATCTTTAGTGGTTTTTGCCCGGTAATTTTGCCACTCTGAATAACATGGATAAGCCTCGGTCGGGCTGATATGCCATCTGCTAATATCATCTAGTCCCGTAAAAACATTCATCAAGATAAAAATATCAATTAAAATAATCACAATCAAACTCACTTTATTCAGTGGTTCGTTGTTGATTGTTCTTGATTTATTAAAAAATTGACTCAAAATTCGGCGGATTCTGGCAAGCATATTAGTTGTGAATAAATGGAAATTCAATTCGAGTCAATTCTATATGAGAAGTAGTAATTAACTGGACAAAAATACATCTATTCATCTGAAGATTTGTTAATTAATGATTTTCACGAAAATATCCCAAAAATCACTGATGCTAGTTAGATAAATATTTTACAGAATACAAGATGGCTAATACTTAATTTTAATAAGTATGGGATTGATTGCGGTGCTTCTGATCGTCGGCTTATCACTTTCCTTAATCAAACTGTAGTCATCTCAACCACGGAACAAGGTTTCTAAGCCATACTTCAGTGACCCGAAAAACAGAAAACTGCAAAAACGTTTACTTGTTTTACTTAACGGTGATGCGACAACAGCCGAACGACTACTCAAACAGCAGCGCCAGAGGCATCAAGGTCAATCGGATAAATGGTATTTGGAGAAAGTGATTTATGACTTAGAACGCGATCGCCGTTACTAAACCTCAAAACAGAAGAGCAATCTTTGAATCCGTTGTAGGGACGCACATCTGTACGCCCCTAGTGAAAACTATTTAGCAGCGAAGTAGGCTTCTAATGCCTCAGAACCACCAATTAATTTACCATCGATAAAGACTTGGGGAACTGTTGTCGCCCCTGTAACAGCTCGTAACGAGCGTGTGGTGACATCCTTACCCAAGGTAATTTCTTCGTAGTTAATGCCATGTTCCTTGAGCATTGCTTTCGCACGGGCACAGAAGGGACAACCCACTTTCGCAAACAGAGAAACTACTTCGGGCTTCACTGCTTGGGGGTTGATGTATCTAAGCATTGTTTCAGCATCAGATACCTTAAAGGGATCTCCTGGCTCGTCTGGCTCAATAAACATTTGGTTAATGACACCATCTCTTACCAGCATAGAATAGCGCCACGATCGCTTACCAAAACCCAAGTCTGATTTATCTACCAGCATTCCCATGCCTTCAGTAAATTCACCATTTCCATCGGGAATTAGTGTAACATTTTCTGCTTCTTGATCCTTTGACCATTCGTTCATGACAAAGGCATCATTAACAGAAATACAGATAATGTCATCGACACCATTTTCTTTTAAAATCCCAGCCAACTCGTTGTAACCAGGAAGATGAGTGGATGAACAAGTTGGAGTATAAGCACCTGGTAAAGAGAAGACAACCACTGTTTTATTAGCAAACAATTCATCGGTTGTCACATCCACCCACTGGTTGTCCTTGCGAGTATGAAAAGTGACACTAGGAACTCTTTGTCCTCGGCGATTCGTTACCATGTTCTTGCTTCCTCAAGTAATCAATTCCAGTCATAACCTAGCATGGGAGGACTAGTATAATGTAACTATCAATCAGCTAAGAGACTTCGTTGATGAATGGTGCGATCGCTGCTACAAATTCAGCAGTGGATTCATAAGGCAAAACATTACGCCCATTTATTTTTATACCTCTAGCTTGAGGAAAACAGGCGAGGTAGTTAGCCAAGCGCTCGTCTGGCGTTTCTTTTCTATTATTTTGGCTAATACTCGATGCAGTTTCCCCGACAACCGCTAATGTTGGTTGCTGAATCGAGGCAATAAAATTAGTATAATCCTGTCGCCAAAACCCTGCTAAAAAAGAAAACACTGCATGGCGACTAGCAGGATTTTCTGCACCTGCAACTAATGTATTCAACCACTCTGCATCAACAGCACTCTCAGAAGCAAATAGTTGGCGAGTTGAGAAAGAACGTAAAAACTTAGGAGTGCGTGCATAGCGATAAAAAGGAATTCCAAAAGGGGAATCTAACACATTCCAAATAAATTTTTGCTGCCATTCTGGTGGTTTATTTGTCATCAAAGCCCACGTTGGAGGCCCAGCAAGTACAAGTCTGGAAATTAAGTTTGATTCTTTTTGGAGTAATGCGAGTGCAACTGGTAACAATGCCCCTTGTACAACTACAATGACAGGTTGCCGTACTACTGTTTGTAAAAAGTACTGCAACTGTTCTGCCCAATCACTAGGAGTATAAGCCAGATGAGGCATATCACTTTGGCCACATCCTAGTAAATCAGGGTTGTAAATGGAATTACGCTGACCTGAATTATACCATTCATGACAAAATCGCTGCCAAAATTGCCGCGACAATCCGACACCAATAGGATGAATCAACAGTAAGGGAATACCCTCAGATGTTGTGTTAGTTGGTTGATGAATTTCGTAGGCGCAACGATAATTCTGCCAAGTGTAAAATTGGGTAGGAGATGCTGTCAAATTAGTTGTATTAGTCACAGCAGATGGTTGCATAATTCCTAGTTATAATACTTGCTAAAGAATCATCTGTGGATGAATTAACTGGTATCCAGCCTCTTTCAGCTTTTCATTCGATACCCAAGCATTATATGGGCGAGTACTCTTAATAGAAGTATCCCATATAACTTTGGGTAAATTATGTTTTTCAAATAGACTATCTAGCAAGTCTCGGCTGGTAAGATGTGCATCATCTACTAGATTATAAATCCCTTGCAAACGACGGTGACGGGCAAATTCTATTGCAGCAACAATATCATCCAGATGAATCCAATTTGTGATATCCTCGCCGCCAGGACGGTTTGTACCAGAATATCTACTAAATATTTTCAAAAGTTCTCTACCGGGGCCATATATTCCTCCTAAGCGGAAGATACAAACGCGGAGATTTTCGCTAGATGCTGATAATAATATATCCTCTGTTTTGCGGAGAATTTGGGCATTTAAATTAGCGGGTGCAAGTGGTGTTTCTTCATCTACCCATACACCGTTTCTGTCACCATATACTGCATAACTACCTGTATATATTAATTGTTTCACACTCTGAATCTGCTGCAAGCATGAAACTAAGTTTTGGGCAGTTTTTAGATAAGTTTCTTCATAAAAATCTGCACCTTTTGCACCAACACTCAAAAGTACAACATCTTGATTGTGTAAAACTGATTTTAGACTATCTAGGTCATTTCCGCAGGTAACGACAACTCTTTGGGATACTGATTGTAGTTTAGAGACACGCTCAGAGGAAGTTGTGGTTGCAGTAACAAAAAAATTCATTGTTTGCTGCCAATATTCAGCAACTTGATAACCAACATAACCACAACCAATAATTGCAACATTCATGACAAATTAAACACAAATAAATTAAACTACTAGTTGAGACACTATTCTCAAATTAAGGAACTGGGCGTAAATAAATTTAACCGTCCAGAGCTAACAGTCAATAGTACAAAAATTTTAACTTAGTGACTAATGACTATTTTGCTAGTTCTTTTTCAATTATGGCAATTATTTCTGGTGAATTGGGTTGCACACTACTATTAAATCTAGCTATCACTTCACCTTGTTTATTAACTAAAAATTTTTCAAAGTTCCAAGCAATAGTTCCTGTTGGCTCAATGACTTTGGTAAGTCGCTCATAAAGTGGATGCTGCTGTGAGCCTTTTGCATGGACTTTATCGAATAGTTCAAAGGTAACACCATATTTACTTGTGCAGAATTGCACAATTTCTTCATTGCTTCCTGGTTCCTGCGCTCCAAAATCGTTACAGGGAAACCCCAAAATCTTTAATCCTGCTTCGCCATACTTCTGATTCAACTTTTCTAACCCGTCGTATTGAGAAGTATAACCGCAGTAGGAAGCCACATTCACAATTAAGAGTACCTTCCCGGTATACTCGTTTAATTGCTTATCGTTGCCGTTGATCGTCTTAACCGCAATGTCCGAAATTGTGTTGTTCATCTTGAATCTGATTTATAGGGAATATTGCCAAGTTTCCCATATTACAGGTACTCTAAACCCAGTTTGTTGAAGGAAATTAGATTTGTTAATCTTGTTTACCACTACAATTTTGTTTAACTCACGTGAAATAGGGAGTGGTGTACTTCCATTACTTGAAAAGGGCTATCTGTAGCGATCGCCTATAAGTTTATACTTGTAACCCGATTTACTTCTCCTGTAAATAGCTCGACTAATCCGCTATCTCAGAAATATGCGTTATTTTTAATACATTTTTATTGCAGAGATCAATTATCAATTACAACCAGTAGTCGCTTTAAAGGAGAATTACTGAATCCTCAACGTAGCTTCCAAGGAAGTAACGGATAATTAACGTATTGTATAAAAAATTAATTAAGTTAAGTATTTTCCGATGTTAGATCGGAAAATACTTAACTATAAAGGATATAGTTGCTTTATTTGTTGCATCAGAAGCTATTTTGCACAACTTAATCAGAAAATGTATTTTGTGATACAGTTTTTTGGTTACAGTCAATAGACAATCATTCAGATTTATCTATTTAGGCATAAATTTACTCAAGGTCAAACAATAAGTAGTCTCATAATTTCTGTGGAAGAATGCTTATATATTTTTTAATCAGAGTTTTTTGTCCATCCCGAAGCCGATCGCATTGGGATCGATGCTTATAAACACGCCACATCAGTATGGACTGATGTTTATACGATCGAATAAAAAAATCATACTAAGACTTCGGAAATAGGAGCTTTCGAGAGCGAATAGAGCCAAGAATAACGCTTTCAAAAAAATAATCATTGTACGGTAGCTAAAGTAAATTGTCATAGATTATTTACGACTATCTACCCTATTTTTATTGATATTATGTTGATAATTTTAGGGAATTTTTATAGCCATGCCAAATACTTTGTTTGGCAATATTTAAAGTTGAAGTAAAGGAAACTTGACTTTTTGAGAAAGGACATAATAATTTCTGAAGAAGACTTCCAAAAAAGATTTACAGATGTACCAATAGTTTTCTAAACTCCTACTAAGGTTATTTGATTTTCTGGTTGGGAAAAAAATGGTCTAAGGAGAAAATATAAAAAACCAGTGGCTTTTACTTCTTCCGTTAGTTTTTTCCTGTTTTTAAGGATGGTTTAGAGGATAATGATCAAGTTTATGTACAAACAAAAATCGAAAACAAAAAATAGGCGTTTGTCTGCAAGAAATTACGCTGTAAATTCACAGTCCAACTCAAAAGTCAAGCTATTTAATCAAGCCATTAAGCGGCTCTCTCCTAGTTGGCAAGCTTGTTTACCTATAGCTTGTCTGATTGTGTTGGGTTGGGGTTATGCCGCAGTTGCCCAAGCTCCAGCCGCAGGGCCAACAACAGCAGAACTTAAAGTTGCTCTTGATACCCTGTGGGTTGCGATCGCAGCTTTTTTAGTGTTCTTCATGAATGCTGGTTTTTGTATGTTAGAAACCGGCTTCTGTCGTCAGAAAAACGCTGTCAACGTTCTTTCCAAAAACTTGATTGTATTTGCTTTGTCCAGCCTTGCTTTTTGGGTAATCGGTTTTGGCTTAATGTTCGGTGATGGCAATGACTTCATTGGATTGAATGGGTTTTTCTTAGGAGGAACAGATAACAGTCCCGCCACAGGAGAAGCCTATAAAGGCGTTTTCAGTGCCATTAGTTGGACTGGTGTACCCCTAAGTGCCAAGTTTTTATTCCAGCTAGTGTTTGCTGGGACAGCAGCAACAATCGTTTCTGGTGCAGTAGCGGAACGGATTAAGTTTGTTGACTTCCTAATTTTTAGCCTCTTACTTGTAGGTATTCTCTACCCCATTACCGGACACTGGATTTGGGGAACTGGTTGGCTAGCAGACAGAGGCTTTTGGGATTTTGCCGGTTCTACAGTGGTTCACTCCGTAGGTGGTTGGGCAGCTTTGATGGGAGCAGCATTTCTTGGGCCCCGCCTTGGTAGATATCAAGATAAGCAAGTTGTGGCTATGCCTGGTCACAACATGAGTATTGCCACTTTGGGCTGTCTAATCTTGTGGTTGGGTTGGTTTGGTTTCAACCCCGGTTCCGTGATGGCTGCCGATCCTAGTGCAATCAGTCACATTGCTGTCACCACTAACATGGCTGGTGCTGCTGGTGGAATTGCTGCTACCATTACAGCTTGGTTCTACTTAGGTAAACCAGACCTGTCAATGATTATCAATGGTATTTTGGCTGGCTTGGTTGGTATCACAGCATCTTGTGCTTACGTAAGTATTCCTGCTTCTTTACTCATTGGCTTGATTGCTGGGGTACTGGTAGTTTTCTCTGTAACATTCTTTGATAAACTTGGCATTGATGACCCAGTGGGAGCTACCTCCGTTCACCTAGTTTGTGGTATCTGGGGAACTCTCGCAGTAGGTCTATGGTCTGTTGGCCCTGGTGTTTATTCCTGGTATGGCGATACACTTGGCCCAGCGAAAGGTTTATTTGCAGGTGGTGGCTTTGGACAGTTCGGTGTTCAGTTGCTGGGCGTTGTCTCAGTAGGTGGTTTCACTGTTTTACTCAGTAGTATTTTTTGGTTGGCACTGAAAGCTACTTTAGGTATCAGAGTATCCAAAGAAGAGGAATTAGAAGGTTTGGATATCGGTGAACACGGTATGGAAGCCTATAGTGGATTTCTCAAAGAAGGAGATGCAACTGGATTTTCTGGAGAAGAAAGTTCAGTTGGGAGAGTTTAGGAGAAATATTTATTTCTTTGGTTTAACCTCTGGAATATTCCTAATACGAGCTACCAACACAGCATTAGTCTAGGAACCGACTTTGATTTTTGTATCCCTCACGGGAGCGTAGACATATTAGTTAATAGGCAACATGAAAAAAGGCTTTTCGAGTTGCACGGGGTTTTTTCAAAAATCAAATATGAGTCTTATAGATTAAACTGATTCCGTCAAATTCTGTATCCAAGCGAGGAAAAGTAAGGGGTTTTATACCTTGTGCTTTTCCCGCTTTCTACCTTCTTCAATAATTTAGCGATACTATTTCACGAAATGCCTGATTGAAAACTTATTTTATTCTGTGAAGATTTTATGGTTAGAGAATTGAGAGTTGGTATGCTGCTATTGGCAATTGTGGGAAATATGGCATGGTCGTTGAGTGCCAAGGCAAATTTTAACGGTAAACTTACCCTAGAAATTGATGGCTTAAAGAATAAAGAAGGACAAGTCTGTACCAGTATATTTGCTAGTAGTGAAGGATTTCCTAGCGATCGCGATCGCGGCTTACAAAAGCAGTGTACCAAGATTACTGACACTCCCTTATCCATTACCTTTGAGAACTTGAAAGCAGGTAATTATGCCGTTGCTGTCTTCCACGATCAAAATAATGACCGCATTCTCAACAGTAATGTTTTTGGTATACCAAAAGAAGGCTTTGGATTTTCCAGAAATCCAGAAATTCGCACAGGTGCGCCCAAATTTGGCGAAGCAGCATTTTTAGTGGCAGGCCCAAACACTAATATCCAAATTCAGTTGAAATATTTTTAGGCTTATTCTCGTGCATCGTTGTGTGAATCTTCTGGTAAACCTTGTTGTTCCGGTAAGCCACGCATTCGATTCATCTGAGTTAAAGCATATCGTGCTGTTGCTTGTACTTCGGCATCTGGGTCTTCTAACGCATGGCGCAACATCTGACTCATTTGACCCATCATGTCATAAATGCGCGTCAAGTCTCGGATCGCATTTTGCCGTACTTGGGGACTTTCATCTTGCATTGAAATTGCTAAACCCCGGTTCATCGGTTTGAGTGTGCGGATACCAATTTCTGCCAAAGCTGCCAAAATTAAGCTGCTTTCTTGAGAATCAGCATCAATCATTAAGTCAACCATTGGTTGAATTGCCCGCGAATCTCCCTGCTGACCCAAATCCCAAATAGCCTTGCGTCGCTTCGTTGGGTCAGAACTGCGTAAGTCTTGAATTAATTCGTCAACGATATTGAGTTTAGCAAGCCGGGAAGTTTTTTCTGGTACTAGTAATTGTGTGGGTAGCGGCGGCGCAGCTTTTTCTGGACTAGTTACAGTCTCTGGTGGGGGTGGTATCATCGTTTTTTTGTTAGCTTCACTCAATCTTTTAGTATCTAATATTTCGGACTTTTGCACTTGTTTAATCTGACGAAACCACCTCATCAGGTAAATAAGTGCGCCAATACTTCCTAGAACTCCAATGGCAAATATAAACCACCAGATGAAACCTTTCTCAGGTGGCTGGGGTTTTGCAATCGGTTTGGGAGTTGGATTAGGAAAAGTGACTATTGGAGATGGAGAGGTGACAATCTGATTTTTGGCAACTAAAGCTGCTAGCAGCCTCCTCCTAGTTGTTAGACCAGCAAGTCCATCTACTTTTAAACCCTTTGCTTTCTGGAATTTAGCTACAGCGATTTCTGTACTAGCGTTGTACTGTCCATCTACCACGCCATTGTAGTATCCCAACTGTTTTAATTGGGTTTGTAATCTCTGCACATCTGATTTTTGACTACCATATCTCAATACAGCCGGACTAGCGGTAACTGTCGAACTAGCTTGTGCCAGTTCTAAAATTTCAGGCGCTAGGTTAGGAGTGGCTGTACTTGCACGATTTGGGTAAAAACCCACGCAAGAAAAACAGGTAAATATCAGAATAGAGGAACGGCATAGCCTCATATTGAAAGTTTCAGCCTGAACGTGCTTTTGAAGTCTTCGATACCACAATACCTTCTAGATGACAAAATGTTAACTGTCATTGGGCATTGGGTGTTGTCTCTAATCACCCTCACCTATACTTAACAAGTTAGGGTTAAATTTCTGGTTCAGATTTTCTAACTGCTAGGCTTACAGGGTTCAATTTTTTAACAGATGAATCTAAAACTGGTTGCTGTATATTAGCTATTTCGCCGACAGTAAGTGTGTCGTTTTGCGCTCCTAAAGCATCACGTTGGTTAATGAGATAGATGCTAATTAAAGTGAGGAAGACACCTACCCACTGCACCGGACTGAGGACTTCTGAGAGAAAGAGATTGCCGAATAGTAGGGCAAAGACGGGCGTAAGGAAGGTAAGAGAACTAAGACTAGTGAGACTGCCACTAGAGGCAAAGTAGAAGAATAATCCGTAGGCGATCGCACTGCCAAAGACAGTAGCATAACTCAAAGCCACTAAATCAGATCCTCCCAGATTTTCCCACTGCTGAGATTCGACAACTGATGAAATTCCCCATAATGGCAATCCACCTAAAATCATGTGCCATCCCGTAGCGGTTACTGGGTCAGCATACCTACACACAAACCGAATTAACACTGTTCCCACAGCCATTGATAAGGCTGCCAATAGCATCAACCACTCACCGCTAGCAAACAAGTCTTGCCAGTTACCAATTGTGATATTTGCGCCTGAGTCGAGAATATGTAAAATCCACTCATCAGGTAAGCCAATTAAACTAATGCCTGTGACTCCCAAACCTAACCCCAGCCATCCCCAAAAACCAATGTGTTCTTGGAATAGCCACAACGACAGCAATGCTACTGCCAAGGGTTGCGAGTCAATCATCACAGACCCTAACCCTGCACTGGTTCTGACTAATCCCTCAGCCAAAAAGCCTTGAAATAAAGTCCCATCTATGAGGGCAAATAAGGCAATCCACAGCCATGCAGCCCAACCCTTGGGTTGGGGTTTACCCATGAATGCTGCTGCAATCAAAATTAACATCCCTGCTGGTATCAGGCGCACTCCCGCCATGAATAGCGGTGTGGTGTGGGGTATCACTCCTTTCATGGCTACCATTGCCGTCCCCCATAGGAAAAAGGGCGCAATTAACAAGAGAGGGGCGAAGGGAAGTCGAGATGCACTGAGTTTCAGTTGCATGGGTTTGCTGATGCCTTTGTTTAACAAGCACAAAAATTGCTTTACCCAATTTTACCGAATTATGTAGTTTTGCGATCGCTTCTGGCGGGTGCTTGACAACATCGTGTTGCGGCTCAATGAGCAGGGAAGAATACTCAGGTGTAGCTCAAGTTACAGGAGGTTGAATATGTTTTTCAGTAGACGGATAGTTTGAAAAAGCTTTATTAGTTAACAAATGCAAATGCTTAAAATTAGGCACTTTTGCCAAAAGTTCAGCATTTTTACTTCTTTTTTTATATCTGTGTCTAGCCAGTTCCTCAAACTTTGACCACATGAGCAACGGACTTGCTTCTCTGCGCGTGAAGCGGTTCAATGCAGAAAAACAAGCAGTCTCAACTGCTTTCTTGAGATTTTATATTATAGAAGGATACCTAAGTTTTCCCGGCTTAGGTATCCGATAGCAACATAACCTATTAAATAGATTGTTAACTATATTCTAATTACTAATTTTAATTTTTAAATGCTTCTTAGGACACTTTATAAATTGCTCCTTAAGTAGGATGCCAAAATTAGGAATAAGGTTTATTTTACTTCTGAAATCATCTTTATCAAAACAGAATTCAGGAGTTAGGAGTCAGTGTTCATTCAGGATTTTAACCGAAAAAGCGGATAGCGTTGAGTAAAACCTGCAAAGAAGCAAACTACGAGGAGCATCCTACCGAGAGTATATTTATTCTGACTGCTGAATTCTTCTTTAACTGCAAAATCTTGTTTTGTAACAGGTGCGTTACACTGCGTTAACGCACCCTACTTTCTCAAAGAATTGAGCAACCTTAAATTTTTCTAAAAGGTTTTTCTAAACTTGCTACTAATTTAACTCCAAATTCTTCCTCAAACACTCCTTTTTTATAATCTAAACTCCAAAGTTCTAAAGCACAGTCATCATCAGCTTGAGATGGAAAAATCAGCAGGTTTACCTGTCGAAGTTGTTGATAATACTCACATTGCACTTGAGATATCGCCCCAATTTGTCGTCTATCTAGTGCCACCGCCAATCTTAGAATTGCACTCAATTGACTAACAATTTGGCACTGTTCTTTAGTCAGCAGACTCTGGTAAATTTCATGTTTTTTCTTGGGCGGCGATTTGCGATGATAACGTGCTAAGTTGGCTATGATTTCAATCTCGGTTTCTGTATAACCAAGTAATTCACCATTGCGAATTAAATAGTAAGAGTGCTTGTGGTGAGACGAATGACTGATATAATGACCGCAATTGTGTAATATTGCAGCGGCCCATAGCAGTTGTCGCTCGTCAGATCCCCAGTGATGTAACGTACCTTGAGTTTGATCAAATAAACTCTCGGCAAATTTGGCGACGCGATCGCTATACTCTAAGTTAACGTGGTATTTATTAGCGAGTTTTAAAACATTCCGTTCCCGAACTGAACTTTGGTAACGCAGCTTATCTTCAATTAAGCCGTGGCCTAACATCCAGTCTACGATTACGCCTTCCCGCAGAGAACGCTCACAAATTGCGATCGATTCACTGCCTAAAAGGGTCATCGCTTCCTGTAATATTACTGCGCCAGCCAGTATAACTTCAGACCGCTTATCTGGCATTCCCGGAATCGCAGACTTTTCGGAATTACTCAGTTTCCGCAAGCGATTTACCAACTCTCGCAAGTCTTTAAGACTAAACTGATAGCCATTGAGAGTGGAAGGAATAACACCTGACTTTTCTCGTGCATGAATCATCGCCAGGGTTTCAATCGTGCCAGATGTACCCACCAAACGGGGGGATTCTCCAAACTGGAAATTTGCTAATACCTCATCCACTGAACGTTCTAACATACCGCGTGTATAGGATTGCAAATACACAAACTCTGTGTTGCTGATAGGATCGGTAGTGATTAACTCGCTAGTAAGTCGCACTGCACCAACTTTGGTACTGGTGAGAGTGCGCGGTTCGTGACTATCGCCCAAAATTAATTCTGTGGAACCACCGCCAATATCAATAATGGTATGGGGTTGGTTGTGAAATTCCATTCCCGAAAGCACGCCAAGGTAGATTCGTCGCGCTTCTTCTTGACCAGAAATCAAGTCAACGCTTAAACCCAATTCCTTTTCTACTCTTTGCAAAAAATCTTTACCATTGGGGGCTTCGCGCACGGCACTAGTCGCCACAGCAATGATTGTTTCAGCATTGATGGTTTTGGCAACTTCTTGGAAGCGTCCTAAAGCAGCGATCGCCTTTTTAATGATCTCTGGTTTGAGTTCTCCAGTGGTAAGATTGCGATCGCCAAGTCTCACAGTTTCTTTTTCTCTGGCGATAATGCTAAAGGCTGGTAGCGTCGGGTCAATTTTGACTACTACCATGTGTAGAGAATTTGTTCCCAGGTCAATGGCAGCAATAATCCGATGTTGGTTAGGTGGTTGAGTTGCAGAACTCTCCCAGCTAGCCGAAACTAAATTCTGCATCTAGTTTTCTCTCTTTATAAGAAATGATGGCAAACGGTGGTATGTCGGGGTAGCTGGCACTGATATTTATGAAGAAGGGGAAGGGGGAAAGGGGAAGGGGGAAAGGTAAAAACCTCGCCCCTTGTGGGCGAAATAATCCAAATTTTATGGGGAAGGTAAAAACCTCGCCCCTTGTGGGCGACCTGTTCATCCCTTTCCCCTTTCCCCTTTAACCTTTAACCTTTTATTGCAACGCACTTACTCAAACTGAATGCTGAGTAAATAAAAAAATACTCAGCACTCGCAACTCAGTTTCGTCAAGGGCAACTGAGCTAAGTCTATTCACCCTAATGCGTCTAACGCTAGCGACTATTAAAAGATATTTAAAGTTGCCACTTTGGGTGATGTTTTTACAAATAACAAATAACGTTATTCTATAGATGTAAAGATGTGTGAACTCATCTATCTAAAGTTATTTGTTGATTTCTATGTTAACGATGCCAGAACGCCCCCAGTTACCAGTTTGGCTTGTAATTATCCGGCTTTTACGCTGGCATAAACCAGAAGGACGGTTAATTTTAATGATTCCTGCTCTTTGGGCAGTGTTTTTAGCGGCTTCTGGGAAACCACCTTTACCTCTGGTTGGTGTAATTATATTGGGTACTCTGGCCACAAGTGCGGCGGGATGTGTTGTCAATGATTTATGGGATCGGGATATCGATCCAGAAGTGGAGAGAACACGCGATCGCCCCCTCGCTTCTCGCGCTTTGTCTGTGAAAGTTGGGATTGTAGTTGCGATCGTATCACTAGTATGTGCAGCTATTCTGGCCCTTTACCTTAACCCCCTAAGTTTCTGGTTATGTGTGGCAGCAGTGCCCGTAATTGTCCTTTATCCAGGCGCAAAGCGAGTGTTTCCTGTACCGCAACTGGTACTTTCCATTGCCTGGGGTTTTGGGGTGTTGATTAGTTGGAGTGCAGTTACCCAAACCATCACTCTACCAACTTGGTTACTTTGGGGCGCGACTGTACTGTGGACATTGGGATTTGATACAGTTTATGCCATGAGCGACAAGGAAGATGATCGCCGCATTGGTGTTAATTCAAGCGCCCTATTTTTTGGGAATTATGCCCCTGTAGCGATCGGAATTTTCTTTGCTGGCACAATCTTGTTATTGGCTTGGTTAGGTTTGCTCATAAATCTGCACTTACCCTTTTGGATTAGCCTTGCAGTTGCTACTATGGGATGGGTTTGGCAATCTCTGCGATTAAGACAGCGAGATTTACCTAATTCTATTTATGGTAAGATGTTCCGGCAAAACGTGTGGATTGGTTTTATTTTGCTTGCTGGGATGATCGCTGGATCTGTTTAATCAGTAAAAAGGGAATTTTCATAACTTTGATTATGGGATTTTTCCTTGAAGCGTACTTTGAAGTCGAAGCAACTGCGCGTCTATAAAAGTTAGACAAAAATATTTATGAGTTTTTCTATGAGTAAATTCTTTGATTTGTTTAGTCCATTAATTGAGTATATGCGTACTTGGGCAGCAATAAGTCTGCTCTGTTTCGTTGTCACCTGGTCATTTCCTGCACAAGCTGCTATCCGGATTGATCCGCAATTAGAACAGCAAGTCTTACAAATTATCCGCGAACATCCACAGGCAATTATTGAATCTGTTCAAGCTTATCAGCAGCAGCAACAACAAAAACTCAAGCAAGCACAGCAAACATTTTTACAAGATTTAAAGACGAATCCTCAAACAGTAATTGGTGAGTCTCCCACCACAGGTTCAACTCAATCAAAAACTGTGCTGATAGAATTTTCCGATTTTCAATGTCCCTACTGTGCCGAGGCGCATAAAACATTGAAACAATTGTTAGCAAAGTATCCAGATAAAGTAAAATTAGTTTACAAGAATTTACCCCTAATTTCAATTCATGCTGAAGCATTACCATCTGCGACAGCAGCTTGGGCAGCATATCAACAGGGCAAATTTTGGGAATATCATGATGCGCTATTTACTAATCAAAAGCAACTAGGTGAAGCGTTATATTTAGATATTGCTAAAAAACTGAATCTAGATTTAAGTAAATTTAAACGCGATCTTACTCTTGCTACTCCCGCAATTACAAAAGATATCCAATTAGCAGAGAAGTTGGGTGTTTCTGGCACACCTTTCTTTATCATTAATAGTCCAACTTTTTCAGGAGTTCCACAGCTAGCGGATATCGAAAATATATTGACTGGTGCTAAGTAAATGAGTGTGTTTGAAAATAACCTGTCACTGTTTAAGTAACTAGTACCGCAAGGCGGAATTAAAAATTAAAAATTAAAAATGAATACAGCATAGGCATTTCGTTGATTTGGAATGGGTGGTTTATTTACGCCGTGCTGTACTAGTGGCGTGTCAAGGCTAAAATAGTGCATTAAACGTAGGTTGGGTGAAGCGGAGCGCAACCCAACATATATCAGAATGTTGGGTTACGCAAAGCCTCCACCCAACCTACAATTTTTTGCTAGTTTTACTACGCAAAACTGTCACGGCGTTGCTGATTCTATGTATGAAAATGATTTTGCATAATACCAAAATCCTTGTAGAGACGTAGCAGTGCTACGTCTCTACATCCAGATTCATACTTTAATTCAGCAACGCCACCGTCCCTTTGCGAGTCGGAGAGGGACAGGCTTGAACGCAAGTTTAAGGCAGGGAGAGGTTTATCAAACTCACATATTTTTAATTATGACTAGCTACATTTTTTTTTATAATGATGCCTGATAACTAGCAATAAGCTTGATCAATATATAAGACTCATATTTGATTTTTGAAAAAACCCCGTACAACTCAAAAAGCCTTCTTTCCTATTGCCTCTTTCCTCTTGCCTATTGCCTACCCACGTAACTATGGCTACGCCACGCTGTGCGAACAAAAATCAAAGCAGATTACTATATACTGTGTAAGGATTGTATCTCCATAGTATTTGTTTAGATAGATACTTTTTTATTTAACAATAAAGTGCATCTTTAGTTAGAGGTTTCATACAACAGTTTAGTGATGTACTTGAGGCAAGTGTAAGGAGTAGCTGATGAGGAGTGATGAGAAGAAATTTTCTTCACTCCTCATGTTCTTAAATATATGGTAACTTAAAGCTTCCTTTAATATTAGGCAAGTCAGAAAACTTTCTGCGCCTAGACTCAGCTTAAAAAGGCTTCCTCTAGTTCCCTTCTTTTTAAGGAAGATTAGGGAGAATACAGTCTTAACCCAAGGATATTACTTTATGATGAATAGTCTTTCAGATTTCCTTTTTGATGCTCTAAATATTTATTCTTTAATTCCTCTGGAATAGGAATAGGACGACTATTTTGTAAACTGACAAAAGCACCCTTTTGACTAGCTACTGCTGCTAACTCATTATTAGAAAAAATTTCAGCTTGTACAGTCCACTTCAATCGTCCTAAATTACTTAGCCATAAACGTCCAATTACTTGGTCAACAATTTTTATAGGACGTTTATATGCAATTTCAGTTCCAGCTAGAACAGGTGCATATCCTCGATCAATTTGTCGATTCAGGTGCCAATGTTCATCTAAAAACTTTAAACGTAAATCCTCTAACCATCTGACATATACAATATTGCTTACGATTCCCATAAAGTCAATGTCGTATGTTCTTACAGGAATTTCTAATACTACTTCTAATGGTCTGTGCAAACTTTTATTTACTAGCATTATTTCTCTTGATATTTTGAAACCGATCGGTCTGTAGAATTAGAAAAAATTTTACTTTTTTCAACTATGGGTAATTATTAATTGCCTAATAACCCATTAAATACAATACAATAATTTCAAACTTCTATTTTGTAGTTTAAGGTTAACTCGTCGCCAGGCAAACCTCTGATACCCCAGTTCGATTTGGACGTTTCAAAAATTGTGATTTCAATATCGTATATAGGAATATTGAATTTTTCATTGATATTTTTAATCAGTAGGCGGATCAAATCTTTTTTTGTTTCCACTGAGCGTCCTTCAAACATACTAATTTCTATAACCAGATAATTGTTTGTTCTATCAGATGGATAGTAAAAATCTGATTTATCCAGTGGGAAAAAACGGTGAAATCTTTTTTCAGGGGCAATCTGTAAAACCTCTATGAGGGAGGTATGGATTACATTTGATAGCTCCGCTTTAATAGGATTTAATTTGTCTGCTAAAGAATATACCTTGATTTGTACCATACATTTAAAGGTGAGTTTCCAAGTATTGATTCAGGTGATTAGTTATCCTGTGCATGTGAATTGAATCTCCATAAAGCTTACTCATCATTATGGCCCCTTCCAGCGTTGCAATTATGACGGTGGCAATTTCATCAGCATTTACTTCAGAGCGAATTTCACCCTTGGCAATTCCCGTTTCAATAATTCGACGAATTAGATGCAGCCAAGAGTTCATCGCCTGTTGAGCGCGTTCCCGCAACGCCGGATGAGCATCATCGCTTTCCACAGCAGTATTCAGCAGTGGACACCCTCCTTTGATAGGTGGATTTTCTGCGAAGCTACTAAATATCCCAATGATTGCTTGCAGGCGTTCTACTGCATGGCGTTTGTTTCGCAATGCAAATCTAGTATGCTGTTTAATGCGAGCGATCGCAAAATCAAAAGCCTGTAATGCGAGATCGTCTTTGCTTTGAAAGTGATTGTAAATTCCTCCTTTTTGCAATCCAGTAACACGCATAATGTCTGACATTGATGAGCCTGCATACCCCTGTTGGTTAAACAGTTCGGCTGCTTGGTGGAGAATTCTACTTTTTGTTTCTTCGCCTTTGGACATTACAGCGATTTATTAGACTAGGGAGTCGTGTAGTTTATTGAATTAAAAATTACAGACCATTTGGTCTGTTTATTTCTATCATTATACATACTTGTGAGTCAAGTATTTTTTGTCGTCCAGACAACGCAGACTTCATTCGGTTATAAACGCCGTTAGTTTTGATGCTACCCCTACTCTCAATACGGTTCGGTTAAGATCCCCCCGCCTGCGGCGACCTCCTTAAAAAGGGGGTAAAAGATGGTTAAAAGGCTGCCTTTTGAAGGGGGGTTGGGGGGATGTTCAGACATATTAAAACGTTAACCGAACCGTATTGCCCCTACTCTAGGTAATGATATGTTTTGGCATCAACAGAAATTCCAGCAGTAATATTGGCGATTTGAGCTTTGCCAAACAGGATTTTGACGGGGTTGTAAAAAACAAAATTTCCATGAGTCATTAGACTTGCGGTGTATTATCCAGAAAATATAGCGATATACAAAACGAATACGCTGGACGTTTGATCGTGTTTACAAGTAAAATACGGTAAGTACATAGCTTTACCGGCTTTTACATGTAAAACCGCAGAAAAACCAGTAAAAAGTTGATTTAGTAAAACAACTGACCCATAAGCAGTTATAAAAGTCTGTTTCAGCTAAATGTCAGTTGTCATACTTCCAAAAACTTTCAGACAGGTTTTAAGTTGTCCAGTAATCTTCTGCCCTAATTTTTAGCTAGATAAACCTTTCTTTGTGTCACTCATCCTTTGAGAAACACAATAATTTGCCATGACTAGCTCTATCACTGGGCCGTAGTTCGGCTGAGTTATTGCTCTCTAGTAGTGAAGTTCTAGCTGACTTTCTCAAACCCCCAAAGAGTATGCACTATTTATCACTACCATTCTTAAGCTTCTTCGTTGGCATCATAGTTGGTTTGACGGGAATTGGCGGAGCCTCTCTCATTACCCCAATGTTGATTTTTGTTTTTCAGGTTCCGCCTTCCATCGCAGTGAGTTCTGATGTTGTAGCTGCCACATTGATGAAGATTGTTGGTAGCGTCAAGCATTGGGAACAGAAAACTCTGGATACAGAAGTTGTCAAATGGCTGGCATTCGGAAGTGTTCCAGGCTCACTGTTTGGGGTGGGAATTTTGCACGTTCTTAAACGTACAGGTGAGTATAATCTGGATAACATCTTGCTCCGTTTGCTTGGTGTGATGATTTTGCTCGTCACAGCGTTAGCACTAGTGCAATTGTTGTTATTGACTTTTTTACCCAAATTCAATTTACCCGAACTACCAAAGTTAGACTTAGAAACTAACTTTGGCCGCTTCCTAACAATCACTTTGGGGGCCATTTTAGGCTGTTTAGTTGGTCTAACTAGCGTCTCATCAGGTTCAATGTTTGCCCTAGTGCTGATTGGGTTTTTCCGTTTAGATGCACGGAAGCTAGTGGGTACAGATATCTCACACGCAGCGATTTTACTGCTATTTACAGCCCTTGGTCATCTCAGCCTGGGAACAGTTGATTGGAATTTGGTAATACCTATCTGGCTCGGCTCTGTACCAGGAGTTCTGCTAGGTGCTAAAATCTGCCAAGTAGCTCCCCAGCGCCCACTACGGTTTATTATTTACGCCATTTTAATGATGGTGAGTTGGAAATTAGTTCATCAAGTGTAACCAAATTGAGATTTTAGATTCCAAATCCAGCATTCAACATCCAACATTGATTAACTTCTCACCCAAGGTAGTAGAGTGAATGTACCGCGCTCATACATAATGAACAGACCCAAGCCGATTAACACAAAAGGTACAGCAGCTTTACCGTAGCGACTTAAAATATAAGCAATGGTAGGTTGACGACTTAAAAAATAAGCGATCGCACACCAAACCCCTACCATGATAAAAAATATACTTAGAATTACTCCCAAGCTGGCAAGATTCTGACCAGCGAACAAAGGGATATATATACTAATATTGTCACCACCATTAGCGATCGTTACTGCTGCCACTTTATAGGTTTGGGGGTGCAAAACACTTAAAATAAAAGACAATACCGGGTTAGTAGGCGTAGGTTGATTAAAATCACTACTGACTGTCTGAACTGTTATAGTTTCTTCTTTTCTATATATTAATTGTTGAATACCAATAGCAATTGGTAGCAATCCTAGCAATCCTATCCATTCTCGCTGTACGACCAATCCCCCAAAAAATCCTGGTAAGCTAGCGATGATAATGGCTGTAAAACCCAGATATTGACCGAGTAAGATATGCCGCCGCCGAAAATTAACATCTATCTGTGAAAAAAATATTAACAAGATAATGATGTCATCTATGTTAGTGGCGATGAAGGCAATAATTCCTTCACTGAAGACTGTCCCTAACTTACTCATACTGGATTTTTAGAACCTACGATTTCTCACCATACCAAATTAACCTTTCAAGTAATTGAACTACACTACTTTTTAATACCCATTCCCTACCTTACCAGTCTAAAGACCTGAAAACTGCTGTAAAATATGAACGAATTCGTTACTGCAATTACTACAGGGGCAATTGCGTTCATTGCCACTAATATTGATGATATTGTCATTTTATTATTGTTTTTTTCTCAAATAAATACTAGCCTTCGTCCTCGGCATATAGTTGCTGGTCAGTTTCTAGGTTTTACAGTTCTGCTAATCCTTAGTCTTCCTGGTTTATTTGGTGGGTTAGTATTATCCAAAAACTGGATTGGATTACTTGGTTTATTACCAATGTCCATAGGTATCAGTAGTTTGGTGAATCGGGAAGAAGATTCATCAAAAGAAGTTGTTGCTACGACAGAAGAGGCCGAAGCATCAACAATTACGAGTTTTTTTTCTCCTCAAGCTTATAGTGTGGCAGCCGTTACACTTGCCAATGGTAGCGATAACATTAGTGTCTACGTGCCTTTATTTGCTAGCAGCAACCTAGAGAGTTTTGTGGTAATTATTGGATTATTTTTTATATTGTTAGGAATTTGGTGCTATGGGGCATACAAATTAACTCACTACAGAGTAATAGCTGATATATTGACTCGCTATATTAATAATTTTGTGCCTTTTATTCTTATAGGATTAGGCGCTTTTATTGTACTAAAGAGTGGAGCTTTAAGCTTAATAAAGCTAGCTGCTAGTTGTTTCTGTTTGATGATTTTGGTGAAAAATAACGAAAGTACGGATGAAATTAAAGAAAATTCAACTAGGTGAGAAAGCCATATAACATTTTAGATTTTAGATTCTCAAATAGTTAGTTAAAGTGAGTCAGTTTGAGAGCGCACAATCATCGCCAATGCTGTATAACACTTTTGCGAGGTATTGGTTTTTACCCCTAGTTGCAGTCTCGCTATAACCAGCCATGTACCATAATTTTGGCTTAATTTTCTCTAACTTTGGTTGGAGGGTTAAATTTTATAATCTATCATAATAAGGTTAAAAAGCTCGAAAAAGTCGGATTTATTTGCAAGGAAAATTCCAGACTTTTCTGATTTTTTTTTATGCCCTGAAGTTGAATATAGTCCGGCTCAGTGTCCATCAAAATAATCAAAATAAAGGAAAAATACATGAGTAATATGACTCAAACTGGAAGTCTCCAGCTTAGCTCTGGGAACGATTCAGCAAAAATAGGAGGAGACACAAGTACTTTCACAACGGTGAGCTTCCCAACACCTTTCCCATCAGGGTCAACAGTTATTGTAATTCCGATGGTTCAAACCTTCAATGGGCCTGACACACCCGGAATCAGGATTGCAGATGTTAACCTTAGTGGATTCAAAATCCGTTTGAATGAAGTAGTCGGAGGTTTAGGGACTATTGCAGACGGGAAACATACCACTGAAACAATTGGATGGGCAGCCTACACAGTCTGAGTCTAAAATTTAGACTCGAAGTGGGAAAACGTGGCGACGGTTTCAACTGATGAAAATGCGATCGCAGCCCTCAATTGAGATGGAATAATGTTTCTGACGGGGCGACAAGCGCCCCGTAACCCTTGTAGTAGGCGTTTGAGTAGTGCAGTTTCGTGTTCCGATGTTTGCAGTTCGCTACAACTAGGGATAAAAACCAAGACCTCACAAGAAAGTTGCGAAATAATGGCACTTAAAACCTTTACATATTAAGCTTTTAAACGATTGATAAAATTTTGTTTCTTTTAAGGCATAACGAATGCCGTTCATTGGAAGCTCACGTTTACTTAATAACTTTTTGTCTATCCATCTGTCGCAATCATTTTTAAGAAAATCAATAAAGACGATGTTTCGTTTTTACCTCGCATTCATCTCACATCTGGACTGTACTCATACCGTTTCTTTGTGAAGCTGCATATATTTACCCACCAGCTACGCCGTCCCCCCCTTGTGAAGGCAGGGCTGTTTCATTCGATCTCTTAGGGATTTTGTCAAGAGTATGAGTCAGAAATTTGCTTGAGTGGGAAAAAGAAAAACTACCACTTCAACCAGCAAATTTAAGTGCGAATACCATTTTCTTGCCCAATCAGATTTTTTAGTCACCTAGTTTTTTTACTTGAAACGCTTGTAAATCAGCGCCTTTTAGGGAATGAAACAGCCCTGCCCTTGTGAAGGGGGGACTGATTATGTGCATCTTCATACAGAATTGGTATCAGTCAGTGTGAGATGAATGCTGTTTCAGCTAAAATCCAAAATTACTTTATACTTTACTTAACCACTCATTCTCCTCTGGATCTTTGAACAGTGAGGTACTGAGGTAGCGTTCGCCGAAGCTAGGCTGGATCATGACGATTAGACGACCTGCATTTTCTGGACGTTGTGCTACTTGAATAGCCGCATATAAAGCAGCGCCAGTAGAAATGCCCGATAACAATCCTTCTTCTTTTGCTAGGCGACGGCTGTAAGCGATCGCTTGCTCATCTGCTACCTGAATCACTTCATCCACTAATTCTGGACGGTAAATTGCTGGGACAAATCCCGCGCCGATACCCTGGATTTTGTGAGGCCCTGATTTTCCACCCGTTAATACCGGACTGCTGCTAGGTTCAACTGCGATCGCTTGAAAACTTGGCTTCCGTCCTTTAATAACTTCTGCAACTCCTGTAATCGTCCCACCAGTACCCACTCCCGCCACTAGAATATCCACCTCTCCATCGGTATCATTCCAGATTTCTTCTGCTGTGGTTTCGGCGTGAACTTTCGGGTTGGCGGGGTTGCGGAACTGCTGCAACATATAAGCATTAGGCGTTTGAGCTAAAATCTGCTCTGCACGACCGATCGCTCCTCGCATCCCTTCTACACCAGGCGTTAACTCTAATTGAGCGCCATAAGCTTTGAGCATTGATCGTCTTTCGTGGCTCATTGTGTCAGGCATCGTTAGAATAAGATGGTACCCCTTAGCGGCCGCCACCATCGCTAGCGCAATTCCTGTATTCCCAGAAGTCGGCTCTACTAAAATAGTTTTTCCGGGGTGAATCAAGCCTGCTTCTTCCGCCGTTTCCACCATACTCGCGCCAATCCGATCTTTCACAGAAGATGCTGGATTCATGCTTTCTAGCTTCACCACAATCCGAGCAACCGCTCCTGAAGCTTGGGGAATTTTGTTTAATTGAACTAGAGGAGTTCGTCCGATTAACTCTGTGATATCTTTCGCTATCCGCATGTGAATACTCCGTCGTGTCTAAATATAATACATCGGGCTTTGCTGGGCGCGAGTCTCTCTTTCCTCGCACAAGTCTTGGAGTGTATAGCGACCCAATACTTCAATTGAAGCAGCGTTAGCTTGCTCCCAAACTTCATAAACCAGAGTCTTTTCTAGAGTCGGAGAGTCAGATGTATCTTTCTCTTTCCGCTCACCTTCGACTAAAGTCACAATTTCCAGCAGTGTAATCTGCCAAGGTTCACGAGCTAAAACAAAACCTCCTTTAGAGCCGCGTTGACTCTGCACCACACCAGAACGCCGGAGGTTGGTCAAAATTTGTTCCAAATAGCGTTCAGGTATAGGTTGTTTGGTAGTGATCTCGCTCATGGTTAGAGGAAGTTTTTTTCCGTGGTGGCTTGCCAGTTCTAAGAGTGCTAGCAATGCATATTCCACTTTGGAAGACAGATCCAAGAGAGCGTAGTTTTGGCTATTCAAGACTGTACTCAACATACTACGGTGAATTGGGGGACTTATCGCAGTTTATCCGAAATTAATTTTTTCAAAGTGTGGAATGTGATAGCATCCCACTTACTAACCATAAAAACACTATATTCTATCGACTTACCGTAGATTATTATCTTACATAATTCCCATAAATGACTCGATCTTTTTGTGGGAATTATCCTGAGTTTCTGTTTTCAGAGCCTCACTTACCAACGAAAATCTCAACAGAGTATGCTAATAACTGATTTGCGAACCATTTTTGAGCGTGACCCAGCAGCCCGTAACTGGCTAGAAGTATTGTTCTGTTATCCTGGACTCCAAGCCCTAATATTCCATCGATTGGCACACTGGCTCTATAAAATTGGAATTCCCTTCATACCTCGGTTTATCTCTCATATTAGTCGGTTTTTAACCGGGATTGAAATCCATCCTGGGGCATTAATTGGACAGGGAGTGTTTATTGACCACGGTATGGGAGTTGTGATTGGTGAAACTGCGATCGTGGGCGACTATGCCCTGATTTATCAAGGTGTGACTTTAGGTGGAACTGGGAAAGAGAGCGGCAAACGCCATCCAACTTTAGGTTCTCATGTGGTTGTGGGAGCCGGTGCAAAGGTATTGGGAAATATTCTAATTGGCGATCGCGTCCGTATTGGAGCCGGTTCTGTGGTGCTGCGAGATGTACCCAGTAACACAACTGTAGTCGGGATTCCAGGGCGCGTGACTCGTCAGAACAACTTGTCTACCAATGTTCTGGATCATGATAAAGTGCGCGACGTAGAAGCTGAAGTTATCCGCGCTTTATTTGAACGTGTCAAGGCTCTAGAGAAACAGTTCGAGGAGTTGCAAGATCAATCAAGTTTATCCCCAACAGAGCTTGGCGACGAATTAACCGACAACCCTAAGAGCAAAAACTCTGATGGGATGATTGAAGATTTTCTTGATGGTGCGGGAATTTAGGGAATGGAGGGGAGAGGTGACAGGTGATAGGTGACAGGTGATAGGGAATTATCTGTACCCTGTAACCTGTACCCTGTACCCTATTCCCTTCTTCACTCCCCACTCCCTTTTTTAAAATACCCATAGGTTCTTAGAACCTGATATAAATATAATACTACGGTTAATTTATCGGAGAATAGTGATATAGCTATGGTATCTTTATATGCAAATTTAACTAGCTTAAACAGTAATAATACTAAAGAAATTTTTGCCCGGAGGTCATTTTTACCAGAGCATCCAAACGGACTTTGGAAGATTGAAACGGGTTTTGTCAGGACTTTTACCTATTTGGAAGATGGCACAACCGTCGCTCTGGGATTGTGGGGCCCTGGAGATATTGTTGGTAAGTCATTGTCAAAATTAGAACCTTATCAGATGGAATGCCTAACTAAAGTAGAGGCGACAATCTTACCTGTAGAGGAGTGGACTCAACTAACAGAAACTCTACTTGCCCATATCCAACAAGCTCAAGAATTGATGGTTATTCGTAGCCATAAAAAAGTTGATACTATGCTAATCAAGCTGCTGGCATGGTTATCTAAAAAGTTTGGTTCGGAAGTTGAGAAGGGACGTTTAATAGATATGCGTCTAACTCACGAAGACCTAGCGGAAATGCTAGGTTCAACTCGTGTGACTATCACTCGTGTTCTTGGACAGTTTGAGCATGAGGGCTTGATTGATCGTCTTTCTCTCCATCGAATTGTGGTGCGAGAAGAAGAGATTTGGTACTACGAAATTTAGATTATTTCAACAAAACCAGCTATCGCTATCTGCATTCGGCTTGCCCACAATTCTAAGATTCAGGGATTCCAGATAAGCCAAACCGTTAGAGATTTGTGGTACTGTTCCCCGTAGTTCAATATCAAAGCACCCTTCTTCGTCTGTATTTGGTTGTAGCATAGCCTTAGTAATATTAACTACCAAGCCGTAAGCAGAAATTAACTGTGAAATCACAGGCGCTTGCAGATAGCATTTGGGAATATATATCCGCAGGCGAATCTGAGTGACTTGGCTTTTGTTAGAGACTGAAGAAACCAGTGATAATCTGGTTTGGGAATTGGTTTGACGTTTATTTAATGCTGCCATTGGATAGTGACGATTTTATTACTTAGCCATCGCTATAAACGCTAGATAAATCCAGCCAAATCGGTAGCCCCAGTTTTTCTAAATAACTCAGGCTAGAGTAAAGTTGTTTGGTTCTCCCCCACAAATCCAAGTCAAACCAGCCGTCATCTTCTGTATCGGGTTGAAGTGTAGCACTGGTAATATTTACAGTTAATCCATAACGAGAAACTAACTCAGAAATCACCGGCTCTTTGTAATAAGATTTTAAGACACACAGTTGCAAGCGTAATCGATTAGTTTGACCGAGAGAAATCCATTGCTGGAATTGTTCTTGCCATTGATTTTTCAGGAATGCAGAGTCTTTGGAACTCAGTTTGCTGGCTAGATTTGGGAAAGGTAAAGAGTGCTGGTTAGATTGAATGTGGTTAGCGATCGCTAATTCGAGTAAATTCACTCCTAATCCTTGCAAGTAAGATAGGCTATTTGTCAGTTTTTGGGGATTTCCCGAAAGTTCCAAATCAAACCAGCCATCGCTATCACTATCAGATGTCAGTGATGCTGCTTTGATATTGACGGTTAAACCATAACGAGACACCAACCGCGAAATTACAGGTTGCCTGTTATACTTCTGAGGTACGAGAATGCGGCTGTGGACTGAAGCAGGTTCTACAGATTTACACTGAGACATCAGATTAATTCCCAATAGCGATGCCTAGGCAATTTTTTGGTTCGACAGGGAGTCTTGCTGATGCTGCGCCCCTAGAACTCAACTTTGCCTGGTTGAATGTCAGCCTTATAGAAATTTTCATCTTTTTGGCTCTTATTAAACTACTGTAAGTTGGTAGAATTAGTGTACTTTACTGTTGTGTAAAGCAATTTATCACAAAGACCGCAAATAAACAACAAGTAAATTCACTTAGAGCAGGCTTAATTTATGTTCGTTCACTGATATCCTCATTATCTTGGAATCAGAACTAGAAGCAATACTCATTACCTAGTGATTACAGGGTTCCCGAAGTCAGGTTGGTTAGCTGGTGTTGTCAGAATTTTGTTAGGTTTTATCTCATAGTGGGCATACTGCAAATATCAAGTCTGACTTTTCACGGTATCTGGAAAACCTCTCTCTAAATCTCTCTCCTAAAAGGAGAGAGACTTTGAATTTTCCCCCTTCCCACATCGAGAAGCGGGTTAGGGGGTTAGGTTTTTCGTGTGCTTAAATGACGTGAAAAGTCAGATATCAAGTAAATAGCATCAAGATAGGGAAAACAGTATGTTGACGACACAGCCGCTAGAAGAAATTACATCATTGAAGCAAAATTTAAGACGTGAAATCAATAAACTATCAGGTGTTCCAGAGAATAATATACTTAAGTATATTTGCATCAATAACCTGAATTCAAAGCTAGAGAGATTAGAAGAAATTGAGAAAATTCTTAGTATAGATAAATATAAAATTGTTTTTATAGGTACTATTGGTAAAGGGAAAACTACAGCCATCTGTCATCTTTTTAACTTAATAAGTGACTTCAAGGTTTCCAAGACAATTCATGGCAAAACTAAAATGTAACCGAAACTAAAGAGTTACTCTCAACGGGAGCGGGCAGAACTACTATATGTGAAGTAATTATTAAGGCATCTGAAAAAACTTATATAGAGATAGAGCCTTATACAGTTGATGAGATGGAAAATATTGTTTTTGAATTCTGCGACTCTGTTGCTAATAAAGATAATACCCAGTCAGAAGATAAAATAATCATTTCCACAGAAATTGAGAGAGCTATTAGGAATATTACAGAACTTAAAATAACTTCTAAAACAGTCTATGATGGTGATAAAAAGAACATTATAATAACTGATCAAGCAAAGGAATTACTTGATGATTCAGGAGTAGAATTACTTAAAAAAACTGCATTAAATAATGCAAATCTCGAAGCTAGAACTACTACTAACATTGAGTTTGACAACCATAATAATGAGCAAGAATGGATAAAAGATACCTTTGCTGCCATCAATAATGTTCAGTTAAAGGAGTTTGCGATTCCAAGGAAAATATATCTTTATCTGAGCGATGATATTTTATCTGGTTCCAACTTGTCTCAGTTCGATTCAGTTGTTGATACCAAAGGACTTGATGAGAACCCAATTCGTAAAGACTTACAAAAATATATTGACAGTCAGGATACCATCTGTCTCTTTGTAACTCCCTTTAATGATGCTCCTGAAGCTAATATTAGGAAATTAATAGGTTATCATCTTACATCTAAATCCAAAGACTTTCATCATAGATTTGTGACTTTGGTATTACCTCACAAAAATGAGCCTGAAAAAGTGCATGGATCTAATGAAGATAGAGATTTAGGAATTAAAATCAGACAAGAAGAAGTTCAAGCTACATTCAAAAATTTGAATTTAGATTTTTTCACAGACAATATTTTGTTCTTTGATTCCTTGAGATACTATCGTGATGACATAGTTAAGCTACATGAAGACTGTGATCAAGAAGATGTACAGGCAGATAAAAATGAATTTATCGAAGCTATAGCGGGTGTAGTAAAACGTAGGCGAAATATTTTATTAGATGAACTCAAGGATATCAAAGAAAGCTCTGCAAAAATCAGAAATGGTAATGCTTTAACGGAATCAGAAGTCAAGGCAATTGAAAATGCCATAAAGAAGATAAAGGATTTACAGGATTTAAGTAAAAGATTACCTAGTTTTGTTTATAAAGATTTTATTGATGAATATATTAATAAATATTATCGCACTGTTTATCCGGCATGGAACACGAAACACGCTATCCATAGAAATTTTGGTTACTATGAGGCAAGAGATATAGATATATATTACGATGCGAGGGTTGTTGCTGAGGGAATAGATGAAAATAAAATGCTGAGAAAATTTACCAAAGAAGTAAAACAGGAATTAGAAGATATCCTGAATGAGCTTACATCTGTGAATGAATCTTTAAAAACATTTATCCCTGAATTAGTCAAAGAGTTTTACGGATTATATGACGAATTTATATATGAAGTAGGCACAGAAATTGAAGAAGAAGTCACGAGAAAACTATTACCCCGAAGCGAAAAATCAGAGTTTTGGAAAGCTCTAATTGCTGAAAAAGGTAAGCCCAACAAAAAAGGGGAAACTTTTACAGATAATGTATGTCAGATATTTAAGCGAGAACTTGAAAAAGAGACGAACTTAAATACATTCTTAAAAAGCAAAGCTGAATATCATTGGAAAGAATTAATTACCAAAATACTAGGCTTTTCTGGGCATAAATAGACAATTAATTTCTCAATTGCACATTTAATACATAGTTTAGGGCGCAATATAATTGTGTCCCTAATAGCTATTTTATCCATCATTAGTTGCTATCAAAAGATATATGACTGATTTAAAACAAGAAATAACTACAAAACTCAGCAGATATCAAAAAGATTATCAAGAATATACAAAATGTTTAATTAGGGGAATACAAATTCCAATTAATGGAAGACCAGAGGAGTTAGTTAGACAAATATTTATTCATTTTCTTATTAAGGAAAGTGGGCTATGTCCAGATATTATTAATATCGCAGTTGAGGCTAATAATCATGATATAGAAATATATCTAAAGCAAAAAAATGATGATTTTAAGCCACATCAATATCCTTTAATAATTGTGGAAGTAAAACGAGAGGATGTGAATTTAAAAAGCCATTACAATCAGATTGAAAGATATCTAAAAAATTCTTGTTGTAAGATGGGGATTTTATATAATTATCATGAAATTATTGCCTTAACTAGAAAAGATGATCGGTTTGAAGTTAATCATCTCAAAAGTCTTAGAGACATACAGACATTAATTTCACAAAGCAATAATAATGATGATGATAGTTTATTAGAATTTGAAAAAGCTCAAAACGGAAATTTTGATAGTTTTGCTTATCTGATTAGTAAATATGGTAAATATACAACTAATACGGTAATTTTTAAACTTAAACAACAAAAATCCGAAATAGCAGGATATTTATTCAATATGCAAGGGAAGAAAGTGTACTATGATGTATGTGCTAAAAACTCCGAAAAACAACAAAGTTTTGATTCACAAGATTTTGAAAAACTAATTTCTATCGCCTATTAAAGAAAAACCTAACCCCCTAACTCTCTTCCCGACCCGGGAAGAGAGGAAATTCAAAGTCTCTCTACTTTTAGGAGAGAGATTTAGAGAGAGGTTTATATTTAGGTATGAGGACGTGTATAACCCTTACCAATCGGTTGCTTTAGTATCATCCCAGACTTCTAATTCCAAATCATGGAGATAGGTTAGTCCGCTCTGAATTTGTGCATCTGTTCCTTGTAATTCAAGGTCAAACCAACCATCCCCGACAGCATTAGCTCCCAGAATGGCTGCTGTGATATTCACAGTCAGATTGTAGTCAGACACTAGGCGAGAAATCACAGGTTCCTGGTGATAGTCTTTAGGAATTCTGAGTCGAATCCGTTTATTGGTAGGTGTGTTATTAGACATAATTAGTTAATAGCCGTAGAGGGGAGTGGGGGCAAAGGGGTGGAGGGAAACAAGGATGAATAACCAATGCCCAATGCCCCATGCCCAAAACCTAACTATTCAACATCTTTGATGCTGGTTTTCCGTTCTAAAATCTCTTTCAGCACCAAAGTTACTACTGCTAGCAATGCTAACAATACAGCCGCAGAGAAGGCAGCTTCGGTTTCATACTGTTTGTAAGCATCTTCTACAAACAGTGGTAAGCTTTGTGTTTGATCAGCAATGTTGCCAGATACCACCGAAACTGCCCCGAATTCACCCATTGCCCTGGCATTGGTCAAAATTAAACCATAGAGCAAGCCCCAACGGATGCTAGGTAAGGTGACACGCCAAAATATTTGCCAATCTTTCGCACCGAGAGTTCTAGCAGCTTCTTCTTGATCCTTACCAAATTCCTCTAAAACGGGAATCACTTCCCGCGCCACAAAGGGCATACTCACGAAGGCTGTAGCCAGCACCATACCTGGAAAGGCAAAGATTATTTTGATATCATGTGCCTGGAGCCAAGGGCCAAACCACCCATTGCGTCCGTAAAGTAGCACAATCATCAATCCTGCGACTACGGGCGAGATGGAAAAGGGCAGGTCAATAATGCTCAAAACTATGGCTCGTCCGGGAAATTTATGACGAGCGATCGCCCAAGCTGCACATAGCCCAAATATTGTATTCAAGGGCAGAGAAATTACAGCTAGCAAAAGTGTCAGCCAAGCTGCATGGAGAAAAGCTGGTCGTGTCAGGTTGGATAGAAATGGCCCAACTCCCTTGCTGAAGGCTTGAACAAAAACGTTGATTGCAGGGATGTATTGAACTAAAGCTAAATAAGCGATCGCTATACCAATTAAAACTATTGGCACCCAACTCTTCTGTTCTTTCGGCTTGGCTGTATGTGTATCAGATACAGATGAATGAAAACTTGGCTTATCTAGTGTCATATCTCCTTGCCCATGCTTGTAAGAAATTAATTGCCAATAGCAATACCAACGAAATTGATAGTAAAACTATGCCAATTACTGTTGCACCAGAATAGTCATACTGCTCTAACCTCTGGAAAATCAGTACAGGTGCGATCAAATCTTGATAGGGCGTATTAGAAGAGATAATTACAGTTGACCCATATTCGCCAACCGCACGGGAGAAACCCAAGGCAACACCAGTTAAAATCGTCGGAAATAAAGGTGGCAAAATTACTTTCCAGAAGGTCTGCCATTGAGAAGCACCCAGACACCAGGATGCTTCTTCAATTTCATGTTCCATTTCCTGAAGTACGGGTTGCACAGTTCTCACAATAAAGGGTAGTGAGATAAATATCATTGCCACCGCTACTCCCGTGCGAGTAAAAGCTACCTTAATTCCCAGTGGTGCTAGTAGCGAACCTATCCAGCCATTATCACTGTAAACAGTTGCCAGGGTTAGCCCTGCTACTGAAGTTGGTAGTGCAAAAGGTAAATCTACTGTGGCATCAATCAAGCGTTTGAAGGGAAAGTCGTAGCGCACCAGAACCCAAGCAATGAGAGTACCAAATACGCCATTGAGTAAGGCTGCAAATATTGCTGTGACAAAAGTTACATTATAGGTGGCTAATGCGATATCACTAGTTGCGATCGCCCAAAATCTCGCCGGAGGTTCCGTACTCGCTTTCAGGAACATGGCAATTATGGGGATAAACAACATCACTGTCAGGTATGCTATGGTGATTCGCCAAGTCCAGGGAACCCGCCGCAATTTCTTCCAGAATGGTGTTTTACGCTCAACTTCCAAAGAAGAAGATACAGTCGTCATAGTCAAGAATTCAAAATTTAAATTTCACAGGAAGTTTTTTACCAGTATTCGTAATTGCTAATTCGTAATTCAAAGACATTCCAACAAATTTTAATTTTCGATAAAATAATGTTGTGAAGTCATAACTACGAATTACGAATTACTTAATTACCGTTTATTTTTGGGCTTGAATCTTATCAAACACGCCCCCATCGGCGAAAAACTTCTTATCGATTGCACTCCAACCGCCAAAGTCTGCAACTGTACCCAAAGTTTTCACCTTGGGAAATTTGTCTGTGACTTCTTTAGTTTGAGCTAAAGTCTCATCCACAGGACGGAATCCTAATTTGACAAACTCTTGCTGTGCTTCTGGAGTATAGAGGTATTTCACAAAACCTTCAGCAACTTCGCGGGTTCCATGCTTATCGACGTTCTTATCTACCACTGCGATCGGATTGTCGATGGATATGTTTACATCGGGAATGACATAATCAACTTTTTCGCCCTTTTGCTGTGCCAAAATCACTTCGTTTTCGTAGTTGATTAAGACATCTCCCTGCCCTTGCTTGGCGAATGTATCAGTAGCTTCCCGCGCATCTTTAGGCAAGATTGGCACATTTTTGTAAACTTTAGTTACAAATTCAGTAGCTTTAGCCTCATCGCCACCTGTTTTAATCACAGAATCCCATAGCGCTAAGAAATTCCACTTAGCGACACCCGAAGTTTTGGGGTTAGCAGTAATTAGTTTTACACCGTCTTTAGCTAAATCTTGCCAGTTTTTGATGCCTTTAGGATTGCCGGAACGAGTTACTAATGCTGCAACTGATTTGGAGACAATACCATTGTTGGGAACTTCTTTCTCCCATCCTGGCTGAATCAATCCAGCCTTCTCAATCTTTGAGGTGTCTCCAGCTAGTGCTAGGTGGACGACATCTGCTTCCAAGCCATCGATAACAGCGCGAGTTTGAGAACCAGAACCGCCATAGCTTTGCTTGAAGACGACAGTTTGGTTATGATCTTTCTTCCACTGTTCTACAAATTTAGGAATAATTGCTTCGTGAGCCGCTTTGGTGACAGCAAAGGAAACCAGAGTTAGTTCAACACTATCTTTGTTTGCAGCCACAGGAGTAGCATTAGGGGTTTCAGAGGAAGAATTACTCCCAGTTCCTCCACCAGAGCAGGCGGCAAGCGCCACACTCAATACAGTCCCTACTAAAAAGAGTGATACAAAACCTTTAAGCGAATTTAGTTTGAACCGATATATTCCATGTTCAGCGATCGCTTGTAATCTTTTCAGTGGGTGTTGCCACAAACTCATTCCATTTCCTCCGCTAAATCTACAGATAACTGATGGGAATACAGTTATATAGTGTTTATCATACCGGATGATTACATCTAACTAGTTGCAAACACCAATAAACCTCACATTCTTCATCAAGAATATGGTGATTCTACCAATTATGTAAGGAATTACAATACTTTTATTTTCAAGTATCAAGTTGCGATCGCAACTTGATAGCCGATGTATCAAGCAATTTGCTTGGGAATTGAGAATTAGGCATTAATTATTTTTCTCCCTCATTTGAAATAGTAGTCGGATATTTTACGTATCTTCACTACGAGTTTCCCCAGGAAAAATCAAAATTTTTAGTATAAAAAATAGTTGAATTTTGAGAATTAATCTGATAATCTCTTCTTAAAGATAAACAACGGTAATCCGGTCAAATTACCGTTGTTTGATCAAGCAACTACACAACATCCAGCTTCCATGACACATCTGCAAGCCAAAAAGTTACAAATTTTCCGCCCAGCCAGACAACTATTTCTGCAATTAAAGCCTGCCTCAACTAAAACCTCTGCATTCTTATTAGCAACTAGCTTGAGCTTAAGTGTCCTTATTCCTGCTTATGCTGCGGGGACTGCTAATAAAACTATTTCTATTAACCAGAAGCCTCAATTGATTAGTCAAGGTGGTAAAACAGTTGAAATAACTTTGGTTTCCTACGCAGTCACCAAAGCCGCTTACCAGAAAATCATTCCTGAATTTGTAGCGAAATGGAAACGCGAAAAAGGTCAAGATGTAGTGATTCGGGAAAGCTATGGTGGCTCTGGCTCTCAAACCCGTGCAGTAATTGACGGATTAGAAGCAGATGTTGTAGCCTTGGCGCTGGCATTAGATACCAAAAAAATTGAAAAAGCCGGACTGATTCAACCAGGTTGGGAGAAGGAAGCATCAAATAACTCAATTGTTACCCACTCAGTAGTTGCTCTAGAAACTCGTGAAGGTAATCCGAAAAAGATCCAGAGTTGGAGTGATTTAACTAAACCAGGGGTCAAGGTGATTACAGCAAACCCCAAAACTTCAGGAGGTGCGCGGTGGAACTTCCTAGCTTTGTGGGGTGCAATCACCAAAAATGGTGGAAGTGAAGCTCAAGCTCTT
Organism: Desmonostoc muscorum FACHB-395; assembly: GCF_014698035.1. Classification (GTDB taxonomy): domain Bacteria; phylum Cyanobacteriota; class Cyanobacteriia; order Cyanobacteriales; family Nostocaceae; genus Nostoc; species Nostoc muscorum_A. The sequence goes on from NZ_JACJSF010000048.1 coordinate 54,740, forward strand.
AACTATGTTACCCAAGTCTTTCGCAATGTCCCTGTGTTACCTAAAGATGCGCGAGAATCGAGCGATGTCTTTTACAAAAAAGGTCAAGGGGATGTTCTGCTTAACTACGAAAACGAGATTATCTTAGCAGCACAACAAGGAAAAACTTCACCTTCTTATGTGGTTCCGCAGGTGAACATTTCTATAGATGGCCCAGTAGCAGTTGTGGATAAGAATGTTGACAAGCACGGTACCCGCAAGGTTTCGGAAGGTTTCGTAAAGTTTCTTTTTACACCGGAAGCTCAACGTGAATTTGCCAAAGTTGGTTTTCGACCTGTTAACTCTACTGTAATCAAGGAAGTACAGAATAAATTTCCCAAGATTTCTAAGCTTTACAACGTTCAGAGTTTGGGAGGCTGGGATACTGTTCAGAAGAAGTTTTTCGATGACGGCGCAATCTTCGACAAAATACAAAGTGGACAACGCTAACATAACTTTTTTGATCTAGATTAGAAAGGCGTGATATTGTCCTTTAGCGGCAAAAACTTGAATTAAAAAAGCGATCGCTCTTTCCCAACAAAGACAAAAGTGCGATCGCTATATTTTATACTGCTTGTTGAATTACTAAATATCCTGTTGGCTCAACTCGCGTGTGATGTGATTAAACGGTTCATCCGCAAAGCTAGAATTAATCAGGCCTGCGGCTGTCACTTGTTCCTTTTAGAGCGATCGCCACTCAATGATTATTACTCAGCACGGGCTAAACGCCCTGCTACCGCTAACAGCACTTTCAAATCAGCTAGAGCTTGTTTAAAATTCTTAGCCTTTCTAAAGTCGATTCTTTCATCTGCGATCGCCATCTAAAGCGATCGCTAGGATCAAGTTTATTGCTTCTTTCTTCTTTGAGAATACACAATTAAAGATAATTAAGATACAGCAAAATCCGTGTATTGCCGTAGTTCAGCAGGATGAAAACCCAAAACAATATCTTCGCGCAAAATACCCGCTTCTAATAATGCCTCCGCCACTGGCTGAGAAGTACCATCATATTGAATCCACACTTTACCATTAATAATATCTATATGTACCACCGAAGCATGTACGCGGCGCACTCCATCCCAACCAACATGTAACACTTCGTAGTGGTCTCGCTCCGAGTCAATGACAGCTTCAGTCTCTATTTGACCATTAGCAGGTTTGTGACCAGCATAGTTAAATATCAACTGACGAATAATTTCACGATACCGAGCTAGCTTATCCATCTGAGAATCCTTTCTAGTTGCTCGTCAAAGACAATTAGGTTTATTCCTATACTATTAAGAATTAGCTGACCAAAGCGTTCGGAAAATATACCTTCGTAAACTCGCTTGGGAACTGCTAAATAAAGTTGGCGTTTTGGTTGTACTTCTTTAAGCACGCTGCGATAAACTTCATACTGTCCTACAGCTTCCTGGAGATCATTCACGGGAGAAGGACTCAGAAAACTTTTGATTTCAACAGCTATTTTTTGATTATCCCTCTCAGCAGCAATGGTAATTCTTTCTGCTCCAATATCTACGTAAAGTTCTCTACCCCCATAAGCGAGGTATAAGGGATCGTTGGTTATTGTCCAACCATCTGCTACAAGTGCTTTAATGACTGCGGCGTGGTAGATGTCTCTGGCTGGCATTAGTCGAAAGATAGCTCCAAAAACACAGCTTTAATCTAGCAAAACTATTTTACAGAGGTGCGATCGCTAATTCAAAATATCACCTATTCATCCTCATCATAATTAAACATTAAAACAAATTTTTGTTTAGGTAATACCAACATCGGTAGATATATAGGATGATCATCCCATCCTGTAGTTTTTTCTCCTTTCTGATAACAGTTTTCCTAACCATGTATTATCGGAGGTTAAAATAATAAAACAACGAAAATTATTTTCATGAGCCAGTGCTAAAGCTGCAATAGTTGTGTTAGTTTTACCACTTTGAACACGACCATAAATAAGTCCGGTTGTACCATTAGGAATAGGGTCTTGTCCTTTATAAGGTTGGCTCACTAAACCTGTACTATTTTCACCTACATCACCATTACCAAAATTTTCAGAGTAAATTTTGACACAATTTTGGACAATTTCAATAGCAGTTTCTTTAAGTTTATTCGCTTCTTTTTGTCCAATTTGTTTCTCTAATCTCTTAATTAATTTATCAATACAGTCGCCATTAGTTTTAATCTGAGTGGGTGTCATAGGTTATTTGATGTTGATAAAATTACGTTAGGCCAATTATTTTGAGGGACTGTCTGCTCTAAGGGAACTCTCCCCGTACCTTTGTAACCGTTCACAGGATCTAAAACGCTACAGTCAAAAATGAGTTACTGAGGTGGTAGATTAAGAGGCATGGATGAAAACTGCCTCGCTTACGGAATTGAGATTTCCGAGTCAGATTGGGAAAAAACTCCAGCCAGGGTCAAAGAACTGGTGGAGAAAATGGGGCAGCACATAAAAGAATCAGAAAAAAGACTTGCAGATTTAGAAATTAAGCAGCAGGAACTTTTAGAAAAAATCAATCGAACATCAAAAAACTCCAGCGTTCCCCCATCGTCAGATCCACTCAATGCCGAGAAAGCAAGAGAAAAAAGTCTTGCTTGGCTCTGGGTAGCGGTTACACCATTAGTGACTTATTTTCAGATTACACTTTCACGTTGCTCGGATGCAGCACGTAATCTCCTGGGTGAGAAT
>NZ_JACJSF010000049.1 GCF_014698035.1 Desmonostoc muscorum FACHB-395
GCATCAGCATGGTAGATTTTGCAACTGGTCTGCTGTTGTTCATCTTTAGCCTCAACACCATATTTTTTTAACAAAGTATAAGCAGCAAAAGCTATTTGTTTATTCTCGCTAGCTTCTAGGCGCTTTCTAAAAAAATTAGGCTCGTAAAGTGTAACATTTTCTTTTTTAGCCCAAGAAGAACTATTTACAGGAGTTTCAGGTACTTGGGCTGGCTCCGAAGCAACATCTATATGAATAATGTCTGAATCAATTACTTTTATATCTATAATCTGTGAACCAGGGTCAATAAATGGTTGACGACGATTCTTGTGAAATACATTCATGTTTGGTTCCAATTCGGGAGCATCAGTCACGGTAAAATCTCCTTTTTGCTGATCAATTGTTTTGACTGTGCCATCTTTGAGCTTGATAGTAAAACGTTTTCTATCAAGTTGATTTTGATGCCATGATTCTAGAGCTATAGCCCCGGCAGATAGCTTTTCAAAACTTTTTCCTCCCTGTGCGACTATAAAATCATCTACACCCTTATCCGGCCCTGGCAGCGTTAGTACTTTAACGACAGCACCAAATTCTTGTAATAAGCTTCCTGTCTTCCAGATATCTCTTTGGATATTGAGCTTAGTTTCAGGCTTAATTTCATAATCAAAGCAGATTTTGATTTCTCTACCAGAAGTTGCGAAAACAGCTAACTCATCAGCCAGATAAGAATCACCAATTTTCTTGCCCCACTCGTTTTTCGGTGAGCGATAGCCGGAGGAAATTCCCGGTAGCCCAATGGCAGCATGACCCTGGCTTAACAGACTAGCCGCCTTCTTCGCCCCCTCTGTAATGACGAGTGGGATATTGTGTTTATACACACAATACCAAAAACCACTCAAGCGATCGCTATCGCTGGGGTTTACTCCAGCTTTTGAGTAAATATTTTGGGCAATCACGCCTGGGACATCTAGCAAGAAAATACTCAAATCAACTGATGGTGGATGCTCATATTTAATGAACTTGCCTTCAACCGTAACAGTGAACCCATCTTTTTTCACGGTTTTGGGTCTGGGGCGGTTTGGCTTATAACATCCCCATTCTTTAATTTGAGGTTGCTCACCAGGGGTAAGATTAGCAAATGTGCGCGGGTCTACCCCTGAATTACACCACCAGCCACCTGCATCTAGATGGGAATAGAGTTCTAAAAGCCTAATAGAGAGGCTACCTGTATTTGTACGTGAGAGTTTGTCGCTGATCATCAGCCGTTCCCAAGCTTCATGTTCCCCACCGACATAGCTAAAATGAAGACTAGAGAAGTTGAGATGTGCAATTTCTGGTGCGATCGCGCTGCCTACTACGAGTTCGTGCCAATGTTGCGGATCAATATGTTCTGGGTGAGGCGGGATATGTTGAGTATTTTGTAGCTCAAGTTTTTTACTACTTATGCCATTGTTGGCGCTTTCAACTGTAAAAAAAACATTTCTCTGGATGGAAGCATTTAAATCTAAATTTTCTTGGTCTTTAATAGGTAGATATTCCTGGGGATTTTGAGAATCGAATGGTATAGTTAAAAACTCAACAGATGTGGCAGAAGGCGGAAGAATTAAGGGGGAATTGGGGTTGGGTAAAACTGGAGGTAAATCAGGAGCAGGAGAAAAATTAGGTGGTGTTATATCATTACTACCGGGGAGAAGTTTAGGCAATAAATATGCCATTATCTCTTCTACTTGTTCTATTTCCTCATCTGTTACACCTTCAAAGTTATTTTTAGACCATTTCCAGCCACCATCCTCATCAGGAGTAAGAAAATAAGTTTCTTCTCCTATTTCGATTCGACATTTTAAATCAATAGCTGATTCGATTGATTTGTAAATAAACTCTCCTAAAGGATAAATAAAAGCTCTAATAAAATGCTGACTAGCTTTAGCGTAAGCAGAAGTGAGTTGCAAATGTCGTTCATCAAACATATTTTTTGTTAATTATTTATCTACTGTGCGTAAGAATTCAAGAGTCAGCATTCAGGAGTCAGAACAGTAGAAGAACCAGAAACTCATTTGACTCAAAAATGTACTCGGAATATCAAACCTTTTATAAATTCTGTTAGCATAGCGGGGCGCAGCCCATTCTGACTCCTGAATTCTGACTTCTTACCACTGTGCCTTGTGCTGTACTCTTGTTTAAGAACAACAGTTGCATCGGATCTGCAAATATTTATTGTTAGCAGGGTTTTCTAAGATCCGAGAACAAGATTGACGTAAAACCTCATATTGTTGCCAGTTAGCCCCCAAGTATTTGATATCAATGAGCTTACCTTGGGGAGTAACCCGATTAAAAACAATATGAATGTAAACATTAGGGACTTCCAGAAAATAAACTATTCCATTAACAATAATGATAATCATTTTAAAGGGGAATGAAGTGGCTGCCGTAGGCAGCCACTTCATTCCCCTTTTGTAGTAATTTAAATAATGACGCTTATTTTTGAGTGTGGTAACTGATGGCCATAGTATTAACTGATTCTCTCAAAAAGTTGTTGATTGAAACTGCATTTCAATTAAAAGGTGCAGCAAAACGAAAATTTATGGCACAGACAGTTCAGGGCTTAGGTTTAGGAGGGCAAAGGCTTGCACAATCAGAATTAGGATGGAATCGAGATACTATTAGGAAAGGAATAAAAGAGTTAGAAAGTGGTATTACTTGTGTTGATAACATGAGTGGCAAAGGGCGTTATAAAGCAGAAGCACACTTTCCAAATCTTTTAGAAGATATAAAAAATATAGTAGATTCGCAAAGTCAAACTGATCCTAGTTTTAAAAGTCAAAGACTATATAGCAGACTCAGTGCAGCCGAAGTCAGAAAGCAATTAATTGAAAAATATGGTTATAGTGATGAAATTTTACACACATCAGAAACAATTCGAGTCAAATTAAATAATTTAGGTTACAAGCTCAGAAGGGTAAAGAAAGTTCAACCTCAAAAAAAATCCCACAAACTGATGCAATCTTTGAGCAACTAGACATAGTACACAAAGATGCTTCGGAAGATAAGAGTGTTTTACGTCTCAGCATGGACGGAAAAGCCCGCGTTAAGATTGGCTCATTTGATCGAGGGGGTAAAAGTAGAGATGGAGCGAAAGCTGATGACCATGATTATAATCCAAAAACAACTGTAACTCCTTATGGTATATTTCTTCCAGAGCTTGATGAGCTATTTTTGTACTTTACAGAATCAAAAGTTACCAGTGATTTTATTGTTGATATTTTAGAAGATTTTTGGTTATCAGAAAAGCATCGTTTTTCTGATATTCAAACCCTACTTATTAATCAAGATAATGGGCCGCAGAATAGTTCACGGCGTACTCAATTTATGAAACGTATAGTAGAGTTTGCCCACAAACATCAAGTAAATATACGTTTAGCTTACTATCCTCCCTATCATAGTAAATATAATCCGATAGAAAGGACGTGGGCAATACTAGAGAATCATTGGAATGGTAGCCTTTTAGATGAAGTGGAGACGGCTTTAAAGTTTGCTAGTACTATGAAATGGAAAGGTGATCATCCAGTAGTTAAGCTAGTACACAAAACTTATGAGAATGGGGTAAAACTTACAAAAAAAGCTATGGCTCAAATTGAAAAACAGATTGAGCGGCTAACCGATTATAATCATGAAGTTTTCCAAAATTTAGGTAATTGGTTTATTGATATTTGTTGTAGTAAGACAAAAGTTATTTGATTTTAATAACAACATTTATTTAGCTACAAAACATACTAATTTTACACTGTTCAACTTCAAAGCAGACGACAAGTGTATAGATTCTTCATGCATAGATGAGGGGGAGAAAAGGGGTTGCCCTCGGCAACCCCTTTTCTCCCCCTCTTAAAATGATTATCATTCTTGAGAAAACCTGTCTATTGTTTTTCTTGGAATAATTTATTCTTTGGAAGTCCCTCAGTTTCGTGGAGGAGCGCCCGTTTTCCTGAAAGTGTTGAATGAGAAAACCCTGGGATTCGCCGATTTTTCTGGGAATGTGCAGTACATTACCGTAGGCAACCTTGAAGGAGAAGCAAAAGCATTTCTGTTCCTGATGGATTACCGCCAACGCAGACGTATCAAAGTTTGGGGTAAGGCAGAATATGTTGAAGGGGATAGTGCTTTAATTGAGCGACTTCGCATCCCTGGCTATCCAGCAAAAGTTGAGCGAGCTATTCTATTTCATGTCGAAGCTTTGAGTGAGAATTGTTCTCAACACATACCTATCCGCTATTCTGCTACCGAGGTTGAAGCTATGATGGCTCCCCTTGTGGCTCGAATTGAAGAGTTAGAACAGAAATTCGTTGGGGAATAATGCAGATATGGTATTAGAACCAAGTAGTGCTAATGTACTATAAGACTGGTAATATAGTATTTTACTAAGCACCGGTTAGCCTAACTTTCTAATGCTTCACTCTGCTTTCAAGTGAGAAAGATAGTTCACGTTGATATGGATGCCTTCTACGCATCGGTGGAGCAGAGGGACAACCCTAGCTACCGAGGCAAGCCGTTAGTCGTCGGTGGCAGTCCGAATCAGCGAGGCGTAGTTGCAGCCGCCAGTTATGAAGCGAGGAAGTTTGGGATTCGCTCCGCGATGCCGTCAGTAACTGCGATCGCAAAATGCCCCGGACTGATATTTGTCAGACCGAGATTCGACGTTTACCGAGAGATTTCCGCAGCAATCCACGCCATATTCAAACGCTACAGTGATTTAGTGGAAGGGGTTGCACTAGATGAAGCATATCTAGATGTTACTGAGAACCGACAAAATATCCCCTACGCTTCTACTATCGCAAGACACATCAAAACTGCGATTCTCCAGGAAACTCAGTTGACGGCAACCGCAGGCGTGTCGATTAACAAGTTTCTTGCAAAAATGGCATCAGGGCAGAACAAGCCGAATGGGTTGACAGTGATTTTACCAGAGCAAGCGATCGCCTTCGTAGAACAGTTACCAATTGAGAAGTTTCATGGCATTGGAGAGGTGACGGCGGCGAAGATGCATTCGCTTGGCATTCACACTGGCGCAGACTTAAAGGAGCGATCGCTGACTGAGCTAACACACCACTTTGGTAAAGCAGGTCAGTATTACTATAAGATTGCCAGAGCAGAAGATGATCGCCTAGTTGAAGCAAATCGAGTTCGCAAGTCCGTTGGTGCAGAAACCTCATTTGCACAGGATTTAAGCGATGTAGGTCAGATGTTGCAGGAACTTGAACAGATTGCCCAGATAGTGGAGCAACGGTTAGAGCAGCACGAAACACGAGGCCGCACATTAACCCTGAAAGTCAAGTTTTCTGACTATCATCAGATAACCCGCAGTAAAACAATGCTTGCTCCCATCAGTGAACTCTCTACGATTTTTGAGATAGCCAAAGCGCTGTTTGAGTCGATTGATCTGGAAAACCGCAGCATTAGGTTGCTGGGAATTGCATTGTCCAATCTGGATAACGCCAAACAAACCCAAGTAATTCAATTGCCACTATTTCAAAATGCAGGCATTATATTTTAGCGTAGGCTAGCAAGAACCGCAGCATCGCGCTGTTTAAATACTGACTTACCCACGACAGAAATCATCAACTCTCAACTCGCGCCAAACATCAGACGGTTGCCACCCGGAGTTACCCACAGAGCGGAGGGGGCGATAGTGTTCAGAAATGTATTCGGATTCGGGAACGTAGTCTTCAATTCTTCAATGTACACAGGTGGATTTGGTTCGATCACTGTTTCAGGAATATTTTGGCTCTCAGGAATCTCAATGGGTTCAATCGGTGGTGGGGTTACTTCTATTTTCTTGCGAACTGGGTTAGAGGTTTTTTTGATGAGTCGTTTCATATCATCTATAGGAATTATTCGGCTCTCCACAAAGAACGATATCCTAGAATATGGTTGTCACACATTTGACTGGGTTAGATTGTGGTTGCTGGTAATACTTGCGCTTAACTCTTGTATGATAGCAATTTAAATATATTTCGTTATTTCTGCATAAAACACAAAACTCTAGCTGAGGAATATTACATATCAAACTTCTATATAAACCAGGGGAGACAGAAATACTGATTTTTCGTTGGTCTTAATCTTGATCAGGATCAAGAGTACTTTAGATGCGTTTGCCCTGCAAGTGGTTCTTACAAAAGTCAGTACGCTAAAAAGTCTTGGAATTTGATCAAAGAATAAGGTTTCCAGTTGATGTTGCTGTTTCTGGGCTGATCGCGTAACATAGATTTTTAGCGATGTTTGCCCCTAATTACGGCCGATTAGCTCAATTTTATTGATGATTCAGATTTATAAAGGCACAAATACTGATTATTTATTCCGAAAAAATTTCAACTCAAGTTGAAGAAATAAATGTAAGCATGTTCACTAGCTTCTCAGTACTACGATAAGCTGATTATTTCGCAAACTGTATCTACTAGTAAGACAATGATAAAACGAAAAGATGAAAGATAAACAGAATAACCTGAAGGATATGGATTTTCTCACTGAACTTCCTCCTAGTGAGGGGGTGAAATAGGCAGTGATGCAGAAAGTTATGTTAAAGAATTGATCACCACGAATAAGAAATGTACTAATGGGAGGTTCTAAAGTTTAAGAGTTTGAAACCCTTGCTGTACCATACTCGTTTGCTGTACTAAACAGATTATAGTTTTATGCATAATTATCTCTGAGATAAGTGACTAATAATTAGTACTTGATTACTGGGATCGCCATATTAGTTACAACAGTTCTTAAGTTTTAATCAATTTTTCATAGTGACTGGGCTAAGAAACTAATTCTTAGCTCATACATCTGTATGCCCAATGGCAAAAAGCAATTAATCATTCTACAAACTCTAAATGAGGCATTTCAAGTTATGACTGAAAGAATTATCAATGTAGCTACCAAATTTTCAAACTATGTAGAAATTTTAAATGTCAGAGCATCTTTACAAACAAACGATACAGCATTCATCTTTATTAATTCACCAGAATCAAAGCTGGAATTAACTTTTGGACAGTTGCACACAAAAGCAGCAGCCATAGCTGCCGAACTGCAAAAATACAATCCTGATGGAGAAAGGGCGCTATTGTTATATCGTCCGGGAATTGATTTTATCGTTGCCTTTTTTAGCTGTTTATATGCCAAGGTAATTCCAGTACCTGTGCATCCTGTACGTAATCAAAGAGAAATTTCTCGCCTGAGTGGAATTGTAGAAAATGCACAAATTAAATTTGTACTAACAACTGAGGACTCTATTGTTGATTTTCAGAAGATTTACAGCGAAATTCCCTGTATCAATAATGCACGGTGGATAGCTACAAACTCCCAACCAGAAGCAGCTAGTCGTGACTGGGAAATGCCAGCTATTCAAGGCACTGATATTGCGTTTCTACAATACACCTCCGGCTCTACAGGACAACCGAAAGGTGTGATGGTGACGCATAGTAATCTCATTCATAATCAGCAAGCTATTAAACAAGGATTTCAACATTCCCAAGAAACCATATTTGTTGGCTGGCTACCGCTATATCACGATATGGGTTTAATTGGTAATGTTCTCCAACCCCTATATCTAGGAATTAAATCTGTACTCTTCCCTCCCGTCAGTTTTTTACAGTCACCTGCAATTTGGTTGAAAACCATCTCAGAATATCGGGCTACTACTAGCGGTGGTCCTAACTTTGCTTATGAATTGTGTGTGAATAAAATCACCGATGAAGAAATTAAAGATATCGATTTATCTAGTTGGAAAATTGCATTTAATGGTGCTGAACCTGTAAAAGCTAATGTGATTGAAAGCTTTATTAATAGATTTAAAAAGTATGGCTTCAAAGCAGAAGTTTTTTATCCTTGTTATGGTATGGCTGAAACTACTCTGTTTGTTTCTGGTGGAAATCCCCAAGACAAACCTGTGTTGCTTCCAGTAGATGAGCAAGAACTAGAAAATCATCGCATCAAGGTTGTAGATAACGACACCAAAAAGGTTTTAGTTGGGTGTGGGAATGTTCATGGTGAGCATGATGTTCGTATCGTGAACCCAGAAACTCATACGCTCTGTAATCCTGGGGAAATTGGCGAAATTTGGATTGCTGGGGGTTCAGTTGCAGCAGGATATTGGAACGTAAACCAACAAACTCAAGAAACTTTTCAAGCTTATCTCACCACAGGAGAAGGTCCTTATCTGCGGACTGGAGACTTTGGCTTTTTTGTAGAAAGGGAATTGTTTATTACAGGTCGCTTGAAGGATTTGATTATTATTCGGGGATTGAATCATTATCCTGATGATATAGAAAACAATGTTGAGAAAAGTAATATTGCAATCCGTCCAGGAGGGACAGCAGCATTTACAGTTGATGTCAATGGGGATGCAAATGCAAAGTTGGTTGTGGTCTGTGAAATCAAAAAAGATATGCTCAAAAAGGTTGACTATAGCCAACTATTAGCAATTGTGAGAAAAAATATCTCTGATGTTCACGGGTTGAGGTTGCATGATTTGGTGTTAATTATGCCTGGAACTCTGCCAAAAACTTCCAGTGGAAAGAAACGCAGAAGACATTGTACAACTCTATATCTACAAAATGGTTTCCGCGAGGCTGTTGCTAGACAATTAGTTGCAGTTGAGAAGCTAGAAAGTAGGTTAGGTTGACGTAAGGAAACCCAACAAATACCTCGTCGTTAATGTTGGGTTTGACTGCATTATACCGAACCTACAGATGATTTTCAAAATATATTATTGACAGCAATATCTACAATGAATAATATCTCTCAAATTGAGGCTAGGTTACAAAATAAAATTGCAGCAATCCTAGAAATACCTACTGAAGAAGTCTATTTATCTTTTTCACCTAGTGAATTGGGATTTGATTCTTTAAATTATGTGGAATTAACTACTTTTCTGGAAAGCGAATTTAAAATTCCTGTAACTCCTGACCTGCTGTATGAATGTCATACAATTACTACTTTGGCAGAGTTTATTCAGCAGAATCTAGAGCCAAGTTTAGAAACTAGTACTAAAGAGGAAGGTGCTGTTGCTGTAATTGCAGAGGAGACATCAACTTTAGCCGATGTTTTGGAATATGAATCTTCCCCTCAAGATATTGCAATTATCGGTATTGGCATATCATTACCGCAAGCTAAAACCTTAGAAGAATTTTGGCAGTTATTGACAGCAGGTAAAGTTAACATTACTGATTTTCCGGCTCAACGTTTACCCCAGAAAACAGAGCAAACAAATCTCTTACAATCTCCAGAACTTTCTCCTTTCCTGAAAGGTGGGTTTATGGCAGATGTCGAGTGTTTTGATGCTTGTTTCTTTGGCATTTCTCCACGGGAAGCCCAATTAATGGACCCGCAGCAACGCATATTTCTCCAATGTGTGTGGCACGCTCTTGAGAATGCTGGATATCGCGCTTCGGAGTTATCGGGTTCTAAGACGGCGGTATTTGTTGGTGCTTCTAGCTTTGATTATTATGAGATGTTGTGTCAACAGGAAAACTCCGTACAACCCCATTTGGGTACGGGTGTGAGTCATGCTGTACTGGCTAATAGAATTTCTCACCTGTTGAACTTGAAGGGGTCTAGTGAAGCAATTGATACAGCTTGCTCAAGTTCATTGGTAGCGATAAATCGGGCTGTGGAATTATTACGGTCAGAAAAATGTGATTTAGCGATCGCAGGTGGTGTTAATGTTATCACTTCTTTGACATCCTATATAGTCTTTTCTAAGGCGGGGATGTTAAGTAAAACAGGTGAGTGCAGCCCTTTTGATGAACGCGCCAATGGTTATGTCAGAGGTGAAGGTGCAGGGGTACTATTATTAAAACCCTTGGCGAAAGCTGAACGCGATGGTGACTATATCTATGCCGTTATCAAAGGTGCGGCAGTGGGACACGGTGGCCATACCAATTCCCTGACTGCACCTGCTCCCGAAGCTCAAGCAGAGACGATTTTAGCAGCTTATGCCGATGCCCAAGTTAGCCCTGCTACCCTTGGTTATATTGAAGCACACGGTACTGGCACAACCTTGGGCGACCCGATAGAAATTAACGGACTGAAAAAGGTTTTTGCCACTGTTGAGACTACCCAAGATTGTTATATAGGTTCTGTCAAGAGTAACATCGGACATTTAGAAGCCGCAGCCGGGGTGGGAGGAATATTAAAAACTATCTTGGCATTGCAAAAAGGTGTAATTCCTGCCAATGCGAACTTTACCAATCTGAATAAGTATATCCGTCTCGATAATTCTCCGTTGAAGATTGCTGTAAAACAAGTTAATTGGGAACGCCAAACAACCGCTACAGGTAAAGAACAGCCACGTCGAGCCGGGGTGAGTTCTTTTGGTTTTGGTGGTATGAATGCTCACGTAGTTCTAGAAGAATATTTAGCGCGTCTTCGACACATCCCTACATCAAATTCGTCTCAGCCGCAGTTAGTTGTATTGTCTGCCAAATCAAAAGAAAGACTAACTGTCTACGCTCAAAGCATAGCTGTATTTTTGGAACAACAAAATAGCTTCTCTTTAGCAGATATAGCTTACACCTTACAAAAAGGCAGGGAAGCTATGGAGTATCGTCTGACTATTGTGGCAAACACACTTGAGGAATTAGGCGATTCTCTGCAAAACTTTATCAATGGGAAGCTAGAAGACACTAAGACTTTTGTGGGTGATTCTAGTCATCGCCAAGCCTATGAAGAGCTATTTGAGAGTCCGCAAGAACTAGAAGAGCATTTGCGATCGCTAGCTCAAAAACCAGCATATTCTAAGTTGGCTAAGTTATGGGTAGGAGGATTAAATATTGATTGGGCTAAGGTATTGTCTAGAGATTATTCTCCTGCCGTTGTTCCCTTACCTGGATACCCATTTAGCCTTGATAAGTATTGGCTTCCTGAAACGAACACCGCACCAGCTACGATTATCAAAGTACCTGCAAAAGAACAAATCAGCCTGCTTGTACCACAATGGCAGCGTCAAGCATTACCCAAGGATGCCCAGGTTGTTTTACAAGGTACAATCATCGTTTTAGCTAGTGATGATGCCAAACCTCTGATTGATACTCTGCAAGCACAGCATCATCATGCGGCTTTTGTGGTAGTGGAGAATCTAGAAAACCCCTCTTCTTTTAGGGGAGAAGCTTTGAATTTTCCCCCGTCCCTTGTAGGGAATGGGGTTACGGGGTTAGATCAAGAGAACAATGTTCCAGATGACGTGAAAAGTCATACCTACACACAAATCACACCCCAGCATTATCAATTCTGCTTTGATAACGCCGACCACAGAGCTAGATTTAACAATGAGATATCATCCTTAGATATCACAGGCATTCTTGATTTAACCGCCAATAGTCAGTGTATTTTAGGCAACATCGCCTTACTGCAATCTTTATTAAACACCCGCAAACCTCTGCGTTTACTACAAGTGACCCAAGGGTTACAAAACATTAATGGGACATCAACTAACCTGAGTGGTGCGGAACTGACGGGGTTATTCAAGATGTTGGGCGCAGAATATAACTCTTGTTATGCCAAGACCATTGATTTAGACCCCAACAACTCAGATTTAGCAACTTTAAGTCAAATTATTACCCAAGAGTATCAGGACTACGATCAGTTTACTGAAATTTGTCACCGAGATGGCGATCGCTTTGTCTCTACCCTCGCACATCTGAACTCTAAACCCATCCAGTCGCAGAAATTACCACAGGGAATAGTTGTGATCACTGGCGGTACAGGTGGTATAGGTAATGAAGTTGCTCAACATTTGGCGCGTCAAGGTTATAAAACCCTAGTTTTAATGGGTAAAACTACATTACCCCCCAGAACAGAATGGGAAGAAGTCATCGCAGCACCGAATGCAAACCCCACAATTACTAGCAAAATTACCAACATTCTCAACCTAGAAAAACAAGGCGTAACCGTAGAACTCTATACTGGCGAATTAACAGATTATGCTGCCCTAGAAGTCTATTTCCAAAACATTCGCCGTCAATATGGACAAATTACTCAAGTATTCCACTGTGCAGGCTGTGTTTCCTCAGAATCACCAGCTTTTCTGCATAAAACCTTAGACAGTATTGTTTCTGTATTGTCTCCCAAAACTACTGCCCTGGAAGTTTTACACCGCATCTTTGAGCATGACAATTTAGAAGCATTCGTCTTATTCTCATCCCTGTCGAGTGTTGTACCTAAGCTAGCTGTAGGTATTAGTGATTATGCAACAGCTAACGCCTACATGAATTACTTCGCTACTTACCAAGTAGCTCAAGGTAATACCTACTACCGCGCTATTCAGTGGTCAAACTGGAAAGAAGTCGGAATGGGACAGCTAACTAGTCAGCCAATGACCAAAATAGGACTTGTACCTTTGTCAACAGCCGTAGGTTTGCAGTCCTTAGATACTATCTTGGCTTTACCCCCGCAAATCCACACCGTAGCGTGTCTGGCTAGCCAAGAACAATTAAATGTATCAGAATTGCCCCTAGTTACAAAGGAACAGACTACGCCGAAAATCCAGCCGGTATCATTACCAAAACAAAACTTTCCCACTGATAGCAATGCTTTGCAGATTTACGTTTTAGAATCATTAAGTCAAATCCTATCCCGTGAACTCCACATTGCCTTAGACCAAATTAAGTATGAAACCTCCTTTGAGGCTTTAGGTGTTGATTCTATCTTCTTAGCTGGTATCGTCAACAAAATCGACCAATGGCTGGGAATGAGATTAGACCCATCACTGTTATTACAGTACGATTCCATATCACGCCTAGCAGAACATCTCATCAGCCATCACCACGACCAATTACAGCAAAAAATACCACTAACACAACCCCAAATAGTAGAAACTCCACCTGCACCTCTAACCCCTCTCCCCGCCTCTGTGCCTCTGCGTGAGCAATATCCCCAAAATCCATCTCAAACCGAAATCGCCGTCATTGGTATCGCCTGCAAATTCCCAGGTGCAGCCAACAAAGAAATCTTCTGGAACAACCTAGTAACTGGCGTTGACAGCATCCGAGAAGTACCCAACTCGCGTTGGGATATCGAACAACATTACACCAGAGAATTGACATCAGGTAAATCAATTAGTAAATGGGGCGGTTTTATTGACGATTTAGAATACATCGACCCCGCCATGTTTGGTGTATCTCAAAATGAAGCAAGTGATATTGATCCCTTAGTGCGCCTATTTTGTCAAAGCTGCGTGGAAGCGGTGGTAGATTCTGGTAACACTATCAAAGATGTCAACAAACGCAAGATCGGAGTATTTGTTGGTGCTAGGGTAGCAGGATATGGCGATCGCATTCAAGTCCCCAAAAAATCCAGCGTTGTTGGTGTAGGACAAAACTTTATCGCTTCCCATGTCTCCCATTATCTCAATCTCAAAGGGCCAAGTCTGGTAATTGATACAGCCTGCTCATCTTCTCTCATGGCTATCCATCTCGCCTGTCAAAGTTTACTACAGGGTGAATCAGAAATGGCTTTAGCTGGTGGCGTGGAAGTTCTCTTAGATGAAAAACCATATCTCTTCCTCAGTGCAGCACAAGCTTTATCTCCCGATGGTAAATGTTTTACCTTTGACGAACGCGCCAATGGATTTGTCCCTGGTGAAGGTGCGGGTTGTGTCTTGCTCAAACCTTTAAAACAAGCTTTAGCTGATGGCGACCCCATCTATGCAGTAATTGCCGCTACAGCCGCTAACAACGATGGTCATACAATGGGCATCACTACCCCCAGTGTAGAAGGTCAAGTGGAAGTTATTGAAACAGCACTGGCAAAAGCCAACCTTTCAGCAGAACAAATTAGTTACATCGAAACCCACGGAACTGCAACTATGATTGGCGACCCGATTGAGTTGCGAGCCTTGTCCCAGGTGTTTACCGGGGTGGGAGCAGAAAATCACTGTGCTGTGGGTAGCGTGAAGACCAATATCGGGCATTTATTAAGCGCGGCTGGGGTGGCTAGCTTCATCAAAGTAGCATTGTCACTGCACAATCAAGTCATCCCCGCATCACTTAACTGTGAACAGGTGAATCCCCGCTTTGACTTTGCCCATTCACCTTTCTATCCAGCCCAAACAACCCAACTCTGGAATCAAGCTAATCCTAAATTTGCTGGTATCAGTTCCTTTGGTTTTGGTGGAACTAATGTACACACCATTCTCTCTGAACCACCAAAATTAGCAGTGAAACCAGGAGCAAAATTACTCAGCAAGGATTTTAGTAGCAGCAAAATTCGGGCTTGGTTGCCAGCCGTTCAATCGAAAATTTTTTACACCATGAATGTGGAAAATACTGAACAGTTAGCACAACCCCCTCGGCGTTCCCTGTTGACCTTGGAATTGGAAGAGACTCACCAGCCTTTGCTGATATTGGAAGACGTAGTAACCAATGTAGTTAAAAAGGCGATCGTTTAGGGACTTCCAATTAAAAAAATCTCCAATTTGTCAGGTGTGTTATGCACTATCGTCCTAACACACCACCAACCCTCAAAGGATGGTGGATTACGCTTCCTCTCTACTCTCGCAATATTTTTTTAAATTAGTATGACTTGCGTAAAAATACTGAATTTAGCCAGATATGCATAAGTTCTTCTTTTCAGATTGAATATTCAATAGCAAATCAAAAATCAAAATATCTTTCCCCTACACCCCTTATCATTTATGCAAACTGCACAAATAATTGGCAAATTTACAATTACAGATAACGATTATTTCGTTCGTGAACACAGAGTTGATGGCATTCACATCATGCCTGGTGTCACATTTATAGACATGATATTTAAAACTTTAAAAGCTAGGTCTTTTGATATTGAAAATCTAGAACTGCGGAACATCATGTTCCTAGAACCAATTGTGACAACTGCCGATTTTGACCGGAAAGTGGAAATTCACATTTCACCCAATGGAACTGATTGGGGAATTGAAGCCACCAGTACTAAATGGAAAAATGGTAAAGTAAAAGACTCCTCTATTACTAAACATTTAACCTGCCAATTACTGACCAAAGAATTACAAATTAAAAATCTTATAGATATATCAATCCTCAAACAAAAAGCAACTGAAGTTGTCGATTTAGATGCCTGTTATGCCATCACACGCAAAGTTGGCATTGACCACGATAATTTCATGAAACCTAGCGGTAAAGTTTATAGTAGTGTTTATGGTTGCTTGGCTGAAGTTTCTTTGGGTTCTATCGCCTTGAAGCACAGTGATGATTTCTTGTTCCATCCTGTATTTCTCGATTGTTCGACTATTGTACCGCTTTTCTATTCAATTCCTTATCAAGCGACAGCCCAACTTTATGTTCCTTTTTATATTGAATCATTTTCTGGTAGACCTTTAACAGGACGCAGTAATTGTTATGTATATGTCGATCACCCCGATCAAGTTGAATTAACCAAAGAAATTAGTTACAGAAGTTTTGCAATTTGCGACGAGTATGGTAATCAACTAGCAACATTCCGTAAATTTGGCATTAAAAGAGTTCATAATATTGAAATTATTAGAAGGCTGGCAAACTTAGAACAAAAAACAGAAAATACTATTCTTACTCATCAACCCAAAAAAACATATCAAGTTTTAAAAACTCCAGAAACAAGAGTAAAACATGTAGTTGATTCCATAAAAATAATAGTTTGCAAATACACTGGACAAAATTTTACAGATGATTTATTAGAAGTATCATTCTTTGAGTTAGGGTTAGAATCAACGGCTTTATTAGATATCTCCCATGATTTAGAAAAGCTGTTGAATATTCGCCTTTATCCAACGATGCTATTTGAGCAGCCTACTGTTTCTAAATTGGCAGAATTTCTATGGCGCGAACATTATGAAGCAGTACAGAAATATCTTCATACTCAATTAAATACTGTTGATGATACGCCTCAACAAATTGTCACTACTCCAGAACCGAGTGTGGAATATCTGGTACATTCTATCAAAAAACTAGTTTATAAATCTACTAAGCAAGATTTTACAGATGATTTATTAGAAGTATCATTCTTTGAATTAGGGTTAGAATCAACGGCTTTATTAGATATCTCCCATGATTTAGAAAAGCTGTTGAATATTCGCCTTTATCCAACGATGCTATTTGAGCAGCCTACTGTTTCTAAATTGGCAGAATTTCTATGGCGCGAACATTATGAAGCAGTACAGAAATATCTTCGTACTCAATTAAGTACTGAATATAACATTGTACCTACAGATTTAAAGCACGTTAATTTACCTCCCAACAAAGTTACAGAAAATGGGCACAGCAAAACAGTAAAACTTGATGATTTATCTTTCACTACAAAAGAAAGTGAACTGATTTTCGTCCCTAAATGGCAACCGACAAGTATTTCTATATCCAACCAAGAATCATTCAATTATTTAAAGTTTGACCAAACTAAACCAGCTAAAACTCTGATTGTGACATGGGGTGAAAATTTACAAATATTGCAGTTGTTACTGAATTGGCATGGTTCAAACAATAGCCACATCATTACAGTTGGTAATTTCTATCAAAATTGGCAAAATTGCACTGCTCAAATTAGACATGATCAGCCACAAGACTGGGATAACATTTTAAAAGAATTAACAGATATCTCTCAAATATATTTTCTAGCTGCACCTCAAAAAGCTGAGAAATTATTGAGCCATAATTATGCTTTTCACTTTATCAAATCTATCATCAGAACTGGATTAACTCAACATTCAATTGACTTTAAAATTATCACATTGAATGCTGTACAAGTTTTCTATGATGAAGAAGTTCAGCCTGATGATAGTGGTCTTTGGGGATTATGGAAATCTTTTTCCAGAGAGTATAAACACTGCACTATTACTTTCTTGGATTTTGCAGTGTCTGAAATTGAAGATGCGTTAAGAAAAGAGAATACTGTCTGGCTAGAAAATACCTTTAAGAATGAATGTATATCTGGTAATGCTTTTGCAGTCCGTCAACAACAAATATATTGCCAACGCCTCTACAATTTAACTCCGGTCTTCAGAGAAGGATTATCAAAATTTAAACCGAATGGTACTTATTTAATTATTGGTGGTACAGGTGGATTAGGTCTTGTTTTAAGTGATTATCTACACACTCAATATTCAGCTAATATTGCTTTATTAGGTCGCTCGCCAGCAGATGGTAATTTATTAGCTAAAATCTCTCATCTAGGGAAATATGGTGAAAATGTAATTTATTTACAAGCTCATTGTGATGATGTCAATGAACTGACTAATGCTATTACTCAAACCAAAGATAAATTTGGCAAACTAGACGGCATCATTCACTCAGCAATGGTACTAGATGATAGCTTGTTGGTGAAAATGTCAGAGGCAGATTTTGCGGCTGTACTACAACCAAAAGTAGCAGGCGCGATCGCACTTAATCAAGCCACTCTTAACGAAGAACTTGATTTGATCATTTTCTTCTCTTCTCTACAGTCTTTTGTCGGCAATATTGGTCAAAGTAATTATGCCGCCGCTAGCACTTTTCTTGATAGCTATGCTAAATATATGCAACAAACACGAAATTATCCGGTATGTGTAATTAACTGGGGATTTTGGGGTGAAGTAGGTGCTGTAGCTAATGATAAGTATCGAGATTTAATGCTACATCAAGGGATAGACTCAATCAACATTGCAGAGGGAATGGAGGCATTAGAAACAATTTTAGCGATGCAGCTTCCTCAAGCTGTAGTCGTGAAAGCTAAGAGAAATATACTGTTACAAATTGGCTTAGATCCTCACTTAATGCTTGAGCAAAGACCAATTACAGAAATACTATCAAATCTTGCGCCGCTAACTATAGATCATGCAGATTTCTTCACAGATAATCATCCACCATTACTCAAGTTTAAGCAATGCTTAGATCAGTTAATGGCTGCTGCGGCTACCGGGTTAGTAGGAATTTTGCAAAATCTCGGTTTATTTAACCATCAAGCAGTATCCTACAGGATTACAGAAGCCATCAAATCAGCCAAAATTATTGATGAACACCATCATGTATTTGCAGAGATTTTTCAGTTCCTTGTACAAGCTGGTTATTTATCGCAACAAGATGACTACTTCTCTGCAACAGCAGAAATACAATACCAAGGTGAATATCATACATTGACTGTGTTTGAAAATGCTGCTACTCAAATACTACAAACTCAGCCAGAACTCAAACAATACTATCAGTTACTGCACACTTGCTTAAAGAATTACGAAGATATTTTATTAGGTAAGATTGCAGCTAATAATATTGTCTTTCCTAACTCTAGTTTAGATTTAGTTGAGGGAGTCTACAGTGGTAACTTAGCTTCTGATATTTATAATGAACTTGTTGCTGCTGCCCTTGTTAATCAAATCAAAGCTAAGTTCAACGCTAAATCTCCAGAAAAAATCAAAGTTTTAGAGGTAGGTGCGGGAACAGGTGGGACAACTCGCTATGTAATTAATTCACTAGTTACTCATAATATTGCTGTCGAGTATGTATACACCGATGTTTGGTTTAAACTTTTAGAACATGGTCGAGAAAAATTTGCTAAAATCTATCCTGAAATGCGTTTCTCTGTTTTAGATATTTCCCTAAATCCCGAAAAACAAGGTTGGCAAGAACAATTTGATTTCGTCATTGCTACAAATATCCTGCACGCCACCCCCAACATTCGTGAAAGTCTACGCAACGTTAAGCAATTACTCAAGCCAACAGGTTGCTTAATCTTTAATGAGAGTGTCAAATCACAGAATTTCTCAACTTTAACATTTGGACTACTAAGAGGTTGGTGGAATTCACAAGATAGAGATTTAAGATATCCGGGCTCGCCCCTTTTACAAGAAGCGACTTGGCAGAGATTAATGAGAGAAGAAGGTTTCTTTAATCTGCAATCTCTAGTTCCTACTTCTAGCGATAAAGAAGATATTCTCGTGCAGCAGGTGTTTGTAGCTAGAAGTGACGGACAAGTCTTAAAAGTATATACTAGTCAAAAAAGAGAAGTAGCAATTACTAGAGAATATGGGATAGTTAACAATACTAACAAAGATGTAATTCATCCCAGCATTCGGGAACATTTACAGCCAATAAATCTATATAACATCTATGGCTGTACTCGGCAAAGATTTACTTGTATTGATAGCTATCTTGATAAAAATAATTGTCTTTGGTTATTTTTAAATGCTGCCAATGGCAATGCTTTATCTATCGAAGTTCTGGATGAACTCTTAGATATAATTGCGGCTTTATCTAAAGAGAAATTATCGTTAAATATGCCCAAAGTAGTTTACATTTCTCATCATGGGAAGTATTTCTCTCTTGGTGGCGATCGCACTCTCATTTTAGAATATTTAAAGCAGCAAAACCCCGCTATACTGAAAAAATTTGCCGCTAAAGTTCAGCAAGTAATTCACGGATTTGTCTCTTTAAATTCTCTAGTCGTCGCCGTCATAAATGGTGCAGCCCAAGGTGGTGGCTTGGAAATGCTCTTGTGTAGTGATTTCCAGTTTGTTGATACTAACGTCAAGTTAGGTTTACCTGAAGTCAAATCAGGTTTAATTCCTGGTATGGGCGGTATGAGTTTCCTAAAACAACAAATAGGATTGCTACAAACTAAGAAATTGGTACTAACTGGAGAGCTAATCAATGCTCAAACAGCTTATGAAATTGGTCTGATTTCTCATGTTAATGATGACCCATTTATTGAAGCATTCAAGTTCTACAAAACCATCGACAATTTTGATACTGCTATTTACCTGAAAAAGTTCCTTGACCAAGGTAAGAGCCAAGCACTAATTCAAGATATTGACTTTTGGGTGGAATATCTTATCCAAAAAGGTGAATGGGTCAATCAAAAAAGAATATCCGCATCTCTACGGATAGTTAATTCCTAAAAGTTTGTAGTCGGGGCTTATACCTGATAAATTCCAACAACTTGACATTAAAATCTACCAAGGAAATTGACATGAGTGTGGCAATAGAATCACAATTAACTTCCAAGCCTAAAAGACAAAAATGGTTACGCGCTCCCTCAGCACGGGAGGCAGAAATTAGAAAAATGTGTGCTGCTAATGGCTGGCTACATTTACTTTATGCTTCACCATATATAGTACTGTATTTTGGATTAATTTCCTTGATTTTATTCATAGAGAATCCTTGGATTGATTTTCTGTTAGCGCTTGGGCTAGGCAATCAACTCTATGTCTTATTTATTTTGCATCATGATTGTATGCACGGTAGTGCCTTTAAAGCCAAATGGTTAAATACATTATTTGGTCGTCTTTATGCACTGTCATTCACGATGACATTTACAACCAATAGGGAAACCCATAAACGACATCATAATTTTATTTCCGATCCAGAAAGAGACCCAGATGAATATTATTTTTCTGGCAAACTCAACCAAATTTGGTTAAGAATTTGGAGATACTATGAATGGTATACCAAGATATCTTTGACTTGCTATGGCAAACAAGTCAGTTGGACGGTGATTATTGAACAAATAGTTAATTTGGCTTTTTGGGTAGTCATTCATGCCGTTTTAATTTATTCCGGTATGGGAATAAAAGCACTGTTCATTTTCTGGATTCCTTTAGCCTTTGTTGCCTTAGTGATTAATCCTATCACACGGGGTTATGAACACGCTCCCTTAACTCTTTATGAAGGTGATGATCCTCAGAAAAGAGATATGCAGAAAAACGCAATTACTATTGATAATTTTTGGTTAGGTTTACTCTGGGCCGGTATTACTTACCATGTCGAACATCACGCTTATCCAGAATGTCCATTTTATCGATTACGTAAACTACACGAGATTTTTCAAGAAGAAAAAATGCAGTATTATTGCGCTCCTTTTCCTCTCTATCAAATTCACAAAGGAGCACAACTTACAGAAGGTTTAACTTGCAATCAAGTACCAGTGGAAGAGGTAGTAGCATGAACACTGCATTTGTATTTCCTGGACAGGGCGCACAATATGTTGGGATGGGTGTGGAAATTGCCGATCGCTACCCCGAAGCCAAAGTATTATACAATCGCGCCTCTAATGTACTCGGTTTTGATTTATTGCAAATGTGTCGTGATAGTTCCCCAGAACTGTTACAGCAAACTGAGAATGCTCAACCTGCCATTTTTGTTACTAACTTAGCTTGTCTAGCGGCGGCTCAAACCCAGTTCCCTGAACCAAAATTTTTCGCTGGTTTAAGTCTGGGAGAGTACAGCGCACTTGTAGCAGCCGGCGTGATGGAATTTGAGGATACAGTCTTTTTAGTACAGCAAAGAGCCATCTTTATGCAAGAAGCCTCTATCAACCGAGATACCAAGATGGCGGCGATTATCGGTCTGAATGCAGACATAGTAGAAACTATCTGTCATCGGGTGAAATCAATAGGAGTGTGTCAACCGACTAACTACAATGCACCTAATCAAACCGTCATCGGTGGAGATGCTAGGGCGGTAGAACAAGCAATAACTTTAGCTGAACAAGCAGGCGCGACAAAAGTAGTGCAATTAGCTGTTTCCGGTGCATTTCACACCCCTTTAATGCAGTCAGCCGCCAAGCGTTTAGCCGGAATTTTAGCAACTATCAACATTTCTACTCCTCGCATCCCAGTGATTTCTAATGTCACTGCCCAACCCATCACCACAGCTGAACATATCCGTTTCTTACTCATCCGCCAAATCACCCTACCAGTGCGGTGGATGACCTCTATTCAACACCTTGCTAATCATGGTGTGGATACCTTTATCGAGTTCGGTCCTGGTAAGACAATCTCAGGACTAGTGAAACGGAATTTTAACCAAGCTAAAACCCTCAACGTGGAAAATAGCACCTCAATGAACGAAACACTAGAAGCTTTCCAAGGACTAGTAGGAATATAGGGGTATAGGATTGTAGGAAAATATTTCCCTTAAAAATATATCAAGATATCAAGTTTCCCCCTTACACCCCTAGCATTTACACACAAATAAGGATACTTATGGCAACAACACAAAAAATTCGCAGACCAGCAATTCCCGCCGACTGGTATAAACCCACAATTTTAGGAACTACTGGGTTTATTCTCTACGGACTGATTTGGTATCTTGTCCCAGCATGGTTATGTTATGTGGTCGTTACATCAATTGATTTTCTACCACTAAAAATAGCTTTAATTATTCCACTAACTATCATGACTGGATATGGTATTCAGATGATGGGTTTTATTGGTCATGATGGCTTTCATCTAGCACTACATCCTAACAAATTTGTTAGTGCATTAATTGGTCTTTTCTTTGCATCTTCAGTTTTAACATATTGTGATATGGGTGCAATGATGCGACATTGGAGTCATCATCGATTTACAAATCAAGCTTCTGACCCGGACATTGAAATACTCACACCTTTAACAACATGGTGGCAAAGATTATTTTTTGCCAGATTAGTACTTAACTATCATCACTTTAAAACAACTTTGAATACTGCTTTAGGCCGTCCTTGGCCATTTCCTTACATGATGCCATTTCAGATGTCTACTGTGCGTATTCTTTGTTGGATGAACTTTGTATTTGCTTTGTTATGGATTGGGATTTATTTAGGAATAGCTGTATACAATCCCATTGCTGGTTTATTTTCTATCGGACTACCAATGCTTGCATTGATGCTAATCTCTGGATGTCAAGCCTATCTTGATCATGGTGGTCTTGATGATAACCCATTTCATAATGCCTGGAGTCGTACTTCTCCCTTAATGACAATTCTGTTTGCTGGCACTAATTTTCATCTGGAACATCATCTATATCCAGGCGTTCCTTGTTACAGATTACATAAGATTCACCAACTTTTGCAAGAGAATGGCACTTATACTGCAACTCAAGCCTCTATTGAACCTTCCTTTTTCCGTTCCTATATGAACATGGGTGCAAAATATAATTCCAGCTCTCAAGATAGCAGTTTTGATCCTTTTGAACAGGCTGTTGAATCTGTTTGATGTATAAGCATCTGTAGAGATGTGGTAATTTAACATCTCTACAGAACCATAAAGTTAACTAAATTTATGAAATCTGAAACTAAATATTGTCAAAAATAATTAACAGTAAAGATTTACATTAATGTTTACATGATTTCTATTAAGTTATTTGACTAATATACAGAAGGAGATGCGATATGTCCGAGGTAATATCCATTGTAGGGAATAATTCCACGATTAGAAAAGGTATTGAGCGCATCGGGTTAAGTATATCGGAAGGGGAAATCAATGCCCTGAGATTTGGCAAGACTATTTCACTCGAAGATAGAGGTTTAGGGGAACTTGGTTCACTATTTATTCTGGTGTCAGCACTATCTCAACCCCTATTAGGGAAACTCCACAAAACTCTTACTTTTCAAGATTTATTAGGACAACTGACAGATTCTGCACCTTGTTCAGGAATCCCAATTTATGCTTGGAATGCTGAAGATACTAGCAGATGTTATCTATATCTGACGATGATAGAAGGTAAACCTGCTATTCGTTTAGGTAATATGTCTCTAATTAATTCTACCGACTCTTTAATGGTAGAGCCAAATTTAGGCTAAAAATACTTGCTCTTACATCCTTTTTCAAGCCAGCTATTTACGAAAAAATCTCACAACCCAACATAAAAATGTCACTCCCCTACTCCCCTACGCTATTTCCTCTTTCAAACTAAATGAAAATAAAGTTTGATGAACTTAATTTTTCTTTACTTACTTGTGTTTAATTGTGCATATCTACTTATAATAATTGCATTGCATTTAAAGTAGGATATAGTTTGAAAAATCAGGATTGCTATAAATATATAAAACTATTGATTTCAATAGATAATGACTAAATCTATATCCACGAAATTCACAGAAAATGAGGATCGGGCTCAAGAGCCATTCTCTAAACAGGAGCATCGGCAAAAACCAATTCGTCTCATATTGGCCTTAGGGCTAATATTAGCAGGTGGTATTGTTTACATCATCTGGCATAATCAGCCCCAACAAACAGCAAATATACTGAAGCTGAGTGGGCGGATTGATGGTTACGAAACTGAGATTGGGGTAAAGCGTTCGGGCAGAATTGAATCAATTAGTGTAAGAGAGGGAGTAACAGTCAAAAAAGGTCAACAGTTAATCAAACTTGATGATAATGACGATCAACTCTTAAAAGATCAATTACTTTCAGCCGAGGCTAAGATTGCATCTGCCCAATCGGATGTAGAGCAAGCACGCTCGAATGTAGAGCAGATAATAGGTGAAGTCGAGGAGATAAAAAACCGGATTGCAGAAGCTCAATTAAATTTGCAGCAGTCTTTTGGTGATGCCCAAGGCAAGATTGAGCAAGCAAGATCGAATGTGGCGGCTGCTAGATCCCAACAAGCCCAAGCCCAAGCCCAGGTAACACAAGCAGAGGCAGAATTGAGGTTAGCACAGGTAAACCGCGATCGCTATGCCCAATTAGTTAATGATGGTGCTATCAATAGACAACAATTCGACCAAGCCCAAACTACTTTAGATACAGCCATAGCTACCCTTGCCGCCTATCAAGCCACAGTTCACGCTACCCGTGAACAATTAAACGCTACCCTCGGTAGTTTCACTCAAGCCAAAACCACAGGCTTGAACCCTAGCATTCGTAATAGCCAATTAGCCGCCCTCTACAGCCGGAAAAAGCAAGGCTACGCCCAAATTAAATCCGCACAAGCACAAGTCAAATCGGCTCAGGCTAAAGTTAGAGACGCGTTAGCCACCAGACAACAAATTTACACCCAAATCAAAGACTCTCAAAAAGACTTAAATTTGATCAGTCCTCTAGATGGCGTAGTCATCGCCCGTAGTGCTGAACCGGGAGCAGTAGTCAACAATCAAACCAAAATTCTCACGATAGTTGATCCTAAAGCTTTATATTTACGGGGTTTTGTGCCAGAAGGTGATGTTGGTAAAGTACGAGTAGGGCAGCAAACTAAAATTTTTCTTGATTCTGCTCCCAAAAAACCGCTAGAGGGGAAAGTAATCTCTATCGATCCACAAGCCTCATTTACACCAGAAAATATTTATTTTCAAAAAGATAGAGTTAGGCAAGTCGTTGGGGTGCGGATTAGCATCGAAAACCCAGGAGGTTGTTTTCAACCAGAGCAACCATACACAGATTCAGATTTGCCCTGCGCCAAAATTGGTATGCCTGGGGATGCGGAGATTAAATTGCGGAAATAAGGGACTGGGGAAAAGTAAATTCAGTAATGACTAATGGCTATTGACTTATCGGTTGAAGCGATCGCTGTTCGCGGTTTATATAAATATTATGGTCAGCTAGCGGCTGTCCGAGGTGTTGATTTCACTGTTAATCAGGGGGAAATGTTCGGGCTGATTGGCCCTGATGGTGCGGGTAAGACTAGCACTTTTCATGTTTTGAGTGGAGTGATGGCACCTTCGGCGGGAGAGGTGCAAATATTTGGTCAATCTGCACGGGATACTCGTTTCAATATGGGCTATTTGACACAGCAATTTTCTCTGTATTTAGACTTGAGTATTGATGAAAATTTGCGCTACGCTGCGGGATTACGACAAGTACCAAAGGAATTGTTACAGGCTCGCTGTAATAAATACTTACGGTTGATGAATTTAGAGAAATTTGGCGATCGCCTCGCGGGGCAACTTTCGGGTGGGATGAAACAGAAGCTGGCACTATGCTGTGCTTTGGTTTCCCAACCCCGGATTTTACTATTGGATGAACCTACTACAGGGATTGATCCAGTTTCCCGTCGCGAGTTTTGGGATACATTGGCGGCGCTATCTGCTGAAGGTATGACTATTGTTGTGGCTACACCCTATCTCGATGAAGCAGAGCGTTGTCATCGCATAGCTTTAATGTACAGTGGTCAAATTCAAGAGATTGGTAGCCCTGAAGCCTTGCGTTCCAGTTTAGGTCTACATCGCTTAGAAGTTTACACATCTAATTTAGAATTAGCTGAACAAGTTTTATTGCAGAGTCAGACTAGTAATATTGTCGATGTGCAAACCTTTGGCGATCGTTTGGATGTTTTAGTAGAAGATGTAACCTTGGGGGAAACTCAAGTAAAAAAACTACTACAAAACTCCGTCAACGTTGAGTCTGCTGCACCCACCCTAGAAAATCTGTTTGTTACCCGTCTTAGACAACAAGGTTTAGCACCCTCATATTATTCCTTTCCTCGTTCTCGATTGAGGGAAATGGGGAGCAGGGGAGACAAAAAAGAGAAGGGAGATAAGAAAAAATATTCTACCTCATCTTCAAACCTTGCCATCTTCGCTCATAACCTCAACCGTGTCTTTGGAAATTTTCAAGCAGTCAAAAGTGTCAATATCGAAGTACGTTATGGCGAAATCTTTGGACTTTTAGGCGCTAACGGTGCGGGGAAAACCACCACGATTAAAATGCTGTGTGGGTTGTTAGCAGCCAGTGGCGGTAAAATTGCCCTTGGTGGTGAAACGGGTAACTTACGCAGTGCGGAACTCCGCCAACGTATAGGTTACATGAGTCAGAAATTCACCCTTTACGATGACCTCACAATTCTAGAAAACCTAGAATTTTATAGTGGTGTTTACGGCATTCCTCCCAAACTCAGACGTGAGAAAATTAATTGGGTAATTGCTACCTGTGGGTTAGAAGGACAGGAAAATATGATCACCGGACAGCTACCCGGTGGCTGGAAGCAAAGGGTAGCCTTTGGTGCTTGTGTAATGCACGAACCAGATATTTTATTTCTAGATGAGCCAACTTCTGGGGTTGATCCGTTGGCTCGTCGTCAATTTTGGAAGTTGATTAATGACTTTGCTCGTAACGGTACAGCTATTTTAGTTACAACTCATTATTTAGAAGAAGCAGAACAATGTAACCGCATGAGTTTTATGGTAGCTGGAGAAACCGTTGCTGAAGGTTCACCCAGTCAGATTAAAGCCTCCCAACCTGGACAACTTATAGAAATTAATGTCCAACAAAACCAAGCCGCATCGGACTTGCTCAAACAGCATCTTGAGCCTTGGCGAGTGGCAATTTTTGCCAATAATTTACATATTGTGCTTGATCATCCTGATGAGGAAGTTCCCCAACTGCTGCAATTGCTAGAGTCTCAGGATTTCACAGTTCAGTCTTTGCGTCCGATTCCCTTCTCTTTAGAAGATGCCTTTATTGGTATAGTCCAGCGAAGTTAATAAGAGGTAGAGGACAGAGGAAGAAAACTTCCCAATCCCAATCTCCAGTCCCCAATCTTGGTATATGCAAAAAATTATTGCCCAGTGCCAAAAAGAATTAGCCCAGTTTCGCCGCGATCGCTTGACGTTGGCGTTAGCATTTTTATTACCGATGATCACTTTGCTAATTTATGGGTTTGCACTCCGCTTAGAAAGCTCTAATATCCCTTTGATTGTGCAAGATTTTGACCGGACAAATCTTAGTAGTATTTACATTGAGCGTTTATATGCTACTAACCAATTTGTGCCAACACAATGGACACAAGCAGACTCAGTAAGTAATGCTATTGACCGTGGTATTGCCAAAGCTGCCGTCATTATTCCCCCCAAATTTAGCCGCGATATTCAAGCTCATAAAAGTACCATAGTCCAGATATTAATTGATGCTACAGATGTTAATAATGCCCGTGTGATTAGAAACGGCATTCAAAATGTGACTAACTTTTTTATTCAAGAGCAAGGATTAGTCACTTTAACCAATATTATTAAACCGCAAATCCGCATCTGGTTTAATCCCGGTCGTTTAGAATCACTATTTTTTGTGCCAGGAGTTTATGGTGTAGTGTTGTGGATTTATCCGTCTTTATTGGCTGCGATCGCAATGGTACGCGAAAAAGAAAGAGGTACAATTATCCAAGCCTATGCTTCTAGTATTAGTGCAGTTGAGTTTCTTTTAGGCAAAGGATTAGCTTACCTGCTAATTGCAATTACAGAAGCAGTATTAGTGATAGTGATAGCATCACTAATCTTTCAAATCTATCTAGTCGGAGACATCATCAATCTATCACTAGGAACTCTACTATTTCTTATAGATAGTGTGTTATTTGGTCTACTTTTGGGAATACGTAGCAGTGATCAAAACTCTGCCGTTCAAGGAGTTTCTTTAATAGGGTTTGTTACATCATTAATGCTCTCTGGTTTTATTTATCCTCTCAGTAATATCCCTTTCCCCATCTCACTCGTATCTAACATTATTCCTGCACGCTACTACATGGAAATTACCCGTGATGCATTTGTACGAGGAATTGGTTGGCGAGGAACTTGGTTTAGCTTATTAATGCTAGCTATATTTGGATTAATATTATTTAGAATTTGCCACAATATGTTGAAAAGAATGCAACTACCACAGTAGAAAACATAGGGTGTATTAAAGTATAAAGTAGCACTTAACACCATCACCATAGGGTTGATTATGGCTAATTTTTACTCTTTAACGCTTAAATCTTGACATTGGCATAATACATCATACTCAGATATCAATGGTTAATTATCTTACAAAAATATGAAATTTCTCCTCAGAATATTTGACAATATATTTTGGACTTTAGTCAATAAAGAAATTAGTCAAATTCGGCGTAATCGTGCCTTAATGGTTATGCTGATTATTCCGCCAACCTTACAGCTAATCTTATATGGATTTGTTCTCAATCCGGATGTTAAACACTTAAAATTAGGTGTTGTTGACTATGCTAATGTAACCGAAAGCTGGGAACTATTGCAGGCTATCACAGCAAATCATACCTTTGATTTAGAATCTGTATTAATTAGTGAAAAAGAGTTAAGCAATCAGGTAGAAGAAGGAAAACTAGATGTAGGTTTAATCATCCCGCCAGATTTCTACCGTAATTTAGCAACAAAATCAGCACCAATACAAATATTTATTGATGGAGTTAATGCCAACACAGCTGGTATTGCCAAGGGCTATATCAATCAAATTATCCAAAAATATAATCGTCAACGAGTTAGTTATCAAACTAATCTCCCAGTCATACCTCAAATTGTTTTTCTTTACAATCCAGGGCTTACAAGTAGTTGGTTTTTTGTCCCAGGAGTGATGGGTTTAGTGATGACATTAATATCCACCTCTGTTTCTGCAATTACAGTTGTTAAGGAAAAAGATGTCGGGACTCTTGAACAGTTACTCATGACTCCGGCGGCGAATTGGGAAATATTACTAGCTAAGATATTTCCATTAAGTGTCTTATTAATGGGAGATATTTTATTGGCTCTGAGTTTAGGCAGAATAGTATTTAATGTTCCCTTTAATGGCAATTTTTGGCTATTTTTGGTGGCATCTGGGTTGTATGTATTAGTAGGAATTAGTTTAGGAATTTTGCTAGCTACTGTCTCGCGTTCACAACAACAAGTAGTTCTAATTTCCTTTTTTATTAATATACCACTTATTCAAACATCAGGAGCGATCGCCCCTATTGAAGCCATGCCCCCTTTGTTTCAATTTCTATCTTTATTAAATCCCCTCCGGCATTATATATTTATTGTGCGTGGTATTTTATTAAAAGGTGTTGGTTTGGATGTAATTGGGCTCAATATTTTAGCTTTAATAGGGTTTGTATTAGTTTTTCTAACTGTTGGTATCAGCAAGTTTCGCCGCCAGTTGCTTTAAGTGGGCTAAACTTCCGGATTTATTACTTGTGAAAAATCCCGACAGAAGAATTCCTAGTCTAAATACAAATGGGATCGCAGAATGGTGTTGCAAGGTAGATGCCCAGGCTTGTACTTCAGTCCGTTGCGTCCCCCAACTCTCTCTAGTAGCAGTGGCGTTGGTTCGTTAGCCGTCAGAAATTGTTCTACCGCTTGCTGTTGTTTGGGAAGTAGTTGAGAATAGGTCATCATGGGAATGAGATGGGCGATCGCCTCGTACCAACCACTAGGTGTAGCTCCCGAAGGAAGGGCAACGTGAAAACCCTTGCTTGCAACCAAAACTAACCGCCGCCGCGCCTGGGGCAACCCAAAGTCAGCCATGTTGACCACGCTGTAGTTGACCGAGTACCCCTCTTGTTCCAAAGCATCCAGGATGATACTGAAACTCTGACTATTGCTATAACGTGGGACATTTTCGAGAGTAAACACCCGTGGCTGTAACTGTCGGATGGCTTCTGCTACTGCGATCGCAGCACTCAGATCATCAGCCGTTTCAATGCCCTTACCCGCTTTAGCTGTGTGAGCTTGGCTGAAGTTGGCACATACTGGGGAGGCATGGAGGTAATTGGGGCGGCGAGGAAAACCTAGAAATCCTGACTGCGCTACTTCTTGAACTGTTAGCTGGATGACTCTACACCCATATTCCCTGAAATTGCGGTGATGGGTTTTGGCGATCGCCCTGCTCAAGTCTGGTTTTGTGGGGTCGAACTCCACCGCAATGACTGGACGAATACCAGCTTGAACCATCCCACCTTCTATTCCGCCGCCGCCTGCGAAAAGTAGTACAGCGATCGGGGCATCATCTGGCAGGACTGGTTTTATTTTTGTGTTATCAAAATTTTTGCAGACATCTAATTTTGGTGATGTCTTTTTCGATTTCGCTCTTTTGATAAAGGTTGACCCATCAAGTAACTTTTTAGTTTTGAGGTACGGATATAAACATCCAACCGATTCGCATTGTGAGCCTTTAACCCCTTTCTCTAAGAATTTTTTGGGTATTGCAGATAACTCAGCTATTACGGATTTAGTCATGCAGCCACCTCCATGACCAAATCATCCGGCACTTCAAAAATTCCCAACCGCCCAATGTAAGGAATCGGTGTAATCTCGCGCGGATTCTCCCGCTTCCAGTGGTATTGCTCAGGCATCCCCCAACCAGACGCAACTTGTGAAAACTTGCAATCAACTACTGTGACAATACCGATGACTTGACCGCGACGTAGAGAGATTAGTTCTGGAATTTCTACCCCCATCCCTTGGCAAAATTCTCTCGCTAGCTGATACTCTTTTTTGGTACAAGTTTTTGCGGCGTGA
Source organism: Desmonostoc muscorum FACHB-395 (assembly GCF_014698035.1). Taxonomy (GTDB): domain Bacteria; phylum Cyanobacteriota; class Cyanobacteriia; order Cyanobacteriales; family Nostocaceae; genus Nostoc; species Nostoc muscorum_A. The sequence continues at coordinate 30,922 of NZ_JACJSF010000049.1, forward strand.
ATCAGAATGTCGCCGCGATAATGAATGGGCCAACCAGGGTTTTCAATATTTTTTAGAGCATAAATTATCGCCCATGCCCAAGGTTGCCTGACTGAAAGTGCTTTCATGGGTTTTAAAACTCCAGCAATTGAATGTATGCGTCTAATGCCGCGATCGCTGGATGTGGATGTGGCTGTGAACGCAGTCCGTTGCAGATTGTGGCGATAGTCCCAAGTTCTGTAAAGTTGAAGCTGATACTGGACTGTCGAGCCGCGCAGTGCTGAATAATCGTCAGTAACACAAAATTCAACAATTGAATTGTAAGATCACGTCGATTGGCTAAATGTGTTTCTAAGTTCTCAGTAATAATTTGGCGACTAGCAGTAAGAGAATTGCACTTTTCAACATCTGGTAAAATTCGGAGCTTGAACTTGTAATCGCGCTCAGTAGATAAACATTCATCAGGGGCAAGAGTTGCCCATTTATGGAAGAGTTGTTGGATAGTTGTACTCATAAAGTCTGTAATTGTGAGTTTCTGCAAGAATAGAAAGAAGAAGGAGGGATTATGACAAACGCTTTTCCACCGGAAGATATCAGTGCAAGGTTTGATAATATTGATACTCGTTTAGAAGAGATAGGTGACGAACTGGAAATGCTATAGGACAGTACAAAATGCTAACAGGCGGGAAACAAGGGGTAACTCCCAAACCATAGCAAGGTTGGAGCGTACCATTAGGGAACTGGCTGACATTGCACGCCTCCATCAGGAAGGATTACGCGCTGCTCAAAGAGATGCTGAACGTGATCGTCAAACCATAAGGGAAAATGAAATTCAAGCTGACCGCGATCGAGAAGTTTTGCTTGCTTCCTTGCTTCAAGCTGAACGCGATCGCCAAACCTTCCAAGAAGAAATCCGCAGAATTTGGGAGTATTGACGTGACCGAAATGGCGGCAGTAGCACACCAAATTAATTAACTTCATATCGCTTACCTGGCCAAGTTCAAAAATTTCGATGTGGATAAATCGCACAACATGGTTGCAGTGCCGAGCTTACCGTAAAGGCGGTTTTTCTCAACAATCAACTCGATAGTGCGATCGCTTGGGTCTTTGCTGTAGACAGCATCCCGGTAAAGCATGATTAACTGGTCACAAACCTCAAAAATTTCACCAGAGTTGCGAAGTAAATGACGATTGGGGCGTTTATCAGCAGTAGTTTGATTGCCCCGATTAATTTGACAGCCCAAGAAAACAGGGATTTTGTGAGACTTGGCAATATCCCGAATCTGGCGGGTAATCTTGCCGACTTCAAAGGCCATGTTCCCACCGGACTCCAGAGGAATCTGTTGCAAGTAATCAATAAACACAGCACCAATAGAACCACCAAATTCGGCAATGGCACGGCGCACTGCACTTGCAATCATTGCGGTTGTAGGGGAGGAATGCTCATAGACTTTCCAAGGCAGTTCCACCATCTGTCCTATGCCTTGTGCTATTTGCTCCCAATAGCATTGAGTATTGGTTTGAATCATAGAAGCGTCTACGCCAGTGATTCGGGCTAGCATTCGGGCATTGAGTTGATTCTTGTCCATTTCTGGAGTAACGTACAGAACTGGCTTTCCAAGTTTGGTCATGATTTCGTAAGCGTAAGAAATCATAAAATGGGTTTTCCCCATGTGCGACTCAGCAGCCACTACAACTAAGCTGCTAGGATAAATGCCACCGGTGATATTTTCGAGGTCGTACCAACCAACTTTGTCGCCTGCCATATTCCCCATCTCCAGCTTTTGAAAAAGTTCAATACCCATGTCTTATCTGTTGCCCAGCGTTTACCTTTCTATCCTTGCGAAAACAGTAACGGGGCATGATTAGTACAAGTGACGGCGGATATTCTTCGAGGAATGCAGCACGGTCATCACAGGGTTCTAAAAAGCTGGTTAGTAAAAATGCAGCGACACCTACACGCGCTTTCTGGTAGGCATTCTTGATGATGGGTGCAGCAAATTCCGCGTATGGTGGGTTGGTGCAGATCCAGCCTATGACGCAATAACTCAGTAGTAAACCACGATGGAGACTCGTAAAAGTTTAGTGGATGCCTACCAACAGTTTCTCCTGTAGATTTAGGAGAGTACAGAGGAGATTGCAGATTGTTACTTTTATGACCACAAGCGATATCATTTGTGTATAGTGTTATACGCTCACTAGAAATCGGGAGTGCAATGAAGCTTCAGCAACTAGCAATGGTCAGTGCAGTATTCGTTTTGGCATCTGTACCAAAAATTGGGCTTGCAGATGAAGTGTGGAATAGCAGCTATGGCAGGGTGGTCTATCAAAGCGAACGTGGTAAAACTGCTATATGGACTTATCCAGGAGGAACTATCTTCATTGAAGGGCTAGCTGGAATAACGAGCAATCGTGGAATTTATCACGGCTATTGGGTTGGTAAATCCAATGTCAAATGTGACACGTCAAGAGAAGATGGATCAGGCAAATTGAGCAACACATGGGGACGATTTTCAATCCGCTTTCAGGTTCCGAATTTTCCCATGCCCTGGGAAGCAAGATGGAGCTATTGCGAAGGCGAACCTACTTTCTCTTGGAACGGAACCCCGCTAAAACAAGCTTCAGTTCAAAGAAGAAAGTTTCTGACTTTCGTGGCTAAAATCCCCCAAACCTGACTTCAACCCTTTGAGTTAATGGACTTAGGTTTCGAGGCTTGCTTGGCGTATTCTTCTATCAGGGAAGCATAGTCTTCTTCTTTGGGCAGGGTCTCGAAGCTATGAACCGCAGAGGTCGTAGCCCATAGCAGCTTTTCCCTCGTCCAAGTTTCGATGAAAGGCGTGAACGATGAAACATCGTCCAGCATCGTCGCACGAAGGTTAACGAACTCGTCCATTCCTTCCGGGCGAGTAAACATCCAACTCATGCAGTGTGGGCAGAAGTAATGGCGAGTCGCGCCATGCAAACCGCCGATGGTCGGCTGACCTTTGTGAATTGAGAACCCAACGCTTGGAATCGCAACGCTTAAAGAAAAAGCGCTGGCAGTCATTCGCTGGCAACCTGTGCAGTGGCAAGCCATCGTCAGCAGAGGCGGGGCACTCACCTGAAAGCGTATCTGTCCACAACGACATCCGCCTGACCAGGGCAAATTCCAGTCGTTCACGATCTGCCGCCTCCGTTCTCTATTTATCTTCATTTTTAACTAACAATAATATTTTATGAATTATCTGCAAATACAAAAAAGGCAAGTAATAGCATCGCCAATTAACTCATCATCCGTCCAAATTGTTTGTCGGGGTGATGTGATGGATTTACAACCTGGTACTTCAATTACCATTAATCTGCTAGATTCGGTTTCCTCAGTTAAGAGCCATTGAACTTGAGAGGTAGACGTTCTATTAATGACTCTCAAATACACAGTTGTTATCTTTCACTAGGAAGACGCGATTGCACAACTGCTTCCGTAGGATGGTAAGAGTTGAAAGCTTGTAATTGGAAGATTATGAATCAGACGTTGACCCGTCCCCTGGCCGTTGTAACAGGTGCATCTAATGGTATTGGCTACGAACTTGCCAAACAGTTTGCTCAAAATGGCTTTGATCTCGTTGTCACAGCCACCGGATCTAGCATTAATCAAGCTGCTGGTGCTTTTAAGGAACTAGGCGCTAAGGTTGAAACCGTACAGGCGGATCTTGCCACTTATGATGGAGTCGAAACCCTAATTAACCAAATTCAAGCTACTGGAAGACCAGTGGAAGCGATCGCAATTAATGCCGGAGTTGGGGTAGGTGGCAAATTCACTGAGACTGACTTGCAGGAAGAACTGAATCTGATCAACCTGAATGTGGTGTCATCAGTTCATCTCGCCAAACGAGTAGTCAAGGATATGGTAGATTGCGGTAACGGCAAAATTCTCTTCACATCGTCAATTGCCGCGCTGCAACCTGGGCCATTTGAGGCGGTTTATGCAGCCTCTAAAGCCTTTATTCACTCGTTTGCAGAAGCACTCCGCAACGAATTAAAAGACACCGATGTAACAGTCACAGCGCTCATGCCTGGGCCAACAGATACAAACTTTTTCCACCGAGCCGGAATGGATGATACTAAGGTGGGTGCAGACAAGAAGGATGACCCAGCTATTGTTGCTAAACAGGGATTTGAGGCTCTGATGGCAGGCAAAGACGATATTGTTGCAGGCTCATTGAAAACCAAAATTCAGGGCAATATCAGCAAAGTTTTGCCGGATACCGTTAATGCAGAGCAGCACCGGCAACTGAGTGAGCCAGGCTCGGCTAACAAGTAATCGCAAGCAGGGAAAAATGCTATGGTCAGTCAATTACAGAAGCTTCCAACGGATGAATCATTAGGCACACTGGAGCCAGTTGCCCAGTTTGACGGTGCTATGCCTACGGGTGTAACGGTATCTCATCAAGGACGCATCTTTGTCAATTTTCCTAAATGGGGCGATGAAGTTGAATTCACGGTGGCAGAAATCCGAGATGGTCGTCCGGTGGCTTATCCCAATGAGGTAATTAATCGCACAAACCCAGATAACCTTGCACAAACACTTGTATCTGTGCAAAGTGTTGTGGTTGACCCCCGCGATCACCTGTGGATTCTCGATACTGGTAGTCCGATGTTCCAACCAACGCAGTACGGCGGCCCCAAGCTGGTTTGTGTTGATTTAACAAGCGATCAAGTCATCAAAACGATTCTTTTTCCCCAAGATGTAGCATTGCCAACAACCTACCTTAATGATGTCCGGTTTGATTTGCGGCGCGGTGCTGAGGGTACAGCATTCATCACCGATTCATCGGATCAAGGCGCAAATGGGATTATTGTTGTTGATTTGGCATCGGGTGAAAGCTGGCGTAGACTGCACGATCATCCTTCCACAAAAGCTGAAGAACTATCGAGCTTTCTACCTGTGGTTGAGGGTCGCCCATTCATGAAACGTCAGCCAGATGGGTCAACCAAACCTGTCAAAATGGGGTCAGACGGAATTGCCATTAGTGCAGATGGATCACGTTTGTATTACTGCCCGCTTGCTAGTCGTCGTCTCTACAGTGTTGCGGTTGACGCACTTGTAGATCGAGCGATCGACGATGATGCTGTTGCCGCAACAGTAATTGATGAAGGGGATAAAGGCGGCGGTGCAGATGGACTCGAATCAGATGCAGCCGGATGTATTTATGCGACGAATTATGAACACAATGCAATTTTGCGTCGTCATCCTAATGGAATATGGGAAACGATAGTACACGATCCTCGCCTCCTTTGGCCTGATACCCTTTCAGTAGCAACAGACGGTTATCTTTACGTCACAGCCAACCAGTTACACCGTCAAGCAAGCTACCAAAAGGGGCGCGATTTACGTCAGTTGCCTTATAGTCTTTTCCGCATTCGCATTAATGCTCAACCTGTGCTGTTGCGATAAATTATCGAACAGAATTCAGGAATCAGGAGTCAGAATACAGGAAAGGTATTCTGTATGACTGGCGGATAGCGTAGCGTAAAGCCTTCTCTTCTCTTTCAGAGACGCTAACGCGAACGAAAGGCAACGCCTTCGGCATGGCTTCTCTACGAGACGCTACACGAACGCTTAGAGCGAGTACTCGATAGCGCAGCGTTAGCGAGTATTCGAGCGTCGTGTCTGAATAATCAGTCTTCAATCAGTCGCGCGTCTGAATCCCCGATTGATTTATTCTGACTCCTGGTAGCGGATAGCTAAGGTTTAGCCCATTCTGACTTCTGAATTCTTCTTCAATAAATGCAACTGATTATTGCTAAAGGAAATACATAATGGCGTTGAATATCAAAGATTTACGGATTCACAGCCCTGCATTCACTTCTGGTGAGCGTATCCCGAAACAATATACCAGCAACGGTGAAAACATCTCACCTCCCTTGGAATGGAGTGGACTACCAGCCGGAACCCAGCAATTAGCACTCATCTGTCACGATCCAGATGCACCCCTACCACAGGGGTTTACTCACTGGCTAATCTATGGGATTCCACCAACGGTTAACCAGATTGCAGAGGGAGATGGTAACAAATTTACTGAAGGTATGAACAGTACCAATCAGCCAGGGTATACCGGGCCTGCTCCACCAAAAGGGCATGGGCTTCACCATTACTATTTCTGGTTATATGCCCTAGATGCAGAACTTGACCTGAAGCCAAATATCAACCGTGAGGAACTACTGAATGCGATCGCTGACCATGTAATTGAGCAAGCGCGGTTGGTTGGAGTCTATGAATCCTGACATTTATTAATTCTAGAAATCCAAGGAGGGTGTGGAAACTCCGCAACAGTTGATCGACATCAATGATTTGCCGCGATCGCAAATTGAACGCTTGCCCAACGGCGGAATTCGCATCGACGCACTGGCGCGAAATAGTGATGTTGCATACGACGAGAATATTCAGCGACAGTATCAAAACTGCGATTTTCCAGGAAACTCAGTTGACGGCAACCGCAGGTGTGTCAATTAACAAGTTTCTTGTAAAAATGGCATCAGGGCAGAATAAGCCCAACGGACTAACGGTGATTTTACCGGAGGATGCGATCGCCTTTGTAGAGCAACTGCCGATTGAAAAGTTCCACGGCATTGGAGAGGTGACGGCGGCGAAGATGCATTCGCTCGGCATTCATACTGGTGCAGATTTGAAAATGCGATCGCTCTTGGAGCTAACACACCACTTTGGTAAAGCAGGTCAGTATTACTATAAGATTGCCAGAGCAGAAGATGATCGCCTAGTTGAGGCGAATCGAGTTCGTAAGTCCATCGGTGCAGAAACCTCATTTGCACAAGATTTAAGCGATGTCGGTCAGATGTTGCAGGAACTTGAACAGATTGCCCAGATAGTGGAGCAACGCTTAGAGCAGCACGAAACGCGTGGCCGCACATTAACATTGAAAGTTAAATTCTCTGACTATCAGCAGATAACCCGCAGTAAAACAATGCTTGCTCCCATTAGTGAACTCTCTACGATTTTTGAGATAGCTAAAGCGCTGTTTGAGTTGATTGATCTGGAGAATCGTAGTATCAGATTGCTAGGGATTTCTTTGTCTAACCTTGATAATCAAAAACAATCTCAAGCTATTCAATTGCCATTATTTCAGAATGGGAACATCAGATTTTAGCGTAGGTGTAAGCCCCACTTCTAAAAAGCTCAGTTACTGTCGTAAGCATTTCACAAGCTCATTAGTGACTGCAATTGTGTGTCTGAATTATCTCCCAATTCTTGCTGCAATTGGGATAGTTGATTTTCTAACGCTTCAGCAGTCTGAATGAGATTCGACTCTTGGGCTATTCTTAGCTGAGTTTCTTTAATAGATATTTTTCTTACCAGTTCATTGACTGCATCCACTGAATCATCATTTTCAGTAATCATGGCTGAATTACGATTCCTCTAAATTCTGTTTTGAGATTTAATACTCTGCTTCAATTTGATAAAGGGCAGGATTAGCTTCAATAGGTAATTGTTGTTCAAAAATCTCATTTTGGGAAATGCGTTTAGAGAATGCCGATTGCCACGTTTCTTTACTAGACCATTTTGCAATATTAATAAATTGAAATCTCTCGCTTGGGTCAAGACTGCGATGTAACTTTGTATCGATAAACCCTGGCTCATTTTTCATCAACAGAGCAGTCTGATTCCATTTGCGAAGAAATTCATCTTCCAAACCTTGAGGAACAGAGAAGACATTGATCAATACCACAGGTGAATCCATAAAGGCTGTTCTTTAAACTCTGTCATGCTAGACGATAGCATTTTCAAACAGAACCTGGGATGTACTTATAGTAGGATTATACAAGTTTTAGATGCTGCTCACCGACAAAAATTATCAACTCTCAACTCGCGCCACACATCAGACGGTTGCCACCCAGAGTTACCCACAGAGCGTAGGGGGCGATAGTGTTCAGAAATGTATTCGGATTCGGAAACGTAGTCTTCAATGTACACAGGTGGGTTTGGTTCAACAACTGTTTCAGGAATATTTTGGCTCTCAGAAATCTCAATGGGTTCAGTCGGTGGTGGGGTTACTTCTGTTTTCTTGCGAACTGGGTTAGGGTTTTTTTTGATGAGTCGTTTCATATCTATAGGAATCATTCGGCTGTCCACAAAGAACGGATATCCCAGGATACAGGAATTTATCAGCGAATCAGAGGCATTTTGCCAGAAAGTTGTATGGGTGTGGATTGCTTTTTAGGGACGGGAGCGGAGCGCGATGCCGAATAGCCATTCGTAGAAACGGATTTAACAATAGGTATGATGTTGTCTACTCGCATATTCAAAGAATATTTGCCGACCATTGGTCGGCAAATAGGTAGCAATTAGTATTGACAAAATAATCGCAGTAGTAATTAGCAGCAAAGGCTAGAATAGATAGTTATGAACAGTCCATTGACTTGGCTTACTGCGGGCAAATTGCTATCGGTGATTTTCTTGGTGCTAGCCAACGGATTTTTTGTGGCGGCTGAATTTGCCTTGGTTGCGCTTCGCCGTAGTCGTGTCGAACAGTTGGTCATCCAAGGTCATCCCGGTGCAAAAGCTTTACAACGGGCAGTAAATAACTTGGATGCTTATCTAGCAGCGACCCAACTTGGTGTTAACATATCTTCTTTAGGCTTAGGTTGGCTTGGAGAACCAGCGATTGCAGTACTGGTCGAACCCGCTTTCCACTGGCTGCCAAAATCTTTATCGCAAACTAGCGCTCATACCTTATCAGTAGTGATTGCCTTTACAATCATTACGTCTCTCCACATCGTTTTGGGAGAATAAAGCGTAGTTCACCGCCGCAGATATCGCCCTTTGATTTCCTCTTTAAAATCACAACTGGGGGGCATGAGCCAGTTCACTACGTAGCTGCTCCATTGCTCCAGTATTGATTTTCTGTGCGCTCCCCGAAGGTATTAAAGACTCCTGATATCGAAAGGTGACACACATTTTTCCAGCAGTTGTTGCAATTGCAACAATTATTGGTTGATGCCTGAATCCTGTAACTGTAAAATAAAGTTTTTCTAATTCTAATCCTCCCTGATGAACTGGTATATCTAAGCACCCTAAATTAGTGATTGCGATATCTGAAGTAGTAATATCCTTGGCGTACTGCCGTGTAGTAATCTTATTGGGTTTGGTAGAGAGAAACGATTTGGCTTTTGAGCTGCCTTTATATATTTTTTTCTCCGTCACTGCAAGATTAATTTGATGCTTCACCTGACGGGCTAAATCCCAAAATTGAGTCTGTTGATTTAATGAGTGAGAGGTTACCACACGAGCAATATATTCTCCAAAGTTTTCGCCCACAGGAATCGTAAGGTAATTACGAAGATTGAAGGGAGAGAGACATTTGAGAACAATTTCCTTTGATGAACTTATTTCGTGATGGAGCGACAATAGGAAAGCAGCACACAAAGCTCCGTGAACAGTAGTTTGCTCTTGCCGACAGCGAGCAACTAGTCTGTTAGTTTCTAGGGGAGAAAAATACCAATGGAGTAAGTGAATCCTTTCATGGTAAGCCTCATCTAATTGGATAGTCGGATCTACCTTAACCCCCCAATCAAAATCAACGGTATTCTTTTCTCCTTCGCCATAAACAGGAGGCAATAGTCGATCGATTGAGGGGATTTCTGGCAATCGCTCTCGATAACTTCCCGGTTCCGTTATTTCGCACCAAATATCCCGCATCAGGTAAGCTCCAGATAACCCGTCTCCAATATGGTGGTAGGTCAAAAGCAAATCAGAAACATCAGGGGAGTGCAACAAGACTACACGTGCCAATGGCTCCTCACTCCATGAGAAAGGATGCAACAGTTGTGCAGATATCTCTTGAGACCAGTGTTCTTCACCAAGACGCTTAATTACCTGTATAGGAATTGGCGGTACTCCTTGTGATACCAAACATGGTTGCTGGTGTCGATCAATTAAAATTCTTTTACTTAGTAGAGGATGGCGGCGCTGTACCCAACCTAAAGCTTCAACAAGCCGCTCGACACTGAATGCTCCCCTAATTCTGGCACACAGTGACACATTGATTAGTCTATCGCAACCTAGCAACCACATTAAATGTTCCGACGGTGTTAGTAAACAGTTCATTAAAAACCTCACACGCTTTCATCAAACACTACTCATCATCAGGCAAATACAACCCACTGCTATCGTTGGTCGGGCGTGAAGATATTTCGACAATCGCCACCAAACCATGACAGCGTTTTCTGTAGTAAGTGTATCGGCGCAAGTTGATTACTTCAATGGCACATCATGATTGCGATTGCCTACGGCGAGGCGTAAGCCCATCACACAGGGCTATAGCCTTTAATTATCCCCTAAAATTCATCAACAACTACACAGTATCATTCAGAAAGCCGCACTCAGAGCAATCCCAATGAGGCAATTAACCTCCGTGAAATTCGGCATGGTTCCTCTTATCGCAGCAAAGTGAGCCGCGCTGTTGAAGCAGTATGCTTCTTACGCTATGTAATTAATGTATGTAACGAAATAGGCATTTGATATCTGACTTGCTTACCGAAGGGATGGTGTTGATGCTGGCACTTAACTCTTGTGTGACGGCAGTTTAAAGATTTTTGGTTACTTTTGCATAAAACACAAAACAAAAGAAGAAGAATATTACATACCAAACGAATTATATATAAACCAAGGGACAACGCTTAAAAGTTCCGTATTTTATTTTCCTTTTCAGGCACTGCTCTGGACTCCTTGCCCCAGGGCAGTTTTTCATTGCATAGGCGGTTAACTAGAGTTAACACTCATGCTCAGTAACTTTGTATTAGACATGCAGTGCATTACTTACTTTGTATAAGAGGAATAATTGTATTACAGCCCGTAAGAATTTGGATTTTTAAAAAGTATAAAGGAGGTAATAATTTATGGGAACTTATTTAATGCTTGGCAGCGGAGCATTTTGGATACTGACTTATATTTTGTTGATTGAACGTGGCTTTAAAGATCAAACGTATGGAATGCCGTTGGTCGCGTTGTGTGCCAATCTTTCCTGGGAATTTATATTTTCTTTTATTCATCCTCATCAGCCACCACAACTTCAAATCAATATTGTGTGGTTGATGCTTGATTTAATTATCTTGTATGGATTTTTCAAGTTTGGGCAATCTGAGTTGAAGGATATACCAAATAAATTATTTTATCCAGTGTTTATATTAACTTTATTTACTAGCTTTTGCTGTGTCCTGTTAATCACAGATGAATTTCAAGATTGGAGCGGTGCGTATACAGCTTTTGGGCAAAATCTTCTCATGTCCATTCTCTTTATTGATATGTTGACCAAACGTAATACTGTCCGAGGTCAATCAATCTTTATTGCTATCTTCAAAATGATAGGAACTTTGCTGGCTTCCATTGGGTTTTATATTAATAATCCAATACAAGGTAGGTCACTTTTATTTATATTTTTGTATACTGCAATTTTTGTTTTTGATCTAATATATGTGGGGATGATTGCTATGAAGATAAAAAGGTTTAGAGAAAAAAAGCTTAATCACGCACTAACCCGGCAGTAGTGGAAAATAACTTTAGGAAGATGGTATATAGCAATCCTCGAAAACTGCTGCTAACAAGCGTAGGAGTAATAGCGATCGCCTACATTTCAACCTGTCTATTTTTGTTTGTTCGGCAGCCTTATTTGATATTTTGCCCCACACCAAAAATCTTAGAGAAAAAACGCTAAACAAAAATTCAGATAAATTTTAAACTGGCTTCGGTCGGGGAAATTCAGAAGGTGGTTTAAATTTTATAACTGGTACATCCTGAAGCGCCCTCTGCATAAAATCACGCCAGATGGGAGTAACCATACCTCCACCGGTAGCACCACTAGCTAATTGTTTGTTATCATCTCTTCCTACCCAAATCGCAGTTGTTAACTGTGGAACAGAACCAATAAACCAAATATCCTTTTCTGAAGAAGTTGTACCTGTTTTACCAGCAACAGGTCTATCTAGTGCAGCACCTTTACCAGTTCCTTCTTTAACTACTGATTGCATAACATCTAACAATGCAGCTGAAGCCCAAGGGTCAAGAACTAGTTGAGGTTTAGGAGTATTGTCTAGCAAGATATTGCCACGACTATCACTAATACGGACGATAGCGGTAGGAGGTGATTGCCAGCCATAATTAGCAAAGGTGGCATAAGCACTAGTCATTTCCAGTGGTGTCACACCAATTGCACCTAATGGTAAAGAACTGACAGCAACCATTGGACTTTTAATTCCCAAGATACGGCAGGTATTAATGACTTGATTAATTCCGACAGCTTTGGCAATCTTGACCGCAGGCACATTACGAGACAATGCTAAGGCAGTACGAATCGGCATTGCTCCCATAAAGCCACCATCATAGTTGCGTGGATAATACCAACCATCACCATCTCTATAACTAACTGGAGCATCAACTACGGTTGTATCTGGTGTAAACTTGCCACTAGCAAAGGCAGTGTAGTAAGCAAATGGTTTAAAGGAAGACCCAGGTTGACGCTGTGCTTGAGTTGCTCGGTTAAATTCACTCTTTTTTGAATCTGTACCACCCACTAGGGCTTTGATAAAATGTGTGCGGGGATCAATAGCTACCAAAGCCATTTGATTCTGGTTTAACCCCCGCTCTTCAAGGGTTTGATGCCACTGCTTAATAGTTTCTTCTGCCATGAGTTGGAAATTGGCATCTACTGTAGTTTGTACCCGCATTCCGCCTTTGAGCAAAGCATCACGCCCAAACTTTTTGATAATCTCCTGGACTACGGTATTAGTTACATAAGGAAGGGCGCTACCTTGAAATGACCTGATTTTGCCAAGTTTGATTTCTTGCTGGAGAGCATCATGATATTCTTGCTGGCTAATCCATTGAATTTCCAGCATCCGTCCCAGGACTTGTTTTTGTTTTTGTTTTGCCAGTTTCATGTTCACAAACGGGCTAAATTCCTCTGGTGCTTGGATTAAACCCGCCATCATTGCAGATTCGCCCAGAGTTAAATTTGCTGCTGATTTGTTAAAGTAAGTTCTAGCTGCGGTTTGTACGCCATAGTTATTGTGACCCCAGTACACCTGATTCAGGTACATTTCTAAAATTTGGTCTTTAGTCAGAATTTGCTCTAACCGAATTGCTAATACCGCTTCTGCTATTTTTCGAGTCAAAGCACGCTTCTTAGATAGAAATATATTTTTCACTAACTGCATGGTGATTGTAGAACCGCCTTCGCGGATACTACCTGCTGTCCAATTGATTAATGCTGCACGCCCAATACCTCCAGGATTAATACCATGATGGTTGTAGAAGTGACTGTCTTCACTGGCTAAAACTGCTCGTTTTAAAGAAGGGGAAATTTGATCTAGAGGTACAATCTTTCTGTTAGCTTCTCCATGTATGGCTGCTAGAAGCTTACCTTTAATGTCATAGATATAAGTAGTTTCTTCTGGTAAGAAGTGTCGTAGTTGTCTAACATCTGGCAAATTCCGAAAACTAACTGCTAAACCAGTAAGTCCTCCAGCAACAACAGAACTTGCCAGCATAGTGATTGATAACAGAGTCACACTAGCTACTTGACCTACTTGTTTCAAAAACTCGGAATTAGATGTTCTCCGTGTTTCTGAGTGCTGCTCTACAATATTTGATGAAGACACTGCATTTCCCCGCACTCATAAATAAAATTAAAATTTCTGTCAGAATTCAGCAGCCAGAATTGGTGACTTCAGATTTGACATCTATTACTCTGATAGCTGCAAACTTGAACAAATTGTTCAATAGTATCAAAATGATCTATCTTTGTGTGGAGTTTAATCAAAAAATAATCACAAATCTTCTACTCCAAGACAGAAATTAAATATTATGCATCATATAAGAATTCACGCTATGGAAGTAGGCTTTCATTCACCTGAATAAAACCAGTAAATTTCAATATTGGCAGTAACTGAAAGATTTGGTGGTAGTGACGTAGACTTTCTCCAACAGGGAAACTTTGAGGGGGGAATCTCTTTACCCCAAGGAGGTGAAAGATACCAACAAGTTTCTAGATTCGGGACTTGGTTAATCATGTTTATGCCTCCTGACAGGACAATAGATTCCACAAATAATCAATCCGTTTCCAAGCGATCGCAGCTTGCCGGGGAGAGCAACTCAAGCCATAAGCACGACGGACGAGCATCGTAATTCCCCTTGATTCCCTTGGCTACTCCAACGGGAATCCCAAAAGCCACCTCACGAATGCCGGGTTCAAAGCTTCGGTCTTCAAGAGAGAACCGTACTTGCGTAATCTGATTTCCAATTTGGTCTGTCCAGGGGGTTGGCTGTTGACGGTGGAATAAGCCATCGGCGTAGGCAATGATAAAGACTCTTTCTCTTTCATGTGGCAAGCCGAGGCAGTACGCGGGTATAGTTTCCCACTCACATACGTACCGGATTTGGGAAAGGTCTTCGAGGACTGTTGCCATTCCTCTAGAGAGTAGCCCTGTTGGGTTTTCGATGAGAGCGATTGCTGGTCTACACTGGTTGATGATGCGGAACATTTCGCGCCACAGTCCTGACCTGGGGTCGTTGAGTCCTTTTTTATCTCCAGCGTTACTGGTGCCGCTACAGGGGAATCCCCCACACAAAATGTCGAATTGTCCTCGGTGGCAGTGGTAGTTGGTAATATCTGCGTGGATTGGAATTCCTGGTTGTTCATGGCGCAATTTTGATTGAGAATAAGGGGAGATTTCGACAAATTGCTGGACTCGGAATTTGTGGGATAGACCTGCGGCTGATATTCCGTGGTGGCAGAGTCCGCCGATACCGGAGAAAAGTGAAAGGACTGATTTCATAAGGCGATCGCACTCCTGACCAGTTCATCTGGCACTTCAAAAATCCCCAGTTGGCCGATGTAAGGAATTGGTGTGATTTCTCGCGGATTCTCCAGCTTCCAGTGGTATTGCTCAGGCATCCCCCAGCCAGAAGCAACTTGTGAAAACTTGCAATCCACTATTGTGACAATGCCAATAACTTGACCGCGACGTAGAGAGATTAATTCTGGGATTACTATCCCCATCCCTTGGCAAAATTCTCTCGCTGACTGGTACTCTTTTTTGGTGCAAGTTTTGGCTGCGTGAATCAGAATGTTGCCGCGATAATGAATAGGCCAGCCTCGGTTTTCAATATCCTTTAGAGCAAAAATAATTGCCCATGCCCAAGGCTGACGGACGGATAGCGCTTTCACGGGTTTTAAAACTCCAATGACTGAACATAAGCGTCTGATGCGGCAATGACCAGAGATGATGCGACTGTGCAACTGCCTAATAACTTCTTATTTATAGATTTTGAAAGCTCATTATTGATAGAACCTGAAAAAATAAAAGCTGTTCATCCTGGTATAAAGTGGAAAGTATCATGCGCTGATTTCCACATTTATTTTGTTGTTATTTTTAGCAGTTACAGATTTACTCAAGTCTTTAATTATCTGTAGAGTGTGGAATGATAAAGACAGAGAAATAGTAAACTGGGAAGCGGAGGTTTTGATCTGATTTCCTCCGCTTTTATCCTTATTATCCTAATTGATCTAACCAAGCTACTAAATCTTCAAGTGATGAAAAATCTAAAAATGCTTCTCCTAATGCCTCTAATTGCTCCGTAGATAATTCTCGAACTCGTTCAATTATTGATATATCAATTTCTCCAAAACGGCGATTTAGCTGGCGATAGAAAAATTTGAATTCCCCTTTCTGCAAAATATCCTGATAGATAACTGATTCCTGCATAATATCCTCCCGTAAAAATTGACGAATTAAATCTTTTTCAAACCTTAAACCTGCAAATATCTCTGTACATCCAGCAATGTTCTGCCTTTCGTCCCTATCTGGAATTTTAGCGATGTTTTGAGCTACTTGGGATAATAAAGTTGCTGGGGAATCAGTTCGAGTTAAAGGCGCAAGAGGCAATAGCGCTGGATTATCCAGAAACAAAGCTGAATCTTGTTCCCATAACCGTATAACTCGATAACGGTGATTTGTGAACTCATCCGTATATTCTTCAGTAAATACAATAGGGTCACTACTTTGTTGTAAGAAGATCACGACTTGGGTTACTGGTGTGTTATATTGCCGTTTCAATCTCACGTAATAGTCTAATACCCGCAAAGGAATTGGCGGATTAGATTTGGGGAGAGTCTGAAACTCAATATGCAAAATGCGACTACTTGTTTGCAAAAATATGACATAATCTGCACGGATTGGATCTATTGAAAGTTCAGTTTTAAGTACTGTAACTTCTGTATTCTTATCTGGTAGCAACCACTTGGCAAACTCGGCTGGATACAATTCAGCTAAATACTTGGCAGTATTATCGTAACTCAATTTCTTTCATCCTTATTTCAATGAAGATTTAGTTCTTAGCAAGCTCAATGATTTTGTTTACTTTGTCAATGGTCAGGAAATTCATCTTCATCATAATCTTCTCCTCCTTTTGGATTTAGACTAAACCAATAGTACTTTTTTAATTGTTATATTTTCTGCCTGATTCCGTTGCTGGAGTGCTTCTTACATGAACAGTTACAATGCTTAGGTTAACTATTGTTGTATTTAATATTGAGATTTAGCCAAATTCTTAAACTGTCCAAATCTTTCGTCAAATAAGAGATTAACAGTCGTCTCACTACTAAACCGACTTTTCAAAACTGAAACTTCAAAAATGCCTTTTTGGGTAGTCTGTTTGTCGTAGTAATCTTCCCGGTACAAACCCAACATAACAGCAACTTCTTGCTCAAATCCTCCCGATTCTCGAAAATCTGCTTTAGTTGGACGCTTTTCGGAACGTGAATCAACTTCTCTTTTTAACTGCGCTAAACCCAAGACAGCGCAATTGAATTGTTTAGCGATCGCCCTGAGTTGTTTCAAGATGGAGTCAATTTCTTGCACACGATTTTCCCCACGTTCACGGCGCATTGGTTCAATCAACTGCACATAGTCCACAATTACCAAACTGACTGACCCGCAACGAGTTTGTATATCTTGCAAACCACCCTTGATTTGTGATGTGGTGATTACAGGGTTATCATTCGCTTGTTTGACAACAAGAGTGCTGATTGATTTAAAATCCACTTGAAAAATGTTCAAATCTGCTTGCATTTTTCCACTGTTATAGCGGTCTGTTATATGCTGTTTAATTGCTGCTTTTGATAATCCAGTAGTCAGATGAATGTAAACTGATGATGTGATTTTTAAGGGCTACTGTAACTATCGCTTTCATTCTTGTTATCCTAGAAATGCAAGAGTGTTTTAGTGTGGCGATTGTTACTTATTAAGCGGCAGTCGCTTTTTACTTTGATTGTCAAAAACCTTGAAATTACAGTACTTTTGTCATGTGTTTAGTATTCGCTAAATAAGTCTTTTTTGTCACAAACTATGTTTAAGTACTGCTAGTTGCTTGACTACGTGAAAAGAAAGCTTTTAATGTTAAATATTGGTAATATTTGATGCTTTGCTAAGAACTTTGATCTTTAGATGAACGTTCGCTACTGTGGTGGAAGTGTTCGCTTTTAGTTTGCACATACGAAGGACTTCTGGGCATTTGTGGGGTAAAGAGGAATAGGGATGTTTCCCCAACATCTTGGCATTTTTCACTTCTGCAAGATGTCTGAAGTGTTGCTAACGATGAAAAAACTCTCGATTATTATCTCTACTTTGATTATTGGGGGGTGTGGACGGCGATGAATCAGGTAGGGGCGTGGGGGAGCAGAGGAGATATTTGTACTAATTTTCCCTCTGCGTAATTTCAATTCCATGCTGAGTCTGTATTTTATCTACGTAAGCCGTATCTGGTTCAAGTTACTCTTAGGGACGTACTTCTGGCTTCAGAATTGTTCTTTTTTTTCTCCGATTTCCAACAGATGGATCTTATTAGAAAGAGGAATGTTACATTACCTAAAGAATAGGAAATCCTAGATTTAAGTACCAAGCAAATATATTATTCAGTTAGAGCAGGATGAACTTTCAACAGCAAGGCATTCAATCCGGTAACAATTTTTATGTAAACCAATTGCTAAAAGTTGATGAAGTTAGTAGAAATGGCCAGGAAATTGAACATCAATTAGCAGAGCCAGATTTGAAACAGTTGCAAGATAAATTTTTATTACTTATAGAACGTAATCCTTTGCCTTTAATTGAGTGGAATATAGCATTTCAAGTAATACAATGGAATCCGGCTGCTGAACAGCTATTTGGATACAGCAAAAGTGAAGTACTGGGTTGTCAATTACCAGAAATAATTGTGCCAGAGAGTGAGAGAGTAGAAGCTATCAAAATAATGGAGTTATTAATTGAAGAGAAAGTGGGAGGTAATAATCTCAGTAAGAATCTGACAAAAAATGGAAGAGTGATTATTTGTGATTGGTGTCACACTCTGATAACTAACGTTGATGGCAAGGTAACTAGTATTGTCTCAACAGTACAGGATATTACAAAAGTAAATTCATTTGAAAGCGCTCTGCGCGAAAACGAAAAGACCTATCAGCAAATTCTTGATGCAATTACAGATATGGTACTGGTTAAAGGTGCTAAATCTCGGATTATTTGGGCAAATAAGGCATTTCGTGATTATTACGGGATGAGTGAGTCACAGCTTCAAAATATGATTGATGCACCTTTTAGCGAACCAAATCATACCCTGCAATATATCAAAGATGATGCTTACGTATTTGAAAGTGGACAGACCCTAGAAATTCCCCAAGAGCCAGTAAATCGGTACGATGGCGAAGTACGCCTATTCCATACAATCAAATCTGCGATCCGTAATGAACTGGGTCAAGTGATAATGACTGTTGGCGTATCTCGTGATATTAGTGAGCATAAACAAGCCGAGAAAGAAGAGGCGAAGTTGTTGGCAATTCTAGAAGCAGCACCAGACTTTATCAGCACTGCTGACTTAACTGGGCAGGTTCTTTATTTTAATAAAGCAGCTCGCCGAATGTTAGAACTGGGGGAAAAAGAATCGCTTCAGGGGAGAAATTTGTGCCAAAATCATCCGAAATGGGCAAATGAAATTATCCAGAATCAAGGATTACCAGAATCAGTTAGAGTCGGTGATTGGGTCGGGGAAACGGCTCTTTTAAAAGCAGATGGGCGAGAAATTCCCATATCCCAACTGATTGTTGCTCACAAATCACCTGATGGAGAAGTTGAATATTTCTCGACAATCGCAAGGGATATCAGCGAACTCAAAGCAGCGGAAGAAACTTTACGGCAAAAAGCGAAAGATTTAGAGCAAACTCTTAAAGAACTACAAAACACCCAAGCTCATTTGCTCCAAAGCGAAAAAATGTCCTCTATTTGGTCAATTGGTTGCGGGAGTGGCTCACGAAATGAATAATCCTTTGGGCTTTATTGCTGCCAGTATCAAACAAGCTAAACCCACCTTTGATGATATTGTTGAACACTTAAAGCTTTATCAAGAAAAGTTCCCCACTCCCGGAGATGAAATTCTCATCCATGCTGAAGAAATTGACTTGGAATATAGCTTATCAGATTTACCCGAAATGATTGATTCGATGACGATAGCCTGCGACAGGCTGAAAAATATCAGTACCAGCCTCCGCACTTTCTCCCGTGCCGATAGAGATTACAAAGTACCATTTAACATTTATGATGGCATTGATGGTACGATTATAATTTTAAAACATCGTCTCAAAGCCAATAACAGCCGTCCAGCAATTGAAATAGTGACGAACTATAGTAACTTACCTGAAATTGAATGCTCTCCAGGACAATTAAATCAAGTATTTATGAATTTAATAGCCAATGCTATTGATGCCTTGGATGAATCAAATACAGGTCGGAGTTTTGAGGAGATTAAAGCCAATCCTAATCGGATTACAATTACCACCTCATTAAAAGAAAAACAGGTTGAGGTGAAAATTGCTGATAATGGGGTGGGGATGAGTGAATCAGTCAAGCAAAAAGTATTTGACCATTTGTTTACCACCAAAGGTGTTGGTAAAGGAACAGGATTAGGATTAGCGATCGCTGGGTCTATTGTTGTAGAAAAACATGGCGGAACTTTGAATGTGAATTCTACCTTGGGTGTTGGAACAGAATTTGTGATTACCTTACCGATTCTGGCTCAGGCTCAAAGTTAACTTGGTCGAAAGTGTGATTTCAGTTAACCACAACCAACCAATCGCACACCACAGACCTACACTCGCTCCCAAAGTTAACCCAAACCTGCCACTGCCCTAGATAGCCATTCCAGTAAGGCTCACCATCAGCCACCCCAACGGAAAAGCCAACTTGGGAGATTAGCTCTGTGTAAAACCGACCAGCGCTGTCCAAACCTTGCTGCAATTTCAGCTTTAGCCCCTTCCATCCAAGAATCGCGATATTTTCTGGGGTATGTGGTGCTGTGTCACTGAGTGATGTTGCAAAGACTATATTATTAGTGCCTGACACCAAATCAGTATTGTGCGATATGGATAGTGATGTTGTGTCAATACCTGGTGTTTGTAACTTTATATTATTCGTGACTGACACCGACTCACTTTGAAATAATTCATCCCGATTGAACCACTGCCCGAAAATCGAATCACGCTCATCATCAGGGGCAACGAATCGATAAACGCACTCCCGATTTTCACGCTTACCCAATCGACCAACGTAGTCCAACTTCAAATCAATCTTGGCAAGTAACTTCTGAGCGATCGCTACTGGGGTCAGTTTTTCAGAAATGGAAACATTCAGGTAATTCTTGATAACGTGCCGATGCGTTACTGCCAGGGCTTTAAACTCCACCATTTTCTCATCAGACCCACGCAACTGAACGTCTGATGTAAGAAACTGCAATAGATTCAGATTTTCGAGTAATAGTACAGCAGATAATAGCTGCCCCTTGTTAAAATTAGTTTTGTCATTGGCATAGTACAAACCTCGATTTTAGGTAAGTTTGTACTATTTTGCCCCTGGTGTCAGCTCGTATATTTATGCCGTCTACCCCAAAATCGGACATACTAGGGTGAGTTATTATAATCAACTTAAAGTACAGCCCTGTTTATTGTGGATGCAATTTCAATTGTGCAGTCAGTTTTAAATGACTTTTACTTAGAAGCCCTTGAAGATGTAAGTTTTATGGCGAAGGCATTTAAGCAAATACATCAGTTTAAGCGGGAGTTTGGCAAAGGGTATGTCTTAATTAATATTGGAGAGTTTCACCCAGACATTGGCGAGTTCATTAGCCCACGAAAAGATAAACTTGAGACTTTGTGGCTGGATGAGTCAACAACTCATGAATACCTAAACAGCGAAGTTGCTGCTACCGTTTTGAACGTCATTGATCACTCATGGTGCCCTGATAAGCACGAAATTTTCATCTTCATGGCATCTATTGATAATGGCGATACCGTAAAA
This sequence comes from Desmonostoc muscorum FACHB-395, assembly GCF_014698035.1. Classification (GTDB taxonomy): domain Bacteria; phylum Cyanobacteriota; class Cyanobacteriia; order Cyanobacteriales; family Nostocaceae; genus Nostoc; species Nostoc muscorum_A. The sequence continues at coordinate 52,288 of NZ_JACJSF010000049.1, forward strand.
GTTGGTCGATACAGTGTATTTGCAAAAGGTGGCTATCTACCTGACCCCTACCAGTGAAACAAAAACACTGTATAAAAAGCATTAAAAATTGCTGAACTTAGCTTAGGGGTAGATCATCCCAGCACAGCCACTATCCGTTTTATGTACGGACATGGGTTTGCTGACTTAAACCGTCATATTTGGGAAATTATTTACATGGAGCCAAGCGCAATAAAGCGAGGTTGAAAATGTGATGTTTGAGGAATTAACACAATCAACTATTCTATAGCTTGAGTAATTTAAGTCATCCATTGCACCCAATCGCGCGCAGATATAACCAGTTGAGCAAACTTGTCAGGTCTTGCATCCTCAAACTCCAGCATCACGCCACAACGCTCATCAATCGTCAGGGTACTGAGTAATTCTTTAATAGTATTGCCCATTTCTGGGCTTGAGCGATTCTTCGAGAACACCGCAGGTATCGCAGAAAATTTTGGTGTACCGAATGTATCTTAAGTTGCCACGGATGTGATAGCATACTTTCAACAATTTTAGATAGCATACCCAATCCATGAATCAAGTTCGACTCCCCAAAGTTAGCGTCGCCGTGATTGGTTTGGTAGTTGCAAGCGTATTTTATGCTACTCCCGTACTGGGAGCGATTCTAACTAGACAAGAATTTTCAGGTGATTTTACCTTAGTCGATGCTACTAGCCCATTCCTTACGAACTCTTTGCCAGAAGAAAGCGAATATTCTGGATTCGTGGTTTACTCAGAGTCCGGGACTTTGAGCGATTGGGAGCTATCCGTCAACAATCTAAACTTGAATTTGAATCCAGGATCTACTAATGGCGGTAACTTAACCCCAGATGTTGATTTTGAGCTTGGTTCTGGGTCGAATTGGAATTTAGTAGTTGATTTTGGCATTGCTTTTGATGCTCCAAGATATACCTTAGAAAGAACTTCAAGCTCTGAAATTAGCTTGACGGGTGAAGTGGGACGGGCAGGAACATACATTTATCAAGATTCTGCTGCCAATATTACCCTGAGTTCTTCATCTACATCAGTACCTGAACCCACTTCCCTACTAGGTCTATTGTTTGGAGTTGGTGCAATTGCTGTCTCTAAAAAAGCTAGTGAGACGAAATCTGAAGCATGAATTACTCAACTCTTTACCAAACTTTATTGATCTACACAGCTTTGAGCCAATCGCACACCACAGGCCTACACCCGCACTCAAAGTTAACCCAAAGGAGCCACTGCCCCAGGTATGCGTTCTGTGTAAGGCTCATCATCGGGTAGAACTTCCACAACAGCAGACGGCGCAACAGACTTTTGCTCTTGGAATACTTCTAATAGACATCTGGGATGGTGCCAGTATGACCTTTAGTCACTCCCGCCCCAAGTCCAGGCAGGATTGCCATTCTTGAAACTGTTGTTTAGCACGACTAGAGGATAATTATTTGGATCGGAGCCACCAGCCAAATCTAAGATGAAGTAAACCTTACCTTTAACGAAGTGCATCCGTAAATAATTAAGGTGTTCAGAGTAGGCTTGTCCATCAACCTTAGTCATTCCAGCAGAAGCAAAGCATTTAGCATATCTTGGCTTAAGTGTACCAACCCATGTAACGCTAAAGCTATTACTGGCTTGAACAGAGATGTTACTTGCGTAGGCATTTAGGTTAACAGAGCCATCTGTTGAAAAACTGCCTTCTTGATAAGGATGAGGTTTTTCAGTGACAATTACTTTGTCTGGACAGCTTTGTTTTTGCTCATTTTCACTATAAACTTTTAGCTCAATGTTTTGTGATTGATTTTGTGCAAGGACTCGCCAGTTGGACAACAGAGGCAGTAAACCAATACTTATGCCTATAATCAATATCATTGGTCTAAAGGAAATCATACTCATAACCGAACAAATATCGAATTTAATGTAGTATTATATTTTACTAATTAATCAGCAAATTCAAGCCAGTGTAATTACTGAGAAAAAGAAAAGGGAAATGTTGAAGAAAAAACTTTTCCCCACAGTGAAGAAGTCTATTTTTTACTAACCCAAGCAAGATCGGAAAATCTCGAAAAAAGTGCGTTAGATATTACTCTGATTAAGGCTGACCAAGAAAGTCTCCTTTGCCAAGTTCTACACCACAGTGCCTAAGAATGTCATACGCTGTTGTGACATGGAAATAAAGGTTTGGTAAAACAAAATATAGGAGAAATGGCATTCCTTGAAAAGAGAGAGTGTTGTCACGCATCTGTAGGGTAATTTCTCTCTCTTCTGAACCGTCAATTTGCTCAGGTTTAAAAGTATTTAAATGAGAAATAGTTTTTTGAATGCGGTCAATAAGTTGAGGAAATGTAGTTTCATTGTCCTCGAATTTAGGTGGTTCTATTCCTGCTAACCGTGCGGCACCTCTATTTACTATATCAGAGGCAATTTGCACTTGTTTTGATAATGGAAACATATCTGGAGAGAGACGACTATTAATCAAGACATTCGGATCTATTTTTTTAGTTTCAGCATAAGCAGCACCTTTTTCAAGAATGTTTATAAGATTATTCAGTGCGCGAATAGACACGGGTATTAAAGCTTGGTACATTGAAATGGTCATTGAGATTTCTCCAGAAAAAGTTCAAACGGCTTTGAGCCGCCCCATCTAATATTAGGGGGTATTGACTGTGATAGGCTTCTTTTTGCCATCAAAAAAAACTGAGTCAATAAAATCCTGAATGGTTTTTGCGGAAGTAATTTTGACTTTCCTGTACGTCTGGGTAAGGGTTATAGGTACTGCCAGTAAGCAATCATTTGAGGAATTTCAGCAGTGTTTTGCTAACATCGTATCCATTGTTGAAGAAGTCGGAAAACCGGGTTCTTTAGAAGGGCAGCAGGCTCGCTATATATTGAAATTCCCGTTACTGTCACGAATGTTAGTAGCAATGGAACTCCACAGCGTTTTCGTGGTAGCTATAAGCTGCAACGAGTCAATAAGGTTTCTGGCTCAACTCCAAACCAACGTAGATGGCATATCTACTTGGACAATATTTCTCTTGAGCAGTAATTGGTTCTAGAAAAATCCGGAATCATTTCGCTTGGTGGGGTCTTGTCGTCAGTCATTTGATATCAATAAACTGATTACAGATTTTTCAGGAATTTGGTGTTGGAGTTGTGAATCTATATAATGCTTCAACACTATATCCAAATGACATTCATTTCTCCACATGCAAGATGGGAGAATAAAGAAATTGGGGTGCAGACCGTGAATAACAATAATCGGTGGTTTTCGTGGTTGAGTTGGGGTCTAGTTGCAGTATTAGCGGTGTTCTGGTGGGTGTGGTGGATATACTTTCGTCCTCTCCCCTACGCTAATCCCTGGCGGAGCCTCGGACTGCATGGCACGATTTTGTTAGGATTCATCTTGGTGTGGATTAGTAACTATTACCGTCGTGGAAATGAACTAGGTCGTTGGTGGTTCTGGGCGTATTCGATCATTGTTGGCTTTAGCATTCCAGGCGTTATCGAAGATATCCTTCATGTCAATCATGTGAGGACTTTATCATCGTTGTGGGAAAATATCCTTTTGAGCTTTGGATTATTGACGGCCATTGGGTTGGGCTTGCTTGCCCAAAAAAAAAAGATACAGATCAAGATGAAGCGCTCCGAGGTAGTTATGGAAGGAACTGACGAGCTTAACAAAAGTAGGGATGTCTACATGAAAAACACAAAGGGAAACACATTCATCTCTGAAATGATTGATGAAGATTGGTTTAACTTGGGAAAATCTGATGCCTGGGCTGGAAAACCCAAAGTGCCACCAGAACAAGATGCTCAAGCGGCGAGTATGTATGACCTAGGTTACAGCGAGGGAGAAATTAAACATCCGCCAACTGAAATTCCAAAGGCTTATCAGTAGTCAGAAATCGTTAAATAGCGATTGCTCTACACAGTATGATCCATCCAGCCACACTCTGAATTTTAACAATCCCAATGCACCCGTGCTGTGTAGTCGAGGTCAAACTCATATCCGCGTAAAACAATTGGAGTTTGGGAGAAAATGATTTATAAAACAACCATTGAAAAGTAAAGACTATGCCAGACTTCAGTAGTGAACCGATACCTGAATTAAAAAATCCGAAAGATTTCTTTCATTCTGGTGACTTGACCTTGAGAATTGAGGGAGAAATAGTGCCTGTAGTAGATGTCCATCTAGGGCAACAGCAATCGATTTACTTTGAGCATCATATTTTACTGTGGAAACATCCGAATGTTCGCCTCGGTATCAAAGGTTTAAAAGGGGCAGCCAAGCGTTTCTTTGCCGGACTGCAAATTTTTATCAGTGAAGCACATGGGCCAGGGAATATTGCTTTCTCTCGTGAGGCTCCAGGACAGATTGTGGTGCTGCAATTAGAGCGTGGACAGACAGTAGACGTGCGCGAACATCAGTTTTTATTAGCTACGAGTAATATTGAGTACAGTTTCTTTTTCCAGCGAGGGCTGGCAAACCTTTTTTTCAGCCGCAGTGGTGGTTTATTTATTGACCACTTCATTGGTCAGCAACAGGGAGGGCTGCTTTTAATCCACGGTTACGGTAATGTCTTTGAAAAGTACCTTGCTCCTGGGGAAGTACTCGATGTTGAGCCAGGAGCATGGTTATGGAAAGACTCATCAGTGAAGATGGAGACAGTAACGGCGCTGCAATCTAGTGGCGGCATCTTCGGAGTAATTGGAGTCATGCTTGGCGGTATCTCATTCACTCTCAACCGTTTTATTGGTCCTGGTCGTTTGGGGTTACAGTCTATGACTTACCACCCACCAGCAGCAGAGGGAGCAGCCCAAGTCGGTGGCAGTAGTAATTTGAGTTAAAGTAGCAGCTGGAGTTTAGACTAAATGGCAGGCTGTCAAAGAAAAAATAGAGGGTGTGCTTAAACACCTGGTGGGTTAATTGCGATCGCATACACTCATCTAGTCTGAAATTTTAACTAATTCGGCGGAATTCCCCACCCCCACCTCAGCCGAAGGCAGGGTGAGGTAGTTCACTTTCATAAGCTGTTACGCAGCTTATTTGTATAATATAAAATTAAGTGACTAGCTATGAATAGGGATATATGCCAGCAAAAAACCATCTATCTCAAGAGCAAAAAGAAAGACT